>JALFRV010000181.1 GCA_022778905.1 Prevotella sp. | reverse complement strand
GCCGGTGGGCGTTACGAATGTGTTGGGAATATCCTCATAACAGAAAACCGGCGCGATAAATTGGTCTACATTTAAGAAATACAGGGACAGCCCCCGGTTGTCCATCCCGGAATCCGGCACAAGAAACACCAGATCGTCCGTACACTCTTCTTTGATGATTGGGCCGATCCTTATCAGATGCGCAACCTTTCACCACAGGAGCGGCCTGAGGACTATCAGCGTCTGTGCCGCAAGATGGGCAAGATGCTGAAGGATATAGACGATCCATGGTACAAGCAAGGAATATTAACGAGCACCTTGAAGTACTGACCTATATGAAATATGTAAAAAGACTCTTAACCGCATTAGCCCTCTGCGCCATGCTCCAGGTCTCGGCGCAGACCTCATTCACCACAGCGTGGAACGAGTTCGTTTCCGGAGCAGACTCCAACGTGCTGCTCGACTTCTCCTATGCGGGCTACGATCACGGACTGACCTTGCCGGGCGAGGGATTCCCGGGATACACGGTCTACGACGTAACCCAATATGGAGCCGTTGCAAACGACGGCATCTCCGATCGTCCGGCTTTGGAACAGATCATCAACCTCTTGGGGAAGAAACCTTCTGTCAATGCTGTCATCTACTTCCCGGAGGGTGAATTTATCCTCCATAGTGAATCCGACGATGTCATCGACTCCAACACCGGGAGCAAGAAGTCAACCCCCATCACGCTCATCATGGGCAATGTCATCCTCAAAGGAGCAGGCCGAGAAAAAACGATTCTCAGCATGACGGCTCCCATGTTGCCGCGTGATCCGAACGTACTCTACAGCTCTCCTGTCATGATCTCCATGCGCAACAACGGCACCAGCAGCCCTGCAGACTACGCAGACGTAACGGGAGCAGCTGCCAAGAAAACCTTTTCCGTAAAGGTCAGCAGCACGAGTGCTCTGAGCGTGGGCCAATGGGTATGCCTGTATATGGCACCGAACAACTCGGATGCTGTCATCAAGGAAGAACTCTTGGGCAGGAATCCCGATGCGACCATGACCGATCTGATCGACAATGGTGTGACGGTGAAGGACTATCATCAGATTAAGTCAATCAGTGGGGATATCGTCACTTTCGAGGAACCGATTATGCACGCCGTAAATCCGACTTATGGCTGGAAGCTGATCGAATACAAACACTACGAGGGTGTTGGAGTCGAGGACCTGACTTTCAAAGGTATGTCGACGGATCACTTCAAACATCATGGCACCTGGAACGATGACGGCGGCTACAAACCCATTGAATTCGTTCGCCTGGCCAACTCATGGATGCGGCGGGTCAACTTCGAGAGCGTGAGCGAATGTGCCACTTTCCAAGACTGCGCCAATGTAAGCTGCTACGACGTGGAGATCATGGGCAACCGCGGCCACTCTGCCGTGCGTATGGCCAGCACGTCACGAGGCTTCATCGCCAACGTCTATGACCACAGTGACGGCTATGCGACGAGCGACAAGCTATACACCACATGGAAGGAAGGATTGGGCCAGTATCATGCCTGCGGCATATCAAAACCGAGTATAGGCAATGTCATCTGGAACTGCAGATGGGGCGCTGATGCCTGCTTCGAGAGCCATGCCACACAGCCGCGTGCCACGCTCTTCGATTGCTGTACGGGCGGCTTCATGCAGCTTCGGATGGGAGGCGACCAGTCTCAGTTGCCCAATCACTTGGATGACCTCACGATGTGGAACTTCGAGTGCACCGTGACAAATCCGGCAGAATTCCCATTTGAATGGTGGTCATCAATCTCCTCGAAGTGGTATCGCACACTGCCGCCAACGCTCGTAGGTTTTCACGGGACGAACGTGATATTCTCCGCCGACCAGAACAAACGCAACGAGGCGCAAGGGCAGACCGTCAATCCACGGTCACTCTATGTGGCCCAGTTGGAGAAACGCTTGGGATATGTGCCGCAATGGATCCAGACGCTGATCGGAGAGATGCCGGCCGTCCAAGGCAAGACGTGGGACTTTGCCATAGCATCTCCCGCTGACGAACAGCTGATGCAGAACGATGCCAACTGGACTTCAAAAGTTGATGGCGGAAGCAACTACTTCGTCAATCAGCAGCCCATCGGCTCTACGAGTGGCACCACACAGGTGGATCCCGCCGACATCAGAAACTATTGCGCCCCATTGGCCGCTGGCGGCACCGAGTTAGCATTCACCAAGGGACTGCTCTTCGGACTTTATTACAACGGAGCATGCCGACCCTTGGGGGCTGAGAAGATGATGATCTGCGTAGATGACGGCAATCGTGCACTCCGACTCAACGTCAACGGACTCGCCATCGTCATCCCCGACTGCAAGAAGGGACAGCAGGTGATCATCCATAGCAAGTCGACAACGTCCACCATTGCACGCTACATCAACGTCCTGGCCAATCTCAACATCCAGAAAGGGTTTGCGGCCCCGGCTGATCCGTCAGTGGTTCAGGAAAGCAGCGGCACAGTCCTGAACGACGGAGATGTGGTCCTGTCGGCCGTCAATGGAAACTTCCTCTACGACATCACGTTGAAGGACGCCAACGGAAACACCATCCCCGCAGGAATCGGGACCACCATCACCAAGAGCCGCAGCTATCCCACCGACGCAACTTACAATCTCTCCGGCCAACGCGTGACGAGCGCCTATAAGGGCATCGTGATCCGTAACGGCAGGAAACACCTCCAACAATGACCCGTCGCAGCGTTGTCCCTTAGCCGTCTGACGCTACAGATAACTTATGCGGATCGGTCTTCCGGGACGTTTTTTGACGACATTCAGCACATCAGCTTGGGCACTTTCTTTGCCTAAGCTGATTTTTTTGTCGCTCCGCCAAATACAATTGACAGGAAAAACACTTGTTATCTACCTTTTTTTATTATCTTTGCCACGACTTAACGATTATCTGAGAGCCATATGAGAAAAACAAATCTATTAATTCTAATGCTACTATCAGGCATCTTGTCACTCTATGCCCAGATGCCATATCAGAATCCTAAGCTGTCGGCGCAACAAAGGGCAGAGGACTTGTGCAAGCGACTCTCGCTCGAGGAGAAAGCACGCCTCATGTGCAACGGATCACCGGCTATCCCGCGGTTAGGCATCCCGCAGTTCAACTGGTGGAGCGAAGGCCTGCACGGCATTGCGCGCAACGGCTTCGCCACAGTGTTCCCCCAGGCCATCGGCATGGCCGCTTCATGGGACGATGCGCTCCTGCTGCAGGTCTTCAATGCTGTCAGCGACGAGACGAGGGCCAAGAACAACTTGGCACGAAAGTCCGGCGAAATCAAGCAATACCAATGTGTCTCCATCTGGACACCCAACATCAACATCTTCCGCGATCCCCGTTGGGGGCGCGGGCAGGAGACCTATGGCGAGGACCCATACCTCACCGCGCGCATGGGTTTGGCCGTTGTCAACGGTCTGCAAGGCCCGGCACAGAGCAGATATTACAAGACCTTGGCCTGCGCAAAGCACTTCGCCGTCCACTCCGGGCCAGAATGGAACCGGCATGAGTTCAACATCGAAGACCTCCCGGAGCGTGACTTGTGGGAGACCTATCTGCCTGCTTTCAAGTCGCTCGTGCAGGAAGGAAACGTCCGCGAGGTCATGTGTGCCTATCAGCGATTTGACGGACAACCTTGTTGCGGCAGCAACAGACTTCTGCAACAGATCCTTCGCAATGAATGGAAATTCAATGGCATCGTGACAAGCGACTGCGGTGCCATCAGCGACTTCTGGGTTCCAGGCCGTCATGGCGTCAGCCAGACCAATCATGGTGCATCGGCCAAGGCTGTCTTGGCAGGCACGGATGTCGAGTGCGGCAGCAACTACCACTCGCTGCCAGAGGCGGTCAGGAGCGGCGAAATCAGCGAGCAGCAGATCGACCGCAGCCTGATCCGGCTGCTGAAGGAACGCTTCGAAGTGGGTGACTTCGACGATGAGAGTCTCGTCGAATGGAAAAAGATCGGACCGGAAGTGATCGCCAGCAAGGCGCATAAGCAAATGGCGCTGGACATGGCACGCAAGACGATGACGCTGTTGCAGAACAACAACGCGATCCTGCCTTTGCGCAAGGATGCCCGGATCGCCGTGATCGGCCCGAATGCAGCCGACTCCGTCATCCTTTGGGGCAACTACAACGGTTTCCCGACCTCCACGACGAGCATTCTGAAAGGCATCGCCGGCAAAGCCCGCCAAGTCACCTACATCCCCGGATGCGGCTATACGCGCAACGAATCCATGACCAGCCGATTCGACAGACTGGTCACTCCCGACGGGCAGAAAGGCATGCGCGCCACCTTCTGGAACAATGAGCGGATGCAGGGTGAGCCCGCTGCGACAGCAATTTACCACGAACCGGTCAGGCTCAGCAATGGAGGAAACACCGTATTTGCACCGGGCGTCAGCCTCGAAGGATTCTCCGCACGTCTCGAAGGGACCTTCTCCCCCACCCGGACGGAGCAGCTGACGATCTCCCTCTCCAATGATGACCTGGCGAGGGTCATCATCGGCAACGACACCGTCATCAACAGCTGGAGATCCCGCGAACGTGTCAGCGAGACCACGAAGGAGTATCTTTTCGAGGCCGGGAAGGCCTATCGCGTTCAGGTCGACTATGTGCAGCGGACGGCCATGGCCATCCTTGCCTTTGATATCGCAAGGAAGGAGACGGCCTCGCCTGCACAGATCGTCAGCCGTGCTGAGGGTGCAGACGTGGTGATCTTTGTCGGAGGCATCTCGCCCAGATTGGAAGGAGAGGAAATGAAAGTCAGCGAACCGGGATTCAAAGGAGGCGACCGCACCTCGATCGAACTGCCGCAGGCGCAGCGTGACATGATCGCCGCCCTGAAACAGGCTGGCAAGCGAATCGTGCTGGTCAACTGTTCGGGCAGTGCAGTGGCACTCACGCCGGAGAGCAAAAACTGTGAAGCCATCCTCCAGGCATGGTATGGAGGCGAAGCCGGCGGGCAGGCTGTGGCCGACGTATTGTTCGGCGACTACAACCCCGCGGGCAAACTGCCGGTGACATTCTATAAGCAGGATGCCGACTTACCCGACTTCGAGGACTACAGGATGCACAACCGCACTTACCGCTATTTCAAGGGTGAGGCGCTCTTCCCCTTCGGCTACGGACTGAGCTACACCACCTTCGCCTATAGCCAGCTGCGCTACGCCGACGGCAACGTGTCCGTCAATGTCCGCAACACGGGAGCCCGTGACGGCGAAGAGGTTGTCGAGATCTACGTCAGAAGGGTCGCCGATGCCGACGGCCCTATCAAGTCGCTGCGCGGGTTCAAGCGCATCGCACTGAAGGCTGGCGAGAGCCGGACCGTCCGGATCGACTTTCCGCGCGACCGGTTTGAGGGTTGGGATCCTTCGACCAATACCATCCGCGTGGTGCCCGGGCGCTATCAGCTGATGGCAGGAGGATCCAGCCGCAATGAAGATCTTATCAAAACTTATCTAAATATCAAGTAAACATGAAAACTGAACAGGAAGGTAGCAGAGCCTACCTCATTTCAATCGTGATGGTTGCCGTTCTCGGCGGCCTGCTCTTCGGCTATGACACGGCCGTCATCTCTGGTGCAGAAAAAGGATTGCAAGCCTTCTTCCTCGGAGCGAAAGACTTCCACTACACCGACTTCATGCACGGTTTCACCTCGTCGAGTGCGCTGATCGGCTGCATCATCGGCAGCTCGCTGTCGGGCCTGATGGCCACGCGCTTAGGCCGGAAGCGGTCGCTCATCGTGGCGGGCATCCTCTTCTTCATTTCCGCCTGGGGCTCCATGGTGCCCGAGTCGGGTATCCTGCCCAAGGGTGAAGCCACTTACACGCTGCTCATCGCATTCAACATCTACCGCGTCATCGGTGGTATCGGCGTCGGACTGGCTTCCGCCATCTGCCCGATGTATATCGGCGAGGTGGCCCCGAGCAACATCCGGGGCATGCTCGTCAGCTGGAACCAGTTCGCGATCATCTTCGGTCAGCTCGTCGTATACTTCGTCAACTTCCTCATCCTCGGTGATCACACCAACCCGGTGATCGAACAGATAGGCCAGGGATTCAGCATGGTTGCCGCCAACAGCGATCCTTGGACCATCGCTGCCGGATGGCGTTACATGTTCGGAAGCGAGATGGCGCCTGCCGGTCTATTCGCCATTCTGATCTGTTTCGTACCAGAAACGCCCCGCTATCTCGTCATGGACGGGAACGACAGGAAAGCGCTGCTCATCCTCTCGAAGATCAATGGGGCCGACAAAGCAGCCGCTATCTTGGAGGAAATCAGAAATACGATCTCTGAAAAGACCGAAAAGATGTTCGCCTATGGCTTCATGTGCATCTTCATCGGTATCATGCTCAGCGTCTTCCAGCAGGCAGTCGGCATCAACGCCGTACTCTATTACGCTCCCCGCATCTTCCAGGACATGGGCATGGAGAACCCGATGGTGCAGACGGTGATCATGGGCGTGGTCAACATCACGTTCACCTTGGTGGCCGTCTTCACGGTCGAGAAACTCGGACGGAAGCCGCTTCTCATCTGCGGAAGCATCGGTATGGGCATCGGCGCCTTCGGTGTGGCGGTGACATTCGGCAACCCTGCCCTCAGCATGATCACCATGCTCAGCATCATGGTCTACAGCGCCTCCTTCATGTTCAGCTGGGGACCAATCTGCTGGGTATACATCGCCGAGATCTTCCCCAACACGATCCGCGGTGCAGCCGTCGCTGTCGCCGTCGCCTTCCAGTGGATCTTCAACTTCATCGTCAGCTCTACGTTCGTCCCGTTGTTCAACATGCACCTGTCCAAGGGCGATCACTTCGGCCATTGGTTCACCTATGGCCTCTACGGCATCATCTGCTTCATCGCCGCCGTCTTTGTCTGGAAATTAGTCCCCGAGACCAAAGGAAAGACGCTTGAAGACATGAGTGCACTATGGAAAAACAGACGCTGACGTCCCCATAGACGATACCTTCGGGCGACAAGTGTCATCTCCGGGTCGCCCACAATGATCCTCCCGCCCGTCCGCAAGACATCTTGCGCCGGGCGGGAGGATTTTTCTTTAATCCGGATCGGTCATTAGCGTCCGGACTGGTTTTGTCCGATGGCAGGACAGATTGCCTGTCGGGGATCCGAAAGCGTAGCGGGCTGCGGCAGGGAAGCCCGGCAGGAAAGATGTCCTGCAAGCGGACGAAAGCAGCCGGAAAGCAGGAAATGACAAGCATAAATGCGCCCCTGCGGCCTAATGGCCAATCAGGGTTTATATCCCGGAATCAGAAATGGCAGGTGAGACCCGCCTTCAGTTCGAACGTGTTGGCTTGCACATCGGCATGGGCCGAATAGCGGGAGTGACGGATGAAATAGGATCCTCCGAGGACCGCACTCATCGACCGGCTGAAGTCGAATTCCCAAATGGGATTGAACTCCACCAACTCCGCGTTTCCCTTATTGCCCTGCACGTTGAGGAAGAGCGGATTGACGCCTTCCACCTGACGCCCTTCCACGCCTTTCCAAGTGAAGAGACGATAGTAGTTGGCGTGCATGATGAACCGCCCGAAGTTGCGCAGTTCCATCTGTGTCTTGGTCTTGATGCTGTAGCCGCTGCCAAGGTTGTAGTCGCGGTCGATGATGTTATAGAAGTCGGTCTTGTAGCCGCCGAGGAAGATCCCGCTGATAAAGGCACGCTGCTCTAATCGCTGCAGCGCTCCCGCAGCAGGCAGCGAGATGATGATGCCGGGTCCTACGGCTGCCGCTTCAGAGATGAGATAAGGCGTGACGGAGGTGCCGTTCTTGACCGGTTTGGAGTCATAGTAGTTGAAATGCTGATAGAGTCCTATGTCCGCACGCACGCCGATCCGGTCCTCGATCGTTTTTCCCCACAGACGGCCCAGCAGGTGTACCGTGTTGAAAAGCGGCTGATTGCCCGACAGACCGATCGTCGCCTCTGCGTCAAAGAAGTCGAATGGCTTGCGTTCATCTGTGTTGAAGGGATCGCCGTAGGCCAAATAGAGGTTGACAAAGGGATTGGGCTCGCCGCGGAAAAGGCCCCCGTCATCTGCCAAGTAGCGCATGCCGAACGAGACGGAGAAATCGATCGGGAACCGCGAATAGTCGTGATAGAGATAGTGGTCACCCCTCACGCGCCACGCATCACCTGTCAAGAGGCGGTTGACTTCCTGCGCCGGATTGAGAATCGTGCAGCCCAGCTCGCGCAGGAAACGGCCGAAGCCACGCGTGCGGTCGTTGAGTATGAGGTGGGAAACACGGTTGGTGATCTCGCCGAGACAGATTCCGCCCATCGAAGTGGCGAAGAGATCATTGATCGCAGGAGGCTCGCACTCGCCGAGAAACTCCCACATCATGCTGCCGCCGATGGCATAAGGCACCGACTGCCAGAAGCTCAGCCCGTTGCTCCGCGCCGAATTGAAATAGAGACTGCCATGATAGGGATGAAAGAAAGTGTTGGTGTGGAAGGGATCGTTGTCCCATACGAAAGCGTGCTGGAAGTTGCTTTTCCACGCGTTGAGCGAGATCCGGGCGAAGTCCTCGTTGGTCACGAAGCGGTCAAAGGCCCAGACCAGCACGTTCACACCGGCCGTCTCGACCGCCGCCCTGCCCGGACGACGCTGTCCGTACCACGGTGCATCATAGGCGTAAAGACTGCCGAGGCTGTCCGGCTGTGCGTCGCGCCCGATCAATGGATTCTCTTCCCGGACCACCGCCGCATGTCCCCCGCGGTTGCCCCTCCACCTGACGAAGAGCCCGAACTGACCGATCAGCCCGTTCTTATAAGATCGGTTGTGGGCATAGTAGCGCGTATCGCCGTAGCCGACGGAGCCGAACAGGCCCAAGGCGGGCGTCAGCTGACAGTCCAAGTTGGCATGTGCCTGCAGCGAATAGAGCCGCTCCGGCCCGTCCTGATTGTTCTCCTGAAAGCTCTCGATATGGTAGAAGCCCACGTCGCCGCTGACTGACCAGCGGGGCGAAAGCGTGAAATACTGTCCCAACCGATAGAACAGCGCACCCGAGAAATGCTTGTTTAGCCCGAGATAATGGGTGCCGAAGCCCACGATGTTGTAGGTGCTGCGGTTGCGGAAGCGCAGACCGACGTTGAAGGCCGATGTGTTGCCGACGAAAGAGAGGATGTCGATGCGCGTCTTCGGGTTGATGTTCACCAAGCCCACTTTGTGCGCCACCGTGTCCTGGGAGTAGTTGACAAGCCCGAACTGCCATCCCCGCGGATGACGGAGGGCGATGTTGAGCAGACCGAACTGGGATCCGCTCAGGGTGTCGGCATAATTGTATGCCCCTATTTGAACACCGCGCATGCCCGACGAGCAGATGTTGGAGATGGGCGAAAACTGCATCCCGAGGTCGAGCCCCATGGCCACATTGGTCACGCCCGCGATCTGAATGGCATGACCGGGAGTGGTCATGATGTTGGTGAAACCGGCCAACTGCACCCCGCTCAGACGGTTGGCGGTGTTGGTGACGAAGGCTGCTTGCAGGCCCTGCATGCGTCCGATGCTGAAGTTCCCGTTCACTGCGACCTGCACGCCGGCGGCCTGTCCGCCACTCAGCGTGTGAATTCCGCCGATGCTCAAGCCGCCCATCTGCCGCCAACTGACGGAAGAGAGGAGCCCCACCTGTGCGCCCTTCAGACTGTCCACGCTGCCCACGAGGCCCACTTGCGCATGGGTCACCAGTGCCGAATCGGCTGCCCGGTGGCTGATGCCCACAGCGATGTTGCCCACAGGACGGACTGACTGGGCGGAGAGAGGCATGCAGAAGATGGCGGACAGACCGAAAGCGAAAGTGCGGATGGACATAAACGATTATCTGATTGGTTACACCTTGCAAAGATACGGATTATCTTTCAGCCATCCGCACTTATCCTAAAAGAAATGCACCGGCAGCCCCTTGTCCCCCTGCCCCACAGTCTGTCGCGGGCATGCTGACACGGAGCAGCCGGTGCATCCGATGGATCCGCACAGGGCGGAGCCTACTTACGCGTCACGCGGAACCAGTCGGCATCAATCCAACCGGAATTGCCTTTCGCATTCGTTTCTTCTGCCACGAAGCCGATCTTGGCACCGATCCACTTGCCTTCCTGCATCTTGAACTCGGCCCCGACCTGCTGATAGCTCTTGCCGTTGCGGCTCCACGCGAACCGGCACTTGCCGTCGGCGACGCGCATCTGCAGATAGATGTCCATATAGATGGCCGGACTGTAGTCCTTCTTGTCTCTCTCCGTCGGGTCGAGCGTGGCGATCACGGCCTCCTGCTGACGGCCGTTCCCGTCGGCCCCGACACAGGTCAGCTGCTTGAGCAGGAACTTCTCGCCCACGCGCTCCACGACCAAGGCCGAATAACTCCGCCCCATCATGACGATGCCGCCATACTGATGCTCCTGCTTCGCGGCAAATCGGATCTTCGCGGAAGCGACAAACGCATCGGCCGGCGTCTTCTGCAGCAGCAGGTTTGGGGCATGCCAGAGTGTCCGGTCACCCAACTTCTGCGTATAGAGGCGATAGTTGCCGGTGGCCGTGGGCATGCCCCACTGCTGGCGATAGTCGCCGTGCCACTGCCACTGAAGTCCCAACCTGCCGCCGTCGAACTCGTCGCTCTCGGCAGGATTGACGATCCGGGTCGAGGCCGACTTCGGCTTGCGGAATTTCAGAACTGGCTCGCCGCAATAGCTGCCATTGGCCGCACGGCCCATCACGGGCCAGTTGTCGCGCCACTCCACGGGCTCCAACCACACCACGCGGCCATACTCATACTTGTCCTGGAAGTGCAGGAACCAGTCCTCGCCCTGCGCCGTGTGGACCCAACCGCCCTGATGAGGGCCGTTCACCTGGGTCTTCCCCTGCGCCAGCACGATTTTCCACTCATAAGGGCCATAGATGTTTCGCGACCGCATAGCCAACTGCCAGCCCGTCTTCACGCCCCCGGCGGGGCACATGATCCAGTACCAGCCGTCGCGCTTGTAGAGCTTCGGGCCCTCGGCCGTGTGGTTGTCGTTGCCGCCGTCAAACACGATGACGGGATCGGAGATCGCCCGCGTGCCGTCCGGAGACAGCTCGCGCATGGTCAGGACGGAGTTGAAGCCGCAACGGCTGCCGGCCCATCCGTTGACGAGATAGCAGCGCCCGTCGTCGTCCCACAATGGCGAGGTGTCGATCATGCCCTTTCCGGCGATGACGTGGACAGGCTCTTCCCACCTGCCCGCCGGGTCTTGGGTCTTGACCATCCATACCCCCGTGTCCGGGTCCCCCCAATAGATGTAGTACCATCCCTTGTGAAAGCGGATGCAAGGTGCCCACACCGCGTTGCCGTGCTGGGGCATGAGCGAGTCGGGATAGAGCGTGGTCAGCGCGTGGCCGATGATCTCCCAGTTGACTAAATCCTTGGAATGGAGCACCGGAAGGCCCGGCATGCAGTTGAAGGAACTGGCAGTCAGATAGTAGTCATCACCCACGGCGATCACGTCGGGATCACTGTAGTCGGCGTTGATAACGGGATTCGTAAACGTCCCGTCGCCATTGTCGGGACTCCAGACCTGCGAACGGTACTGGGCGCATACGGCAAGCGGGAGGGCTGCCAGCAGCATGATCAGGATTTTCTTCATATCGGTTTGAGTTGATTGAATTAGTTTTTCTGTATGCGCCTGCTGCTTTCCTGACAGGCGCCTTTCGTCTTGGCAGCATGAATGATGCAGCTCCGGCTGTCCGGCATCCATAAGCCTGACTGCCGGAAGCAATGCTCTGGAGCATGTGCAGCATGCCTGCACGGGGCGTGCAGCTATCATGCACGTGACGTGCAACTGCCCTGCACCCCTCCGGAAACGATGTGCTCCCCGACGGAGAACAATACGTTACTTGGCGGAAGACGATGCACACCCCGTCGGGAAGCAACGTCCTCCTCGGCGGAAAGCAATATGATCAAAGGCTGTGAACGACACACTTCCTCACAGAGAGCATAGTCGCCGATGAGGGAGAGACCGCCCGTCGCTTCTCTTCCGAGGAAGGACGGGAGGCAGGCGGGCGGTTTCCCGGCCGTCCGGCGTTCAGCTCCGGACGGTCGGAAGAGGCTTCGGGGCGCTTACTTGGCGTAGAGCGCGACGATCGTCTCGTAGAGTTCCTGCTTGCCGGAGATCTGTTTCGGCTCTCCCACTTGCTTGGCATAGTCGGCCAACTGTTCCAATGTCAGCTGTCCGTCCTCGAACTTCTTGCCTTCGCCACTGTCGAAGCTGGCGTAGCGGTCATGCAACATCTGGGGCAGCGGGCTCTCATCCAAGATCGCGGCAGCATTCTCCAAGGCGCGCGCCATGGCATCCATACCGCTGATATGGGCGATGAAAAGATCTTCGGGATCAGTGGAGTTGCGGCGCACCTTGGCGTCGAAGTTGCTGCCGCCATTGCCGAGTCCGCCGTTGCGGATCACCTGCAGCATGGCCTGCGTCAACTCAAAGTTGTCGATGGGGAACTGGTCCGTGTCCCATCCATTCTGATAGTCGCCGCGGTTGGCGTCGATGCTGCCGAGCATGCCGTTGTCCACCGCCACGGCCAGTTCATGCTCGAAGGTGTGGTGGGCCAGTGTGGCGTGGTTCACTTCGATGTTCACCTTGAAGTCCCGGTCAAGTCCGTTGGCACGCAGGAAGCCGATGACGGTCTCCACGTCGACGTCATACTGATGCTTCGAAGGCTCGCACGGCTTCGGCTCGATGAGGAATGTGCCGGTGAATCCCTGTGCACGCGCATAGTCGCGTGCAGCCTTCAGCATGTTGGCCAAATGGTTTTTCTCGCGCTGCATCTGCGTGTTCAGCAGGCTCTGATAGCCTTCGCGGCCGCCCCAGAAGACGTAGTTGGCACCACCGAGCTTGATGGTCGCGTCAATCGCATTCTTGATCTGCAGTGCCGCATGGGCCACTACGTCGAAGTTGGGATTCGTTGCCGCGCCGTTCATGTAGCGCTTGTGGCTGAAGACATTGGCTGTTCCCCAGAGCAGATGGATATGGGGAAACTGCTTCATCTTTTCGAGTGCATAGTCCGTAATGGCCTTCATGTTGCGCTCGTATTCGTCTATGTCGTCGGAAGGATCGCAGAGATCAACGTCGTGAAAGCAGAAGTAGTTGATCCCGAGCTTGTCCATGAGCTCGAAACCGGCATCCATCTTGTCCTTCGCACGCTGCAGGGCTTCCTCGGCTTTGTCCCATTCGTAGCTTCGGGTCTGCCCTCCAAACTGGTCTCCACTTGCCTGCCCGAGGGTGTGCCACCATGCCATGGCGAACTTCAGCCAGTCTTTCATCTTCTTTCCTTTGACCATTTTTTCGGGGTCATAGTAGTGGAAAGCCATTGGATTCTTGGACGCTGGTCCTTCAAAAGGAATCTTGCCGATTCCGGGGAAATACTCTTTTGTCATCATAAGTTGTATGTTTTAAGTTTATGAGTTGTAAGTCTTGAGTTTCTAAGTGATGAGTTTTCGTTTTGTGAATTACAAGTCTTGAGTTTGTGAGTGATGAGTTTTCAGTTTGTGAATTACAAGTCCTGAGTTTATGAGTTGGGCATGTGGGATCAGTTCAAGCGATGGTCTGGGCCAAGACAGACTTCCAACGGGCATAGGCACCCATGCAGGCCGCACGCGCGGAAGCGTCAGGTTCGATGACCGCAAGCTGCCGCAGCGTCGCGAAAGCTTCGTTGTGGTCCTTGTAGATGCCGCATCCGATGCCGGCTCCCTTGGCTGCTCCGACACTGCCGTCAGTCTCATAGAGTTCGATGGTGGCACCCGAGACGGTGGCTAAGGTTTCACGGAACAGCGGGCTGAGGAACATGTTGGCGCGCCCGGCGTGTATCTTACGGATGTCCATGCCCATTTCCCGCATGATTTCCATGCCATAGCAGAAGCTGAACACGATGCCTTCCTGGGCGGCACGCAGCAGATGCGCCTTGCCGTGACGGTTGAAGTCGAGGCCGTGGATGCTGCATCCCACTTCCCGATTCTCCAGCACCCGCTCGGCTCCATTGCCGAAGGGAATCACCGTCAGCCCGTCCGAACCGGTCGGAACGGTTGCACACAGCGCGTTCATATCTGCATAGGAAATACCCTCGGGGGCTATCGTCCGGCGCGCCCAGGCATTGAGTATGCCCGTCCCGTTGATGCAGAGCAGCACGCCCAATCGGTCCGTGTCGGTCGTATAGTTCACGTGAGCGAAAGTGTTGACACGGCTCTTGGGGTCATAGTTGACCGCTCCGAGCACACCATAGACCACCCCCGACGTTCCCGCCGTAGACGCGATCTCACCCGGGTTGAACACGTTAAGACTCAAAGCATTGTTCGGTTGGTCGCCCGCACGGTAGCTGATCGGCGTCCCTTCCTGCAGTCCGAGTTCGGCGGCAACCGCCTTCGAGACCCGGCATTGTATGCTGAACGTCGGCACGATGTCAGCAATCAGATCGCCTGAGAATCCATAATAGTCCATCAGAAAGTCTGCCACGCGCTTCTCTTTGAAGTCCCAGAACATGCCTTCCGACAGTCCTCCGATCGTCGTATTGATCTCCCCGCTCAGCCGCATGGCGATATAGTCGCCCGGGAGCATGACTTTGTGGATCCTTTCGAAGACTTCTGGTTCGTTCTCCTTGACCCAGGCGAGTTTGGAAGCGGTGAAATTGCCGGGCGAATTGAGCAAATGGCCGAGACACCTTTCAGCTCCGAGCGTCTTGAAGGCGCGTGTTCCGTAGGGCACGGCACGCGAGTCACACCAGATGATCGCATCGCGGAGCACCTGCTGCTCCTTGTCTACGCAGACCAGTCCGTGCATCTGATAGGAGATCCCGATGGCCTTCACGTCCTCGCCCTTCGCACCTGTCACGGCCATGACCGTGGCCAATGCCGACTTCGCATAGCTCCACCACATCTGTGGGTCCTGCTCTGCCCATCCGGCTCTGACGGCTTTGATCGGAGCCTCATGCTCGGGATAGAAGGCCGAAGCGGCACATTCGCCTGTCTCGACATTCACCAATGAAGCCTTCACGGAACTGCTTCCGACATCGAAGCCTAATAAAAAATGTTGTCTCATGCGTATTGTTTTTAGTAAAAGTGTTGATACGTGCAAGTTAAAGTTTTTATGTTCTGATGGCAAAGATAATAAAAATGACTGAAACGGAAGTGTATTTTTTACTCTTTTATGATGCAAAATCAGCGGTCCGAAAGTATTTTGCATTCATTTAACAGTATTCATCGGCATTTCCGGGTACTTTGCTTTCAATTCGGCAAACTTTTCCTGCGTCCGGGCCATGAAGGCCTGATACTCGGCCGACTCGGGATGGAACGGCCGGTGAGCCAATGCTTCCCGGATCGGCTCCCATTGCCGGAGGAACGCGCGCACGGCCTCGCCGAAGTAGCATTCGGCAAATCTCTCCCAGATATAAGCCACGGCTTGTTCGCTCGGATGGATCATGTCGGCGGCATAGAAGCGATAGTCGCGCAGCTCATCGTTCATGATTTCATAGGCCGGAAAATAGCTCACGTTCGCATACATGCCCGTGATCCGCGCAGCAGCCAACAGGAGTGTTGCCTTCGAAAGTTGGCTCCCGGGATAGCCGTACTTACGATAGCGCACCGGACTGACGGTCACGATGACCTGCACTTCAGGATTCCGCCGCGTCAGGAGATCTACAGTCTGACCCAAATACGATGCGCAGGCATCGACGGAGAGTAATTCTTCACGAAACAGAGACTGCGGACGCTTGCGGCAGTTGTCCACGATGGCCTCCGTTCCCCGCTCTATGTAGACGTGATTGGTGCCCAATGTCAGGACCGCCACATGCGGATGGCCCTCCCACCGCTCCACAGTATGCAGGACGGAAGCCGGATTATACATGACCCCATACGGATTCACGGTGGCCCGGAACATGTTTTCCTGAAACCTGGAACCGATGTTCCGGGCGAAGCAACTGCCCACAAAGAGCATCTCCTCACATGGTCCGATCTCGAAAGAAGCCTTCGGAATCTCTACTTTAGTGCTGAACTCCATAGGCTGTATGCGGCTTCCAAGATTTCCGAATGATCAAACGCGAGCGCCGGAAGATGCTTGAGGCTGAACCATTGGGCGCTTCCGGCGTCGTCTCCGGGCTTTACGGCCTGCACGGAAGGCAACTCCGCATAGAACGCAACGGTCATCACGCGCTCCCGGGGATCACGGTCGACCCGGCTGAAGGCTCCCACTTGCCGGACGGAAGCAACCTTCAGTCCTGTCTCCTCCTCCAATTCGCGCACGGCAGCAGCCTCGGCCGTCTCGTCGATATTCATGAAACCGCCCGGAAAGGCCCAGCATCCACGGAACGGATCATGCAGCCGTTGGATGAGCAGAACCAGCACATCGTCGCCGTCATGGGCAAATACGATGCAGTCGGCCGTTACTGCCGGATGCGGATATTTATAGGTATACATATTATATATAGTGCTTTTGCAGTTTAAATATCATTCTTCCGAAGATCCAATACCGGTCTTTAAAAGATTCAATACCGGTCTTTAAAAGATCCAATACCGGTCTTTAGAAGATTCAATACCGGTCTTTAGAAGATACAACAGCAATCTTTCCCGTTTGTCAGCGTTATTCCTCAGCCTCAGCTCCTTGATACTTGGATGCCTTGATTGCTAAGGGTCATGCGGACAAAACGCGCACTCCGGTTCATGCGGTTGTCGTTCAAGACCTGCTTGATGCGTGCCGCCGCCACGGGGTCTTTGGCCACCATGTAGAGATAGCCGCCACCTCCGGCACCGGGAAGCTTGTAACCTAAGCACAGATCATCAATCAGATCGGTCAGGCACTGGATGCTTTCGGGATTCGTTCCGCTGTCGATCGCTTGGTTCTGAAACCATGTCTTACGGATCAGGGAGCCCATCATGGTGAAGTCGTTGCGCTGAATTGCCTCGTAGAGATCCATCGCATGGGCTTTCATCTGCCGCAATATGGCCAGTTCGTCATGCTGGTTGAGGAACATCCTACGCACGATATCGGAGAGAATCGACTTCGCCGTGCGGGTGACACCTGTATAATAAAGCAGGTGGCAATCCTTGTATTCGGGCTGCGTGAAGAGATCAGTGGGAAGCCAGCGTGTGACCGGATGCTGGTCAAAACCACTGCCGGTCTGCAGCAGTTTGATGCCTGGGAGCAGCCCGCCGAACTGATCTTGCCATCCTCCGCCGGTGGTCAGGAGTTGCTCGAGGACCAATGTTCGCTTCCCGATCTCGCTCTTATCCCACATCAGACCACAGAAATCATTGAGTGCTCCGAGCACTGTTGAAGCAAGCAGACTGCTGGTTCCGAGACCGCTGCCGGCAGGAATGGCCGAGAGCAATGTCACCTCCATGCCACAGCCGAAGTCGTTCAGCTGGTCCCGCAAGGTGTCATAGCGCTCGGCGGAGAATCCGGGTTGGAATCCTGCAAGCACCAAGGCGGCCTTCGGAATGGAGAAAGGATTGCCTACGCGTCGGAAGTCTGCCAGCTGCTCAAAGGCCGTGATCTCCTCCGAAGCGCCCAAGTCGATGCTCCGAAGGATGATGTGCGGCGCCTTGCAAGGCTTCACATACGCCTGCAAGGGCGGCTGTCCGTTCAGCTCGATGGCCACATTGATGACCGACCCACCTTCCATGAGGCAATAGGGCGGCGTGTCCGTCCAGCCTCCGGCAAGGTCTATCCGGACCGGGCTACGTCCCCAGACGATCTGGTCTTCATATACGGACTTGCGCGGAGACTGCCGCTGTGCCAGTGCCGGAGCGGTGAGTCCTTCGCGCAAGAGACTGAAAGCGCGGTCGGCATTGGATTGATATTCCTTGCCCTGAAGACGCTCCACCTCGGACCTGAACATGGCATCATGGATGCGCGTAAGCAACGGTTCGCGGTCGCTCAAGGGCGAAGGCTCGGCGATATGTCGGTCTGCAAACTCATGCGCAGCATCGTCAAGGTCAATCTGATAGAACACGCTGTGGGCGTGATTGCGTGCCAGGAAGGGCCAGTTCATGGTCCTGTTCTCCCGCCGCTGATCCACTAAGCGATGCAGATTGGCCTCGGCAGCGATCTGGTCCGCGCTGATCTTGCGGGCCGACTGCCACACGATGCGGCCGCCATCCAACGTCGGTTCGTTGAGCATCCACCGCAACACGAGCCCCAAGTCGTTCAGGTTGTCGACGACGGGGAACACTTCTGCCGACTGGAGATCCTTGTTCCCGGCGATGCGCCCGATAGCTATGGCGCGCGCGGAAGCCCATGCGGCGAACGGAGATCCCATGTAGCGCGTCGACGGATCATGCAAGTCGCCGCGGAAGGCATCTTGGATGCCATAGGGACGGACGGCATATCCGGTCTCACCGACGGGCACGACGTCTACGCACTGGCCTGCTTCGAGCCGGACGGTCCAGTTGTTTTCCGGCACGCCCGTGATGATATGGTCATGGCTGATGGTCCATCCCTCGCTCAGGAAGCTGTTCTCAATCCATAGGTTCTGATTCTCCCCGGTGATCCGGATCCATACTTGCGCGTTCTGAACGAACATGGACGGATGCGGCTTGAGCGACCTGTGCATGATGAGCCGCTGGTCATTGACGAGGTTCTGGATGGCAAGTGTCGACGAGATAATCTCGCGGGAGGTTCCGAAGTGGTAGAATTCGCCACCCGGAAGGGGCAGGATCGCGACCTTCAGCGACGCGATGTCGGCATCCGAGAGGGTCGGATCGGTGCCTAAACAGCAGCCGAACTCCCCGTAGAGATCATAGCCGACGGTCTTGCCCTCACGCGTTGCGCGGGCCATGAGTACCTTCACCGCCTGGTCCGAAAGCAGCCAGATGCCGATGTCCGTCAGGTAAAAGTGATCCTTCTGGAGCTCACCTAAGGTCTGCAGAGACGGTTTCTGGAGCATGCACTTGAGCACCGACGGCGACTGCCGGGATGACACGAAGACGCCGTGGTCCTTTGCAATCTCGGGGCCGAGCCATAGTCCATAGCAGACCACATCAGCCTCCGGGATGGCCTGGAGGGGCTGTGTGGCGCGGATGTAGACATCCCCACTGACGATCATCGTATGCAGATGGGCCGGCGCAGCATCCATGATCTGCCTGTAAAGAGGTATCTGCAGCGACAGCAGATCCTGCGAGAGGCGCTGCCCCCGCTCCCATCTGAAGACGGGAATGGGCGTGAGTATCTTGCCCGAAGGTGCATAGGCCGGCAGCCGCCTGCTCTGTCCTCCGGCATGGAGCAGCAGCCTGCGGTCCTCCGCAAGCCACTGGCTGAAAGCCTCCTCTCCGCCATCCGCGACATCGGGGCCAAGCGAACGGTCATGCCGGAAGGCCTCCCTGAGCAGCCAAGCCGATCCCCCACCCGACCCTAACTTATGTCCGACGGGATCGTTGGTGCAGAACCAGTCGCGCTCACTGTAGCCTGTCAACGCATGGAAACAGCCCACCAAGTTGGGCGGGAGCGATAGTAGTTTCTTCATAGATGCATATAGTCTGTTGCATGCAAAGTTACAATTAATTCGGCAGATTTTGTAGATTTCGACTTTTTTATTGTATTTTTGCGTCATTATTTACTACAACTGAATCAATCATGAAAAATCTGCGTGACAGCCTGCTTCGCAAGGACGGAGTCAGTTTTCTATTACCTTTCATCGCCATCACGGCCTGCTTCTCCTTGTGGGGCTTTGCCAACGATGTGACAAACCCGATGGTCAAAGCCTTTTCCAAGATCTTCCGCATGAGCGTGACAGAAGGTGCGCTTGTCCAGGTGGCCTTCTACGGAGGCTACTTCTGCATGGCCTTCCCGGCGGCCATCTTCGTTCAGAAGTATTCATACAAGGCGGGCGTGCTGCTCGGACTGTCACTCTACGCAGTCGGCGCGCTGCTTTTCATCCCCGCAAAGTATACGGGGATGTACTATCCATTCCTGCTTTCCTACTTCATACTGACATGTGGGCTGTCGTTTCTTGAGACGAGTTGCAATCCCTACATATACAGCATGGGCAGCGAGGAGACGGCCACACGGCGTCTGAACCTTGCCCAGGCCTTCAACCCCTTAGGCTCATTGTGCGGCATGTTCGTTGCGATGAACTTCGTGCAGGCACGCCTCAACCCGATGGACACAACCGCCCGGGCCACTCTCCCGGCTGACCAGTTCGAGGCATTGAAGGAACAAGACCTGTCCGTATTGATCCAGCCTTATGTCTACATCGGCCTCATCCTGCTGGCCATGATCGCCTTCATCCGTCTGACCAAGATGCCCAAGGGTGGTGACACGCATGAGGAGAAATCACTCTGGACGGCTCTCCGGCAGATCTTTTCAGGCAAGAACTACCGCGAGGGTGTCATTGCGCAGTTCTTCTACGTAGGTGCCCAGATCACCTGCTGGACCTTCATCATCCAGTATGGCACACGCGTGCTGATGGCGGAAGGCATGGACGAGCGCGCCGCCGAAGTGCTGTCGCAGCAGTATAACATCTTCGCGATGGTGCTGTTTGCCTGCAGCCGCTTCATCTGCACATGGTTCCTGAAATACGTCAAGCCCGGCAAGCTCCTGCTGATCTTGGCTTGCGCCGGCTTCTGCTTTGTCTGCGGCGTGATCTTCTTCACCGATATCAAGGGGCTGTATTGCTTGGTTGCGGTGAGCGCATGCATGTCCCTCATGTTCCCGACGATCTATGGCATCGCCCTCTACGGCCTTGGCGACAACGTGAAGTTCGGCGGTGCCGGTCTGATCATGGCCATCCTCGGGGGCAGCCTGCTGCCTCCGGTCCAGGCGGCCATCATCGACGTGAAGCACGCCATCATGGGGTTGCCGGCCGAGAATGTCTCTTTCATCGTGCCGCTCATCTGCTTTGTCATCGTCGCTGCCTACGGATATCGGTCGCATCTGCGCGATCTGAAATACGGGAAGCATACGGCGTGAAGGGGCCGGAATGATGTAGGGGCGGATCGGCGGATCCGCCCGCAAAGGAAAGAGAGACGAGCTTGGGCAAACAGGGCGCCCGTTGCGGACGGGCACAAGGCCCGCCCCTGCATTTCATCAAAAAAATATCGGGCGGTGGTTCGTAACGTCTCGGAATTGCAATGGATCACTTACGGGCGGAGACGCCGATCCGCCCCTACGGGTGGCGCGTAAATACCAAGCAAAGATTCATGGTATCACGGAATTGTGTCGGATAGCTTGCGGACGGGCACAAGGCCCGCCCCTGCATTTCATTGAGGAATTTTAGGGGAAGCAAAAGATGCGTTTGACTTCTGCGAACGGGAACCGCAATCCATTCGGAACACGCTGCAATCTTCTGCACAACGACTGTTTTTGTCATCCGAATTCTGAAAAAACAAGGCCTGCATGACCGGTCATTCCAAAGCAGGGCATAGAAACGGACAAGGCCCGAAGGATGTCTTCGAAGACCATTTCAACCATATCGTCCGGGCAAAAACAGGATTTCAACCAGCCGGATGTGCCTTCCGCATCAGGCGGAAGCATGCTCTCCCCCGTGCGGAAGACAACTCTTCATCCTCCGGAGCTATCCTTTCGAGCGCCCGGAGCTATCCTTCGGGCGCGGCGGAGCTATCCTTTGGGCAGGCAAGAGCTATCCTTCGGACGCTCCGGAGAGGGTATTCGGAAGATGGAGAAAGCAAATACGGATATAAGATATTGATAATCTGCAACTTGTAAAAACCGATCATTTTCGCCGTATTTGCGTCCAATGGGCGATTCGGTGAATAAGAACGCCGTATTCAGAGACATTTTGTCAGATAAATTCATGGGTATTCATGCACACGAAAAATGCAAATAACGCACGGGAACAAGGATGGTGTTCCCGTGCGTTATTGATGAAATGTATCCTTTACATATAGTCTATCCCCTGCCCTCTCTTATCGCTTCTCTGAGAGAGGACACCAGTGTCGGGGCTGCCGGACGGTCCCCGGCTAGTCGTTCGTAGCCTTCCCGTCCCTCCGGCGCCATGTCATATAGAGGCCGAAGAGGATGACACAGAGCAGGAGGACATAGCCGACATAGGCCACGGTCTCCGTCGTCCGCACCGACGCAGGATGGAAGTCGAGCTCCACCTTGTGGTTTCCGGGCTTCACGTTGAGTGCGCGCAGGATGTAGTTGACCCGTCCCAACTCGGCTTTCTGGCCGTCAATCGTAGCCGTCCATTCGGGATAATAGATCTCCGAAAACACGAGCACGCCGCCCTTGTCGGATGAAACGTGATAGACAAGATGGTTGGGCGCATACGACTCCAACTTGACCAACGAGGCCTTGTCCTGCACGGCGGCCTGTCCGAGCTGCGCCTTGAACTTCGCGTCAGCCACCGCCTCATGGCGCAGGCTGATCATTCCGACCTTATCCAATTCCTCGTTCGCATTGTTCACATAGCTGATTCGGTCCACGAACCAGGCATTGCCGTAGACGTAAGGATTCTGTACCGGCACCGTCTGACCGCCCTGCAGCGGGAGGATGAAGTATTTGGCGTTGAGCATGTTGAGCACGGGGAAGATCGAGTCGCCGTTGACCTTGGTCATATCGCCTTGTGCTGCGCTGACGGCAGACATGAGGTTGCGCATCTCCTTGCCGATGTAGCTGTCGATCATGTCCTGGTATCTGCGCAGTTTGGCGGCATGATATCCACCTATGCTCTTATGATAATAGGAAGTCTCATTTTCATTGAATGTGTTGGACGCGAGATTGAGCACGCGGTAGTTGAGACTGCGGTCATGGAGGATCTGCTTATCGGTAGCCGTCATCGGAATCGGCTTTTCGCGCACGCTCTTCTCTACAAACATGTCATCATTGAGATAGCGTTTGTTGACCTGCCACATGTCCACGAGGCAGAGCAGCGTCAAGGCCCCGATCAGGTATTCGGCCCGCAGTTTCCGTGCCTGATAGAGAAGCAGGAGCAAGGTGCCCACGACGATGATCCAGAACGATCGCCACGCGTCGGCCGTGAAGATCGCCTCGCGGATGCTCCGCAGGTTGGCCATCAGCCCAGCCTGATATTCCGCAGGGATCGTTTGCAGTGCCTGCATCTCCTGCGAGGATATGAAGCTCGGGAAGAAGGTGCCCGGCATCAGCGCGAAGAGCAAGGCCACGCCTCCCGTAAGCAGGAAGCTGACGGTCAGCCAGCGCCTTTTGGCGGTCAGCAAGGACGGCTGTTCGACGATCTCCTTGAGCGCCATCATGGCCAAGAGGGGTATGGTGAACTCGGCGATGACCAAGATCGAAGCCACCGTACGGAACTTCGAGTAGAGCGGGACATAATCGATAAAGAAGTCGGTGAAGCCCATCAGATTGCGTCCCCACGACAGGAGGATCGACAGGATGGTCGCAGCGAGGAGCGCCCATTTCATGGGTCCCTTGACGATAAACAGTCCCAAGACGAAGAGCATCAGCACAAAGGCGCCCACATAGACCGGCCCGCTCGTTCCCGGTTGCTCGCCCCAGTACTGCCCGAGCTGCTGATAGATGGGGATGAAGTTGGGATCCGCCTTCTCCTGGGCCGTCTTGTTGTTGTATAAAGGTACGGATGCTCCACCCTTCGTATCAGGCACGAGCAGCGTCCATGTCTCCCCGATGCCGTAGCTCCATTGCGTGATATAGTCCCGGTCCAGACCGCTCTTGGTCTGGTTGGCGTCGCCTTTCTTGACCAGTTCAGTCTTTCCCCGCATGCTCTCCTGGCCGTACTGCCACGTGTGGTAGAGCATGGAGAGATTGAGGCTGACGGCGATCGCGGCTCCGGCGAGGCAGATGCCCGTGGCCTTGAGGAATCGTGCAAGCTGTCCTTCGCGTATGGCCTGGACGAGGAAGGCAATGAGCATGAGGAAGATGACGAACAGATAGTAGTAGGTCATCTGTATGTGATTGGCCTTGATCTCGAATGCTCCGAAGACGGCCGTGAGGATCAGTCCCCACAGGAAGCGGCCCCTGTAGGCCATCACGATGCCTGCTATGAGCGGCGGAAGATAGGCCAACGCCATCACCTTCCATATATGGCCGGCGGCGATGATGATGAAAAAATAGGAGGAGAACGCCCATATGATCGCGCCTAACACGGCCAATGAGCGCCGGAAATCAAACGCACGGAGCAGGATGTAGAATCCCAAGAGATAGGCAAACACATACCACACGTTCTCCGGCAGCCCCAGATGGTAGACCGTCATGGCCTTGCCCAGCACGCGGTCGCTGCTGTATGAGGGCGAGAGCTGATAGGTCGGCATACCGCTGAAGATGGCATTTGTCCATCGCGTATGCTCTCCGGTCTGCTGCTGGAAGATGGCAGTCTCCCGACCGGCACCCACTCCTGCCGACGAGTCATGCTGATAGAGGATGCGTCCTTCGATATCTGCGGGCAGGAAATAGGCAAATGAGATCAAGGCGAAAACTACAATGGCCAGAATGTCTATCAAATATTTCTTCAATGCGTTCATAACATGATCTTGATTGATTTTGTTGCAAAAATACAAAAAAACTTGCTTTCCTCGCCATCCATCTGTTATCTTTTTCGTAATTTTGTAACAAAAGTACAGGTAATATAAGTAACAGGAGACGCACCCGGATGAAAATAGGCATGATCGTAGCAATGGACAAGGAGTTCGCCGAACTGCGGACCTTGGCCGACCATATCGCCACAGAGCATCACCATCACAAGGACTTTGTCACCGGCAGGATAGCCGGACACGAGGTCGTCATGGTGCAGTGCGGCATCGGAAAAGTCAACGCCGCCGTCGGCGCAGTGGAGCTGATCAACGCCTATGGGCCTGACTTAGTGCTCTCGACCGGCGTGGCCGGCGGCGCCGATGCAGCGCTGAACCCGCTCGACGTGGTCGTTGCAGCCGAGTGTGCCTATCATGATGCCTACTGCGGGGACGAGGTTGCTTTCGGCCAGATCATCGGCATGCCTGCCCGGTTTCAGTCGCCCGCGTGGCTCATTGACAAGGCCTCGCAGCTCGGCTCGACGCTTACGGGCGCTGCAGGACGGATCCGCACGGGGCTGACAGTCAGCGGGGAGTGGTTTGTCAACACACGGGAGAAGATGCGGGAGATTCTCGACCGCTTCCCCGAAGCCATGGCGGTCGACATGGAGAGTTGCGCCATCGCCCAGGTGTGCCACATCTACGCGACGCCCTTCCTCTCCTTCCGCATCATCAGCGACGTGCCCCTGAAGGATCAGAAGGCCGCCCAATACTACGACTTTTGGGCACGGATGGCCGAGGGGAGCTTCCAAGTGACCAAGGCATTCGTCGAATCCATCCCATCAACAACGATCAAACAATAAGACTATGAACAAGATACCGAGCTTCACCATCAATCACGAGCGACTGCTCCGCGGCATCTACGTCAGCCGCAAAGACTATGTCGGGGGCGAGGTCGTGACCACCTTCGACATCCGAATGAAGCAACCGAACGCCGAACCAGTCATGCACAACGGCGCCATACACACCATCGAGCATCTCGCCGCCACCTATCTGCGCAATGACCCCACATGGAGTGACCGCGTCATCTACTGGGGTCCGATGGGCTGCCTGACAGGAAACTACCTCCTGTTGCGCGGAGATCTGGAGAGTAAAGATATCGTGGAGCTGATGAAGGACACGTTCCGCTTCATCGCAGACTATGAAGGCGAGATCCCCGGAGCCGCAGCGAAGGACTGCGGCAACTGGCTTCTGCACGACCTGCCGATGGCACGCTGGGAAGCCCGGAAATATCTCACCGAAGTGCTCGAACACCTGACGGACGCCAATCTGCACTATCCCGAACAGGCGGGATAAAGCAGGCGCGCAAGCCGCAGCTACAGTTCGAACTTATAACCGATGGTCACCGTGACCGACCGGTTCTTGCTGTCGCCGGCCAGCTTGTAGATCTTGCGCACGCCTAAGTTGTAACGCGCGTCCAAGACCATGTGCTCATACTCGTAGCTGAGACCCAAGGGGATGGCTATATCGACACGGTTCAGCACGCCGGAAGCACTGCCATCGGACACGTAGTTGGTGCCATAAGTCTTCGCGTTGGTGTCGGGATCGACCGTGTAGGTCTGCATTTCGCCATGCCGGGTGCTGGTCACCAAGTAGCCGACCTGTATGCCCGCCTTGACCGCCAGATTGGGTGCGACATAGCAATTGAGCATCAACGGCATCTGTATATACCCCAAACTGAGATAGCTGTCATGCAGGACGGAGAACTCATTCTTGGACATTTCGGCTTCCGCATACCCGTACTTGCAACCCGAGTTGGCAAAGAACGCGCCGACAGAAGCACTCAGCCTGTCGGCAAACTGATATTCCAATTCGGCCCCCGCACAGAATCCGGACCGGTATTTTGAGCCACCCGAAGACGCTTCGTCATTCGAGATGTCGAGATAGATACGGTCCGTCGGATTCAGGGTGGATATGGATATACCCGCCTTGGGAATGACCGACAGGGTGCCCTGGTCACTTTGAGACCAGGCGGAAGCGGACAGCAGACAAGCCAGAACAACCGGCAAAAGATGTTTGATCATTGCAATTTCGTTTTTTTATAGAACGCCTTCTGCTCCGGAGTATTGTATCCCAAAGGCCCAAAAGCACCGGCTACACATCGGTCTGATCGGCTTCAGATGCCGCAGAACGATCTTCCGACCGGTGAAAAGTCCATCTTTTTATCTTCTTTATCTATTGGGCGGTCCGGATGAATCCTCTATCTTTGCGGTCGAAAGCATAGCTGAACGTCATCGACATGATAACCAAAGACCAACCGAATATGATGCACAGACTGATGATAAGCCTGCTCTGCGCGGTGTGCAGCATGGCTTCAGGGGCGCAAGAGACGATCGACCTGCGCGGCAAATGGCACGTCCGGCTGACCGACAAGGGCGGCAAGGAGGTGCGGGCGGAGGCCTCCCTGCCCGGCTCACTGCAGACCAACGGCCTCGGCGACGATCCTGCGCTCGACACCAAGTGGACGGGCAGCCTCTACGACTCCTCCTTCTACTTCAACCCCCACATGGCTTCCTACCGCAGGGAAGGCCATTTCAAGTTTCCCTTTTTTCTCACCCCGAACAAGCATTTCATCGGTCATGCCGTCTGGTCACGCTCGTTTGACGTACCGAAAGCGTGGAAGCGGCGCCGCGTGATCCTCCACTTGGAGCGGCCGCACATTGAGACCACGGTCTTCATCAACGGCGTGAAGGTGGGCCATCAGCTGTCACTGAGCGTGCCGCATCAGTATGACGTGACCGACTTTCTGCGCTTCGGGCGAACCAACAGCATTGACATCGACATCTATAACGGCATTGAAAACGTCTGCGTAGGACAGGATTCCCACTCGGTGACGGATCAGACGCAGGGCAATTGGAATGGCATTGCGGGGCGGATCGAACTGCAGTCGGCCGCCCTCAGGAAGCACGGGGCAGAGGCAAAGGCTCTCTATCCCTACACCGTCAGAGTCTTTCCCGACCTGAAAACCGGCGATGTGACCGTGACGGTCAATCAGGACACCTTCCGCCTGCACATCGAACGGCCGCAGCCCTGGAGTGAGCTGCAGCCCACATGCTATACCCGCACGATCGACTATCACGGTCTGCCGATCCCCGTCACGTTCGGTTTCCGCGACATAGAGATACGCGGACGGCAGTTCGTCCTCAACGGCCGGCCGATCTGGATCCGCGGAACGGTGGAGTGTTGTGACTTCCCACTGACCGGCTATCCACCCACGGATGTGGCGCATTGGATCCGTATTTTCCGGAAATGCAGACAATATGGCCTCAACGCGATGCGCTTCCACAGCTACTGCCCGCCTGACGCGGCGTTCACGGCCGCCGACTCCGTGGGGTTCTACCTGATGCCCGAAGGCCCGTCATGGCCCAACCACGGCGTCAAGTTACGCAGCGGCCAACCCATCGACGCGTATCTGACGGAGGAGACGCGGCGCATCGTCGACACCTACGGAAACCACCCGAGCTTCCTCATGATGGCTGCAGGGAACGAACCGGCAGGCAACTGGGTGAGCTGGTGCAATGACTGGGTGGAGGCGATGAAGACTTATGACCCGCGTCGGGTCTATTGCGGAGCAAGCGTCGGAGGCGGCTGGGAGTGGGACGACAAGAGTCAGTTTCACGTCAAAGGCGGGGCCCGGGGGCTCGACTGGAACAGCCATGCGCCACATTCGGACGACGACTACGAGGATCAGATCCTGTTCCCCCGCAACTACCGGAGCAACACGGCGAACAACACGCCGATCATCGCCCACGAGCAGGGACAATGGTGTGCGTTTCCCGATTTAGACGAACGCAGGCTCTACACTGGGGTCTTCCGGGCCGGCAACTTCGACATCTTCGCCGATCTGCTGCAGGCCAACGGCATGGGCGCAATGGGCAGACGCTTCCTCCAGGCGAGCAGTAAGCTGCAGACAATCGCCTACAAATACGAGATCGAACGCAATCTCCGGACACGCGACTACGCCGGATTCCAGCTCCTCGGGCTCAATGATTACAGCGGTCAGGGCACGGCCTTGGTGGGAAGACTGAACGTCTTCTGGCAGGAGAAGGGTGCCGGCG
Organism: Prevotella sp.; assembly: GCA_022778905.1. Classification (GTDB taxonomy): domain Bacteria; phylum Bacteroidota; class Bacteroidia; order Bacteroidales; family Bacteroidaceae; genus Prevotella. The sequence continues at coordinate 1,298 of JALFRV010000181.1, read as the reverse complement.
AACCGATGGACGAGGCCGCACAGGAGCAGGCAGCGCGCGACTGGCGGATGTTCTGCGGTCCCGTGGTGCCCTTGGCCCGCTTCCCCCGGTTTGTCTACAGCCATCGGGACACGCTGCAGGTGGATGTGGAGGTCTACAATGCCTGGCAGGATATGGCCGACAGGCGCATCAGCTGGACCGTCCGGAACGCCGACGCGACAGTCGCAGACGGCATGCTCCGCCGTCACCATCCGATCCCCTTGGGCAAGAACCACGCTGCCGGGCGCATCGTGCTCCCGCTTTCCGGCGTCCGCGAACCGATGAAACTGACCCTGCAGGTGGACATCAGCGGGGAGACGGACGTGGCATCCGGTCTGACAGCCAGCAACAGCTGGGACTTCTGGGTCTACCCCGTGCTGCCGCCGGAGACCGGTCAGCGCGGCATCCATATCACCGACACGTTAGACATGAAGGCACAGGACGTGCTCCGCAAAGGCGGCAAGGTGCTGCTCTGCGCGGCCGGTAAAGTGCGCTATGGGGATGACGTCAGGCAATACTATCTGCCCGTCTTCTGGAACACGAGCTGGTTTAAGATGCGTCCGCCGCATACCACCGGCGCCTACATCGACACAAAACATCCGCTCTTCAAGGGCTTTCCGACCGATGAATGGAGCAATCTCAACTGGTGGGAACTGCTCAACCGGGCACCGGTGATGAATCTTTCGCGCTTTCCGAAAGACTACCAGCCGTTCATCCAACCTATCGACACATGGCACGTGAGCCGCAAGTTGGGCATGGCCTTTGAGGCCAATGTGCTCGGCGGACGCCTGCTGATGACGACAATGGACATCACGCACGATCTCTCGCACCGGCTCGTTGCGGCCCAGATGCGCAAGGCGATCCTCGACTATATGGCCGGTCCCGACTTCCGTCCGACACTCTCCTTGGATGCCGGACAGATCCGTATGTTGTTTGAACAGCATGCTCCGGCCGTCAACATGTTCACCAATGACTCGCCCGACGAACTGAAACCGAAGCTCAAGCAGAGATGACCGCAAAGTGCGGAAGCATCATGCCGCATGACGGAAACAACCGTCGGCTCCTCTATCCCGCCAGCTCCTGACAGCAGGCAGACGGCCTTTCGGACCGACATCTCAAAAGTCCGTTCCATCTGAATGATAATCAAGACGTCAGGAAACGACTGCTCCGGGACGTCCAAAGGATACATTTGGGCGCCCCGGAGCTGTCATATAGACGGCCCGGATGACAGCGCGGCCAGAGCCGTACCCATCATCCGGAAGAAGTGCGGTGGAAATGCG
>JALFRV010000179.1 GCA_022778905.1 Prevotella sp. | reverse complement strand
CATCGGTGAGACCAAGGTCGCAAAGACCTTCATCCAACTCAAGGGTGTCGGCGATGTCAATGTCGATTTCAATCAGTGCGGCACCGCTACCTGCCTGCTCTACGGTGTGGGAGACATGAGGCTGAAAGGCTCATTGCAATCGTTGGATAAAACAGTGAGAGGGACCGGTCATATCAATACGGAGCACTTGAAAATAGCTCGCTGATCCAAGTCTATAGCTATCTTTTCCTGATGCCGTCTGCAGCCAGAATGATCATTGAGTGATCACTTTGCAGTAGCGGCACAGGAAACATTCGACTTGGGGAATCTTGAAGAGCAGCCTTTCGAGCAGCAGGATTCCGATTAAAGCTGTCGTTATGCCCAACACCACATCTATAATATAATGGTGCCCGGAATATACGGCTGTCCACCAAATCCCCATGCAGATCAGGGCAAAAACGATGATTGTTCCGATCTTTTGTTTGCTCTTGACCGCATAGATCGTTGTGATCAGCATATACGCCGCATGCAACGAGGGAATGGCGGCGAAGATGTTCGCGTTCTTCCCATAGATCGAATGGAAGACGGGAATGCCGGTCAACAGATCAAAACGGCCTAATCCCGCTACGTTGCCAGGGGTTGTCATGATCGGCGTGAAGCCGTATTTCATGGCATACCAGGGAGGGGCTGCGGGGTGGATATAATAGCCGCAGAATCCCAAAAGATTGACAAAGAGAAAGGCAATCGTGAAATGAAGATAAGCTTTATACTGCTTCTTGAAGTATAGCCAAAGGCTGAAGGCTAATGGGACCGGTACCCAGCACAGGTAGAAAAATCCCGCCAGCAGATCGGAGAGGGCGGAATGATGAAGTTCAAAATATTCACTTGGAATCAACAGACCCTGTGTCGTTGCAATCCCGAATATTTCTTTTTCCGCGTCATACAATCCCTTTACGTCAATCGGATTAACCTTGTAGTTCGGATATAGTCTCATCCAGTCGTACGAACATGCGAAGATCAGCCATGGCGCAAGCGCCAAAGCAATCTTCCTCGTGGGCTTGGTGGCGACGAGAATAATATATATTATGATCAGATAAAGACTATACATGGCTGAGCGGAAGCAACGTCTGATCGGGCATCAATCGCCTGCTGGTGCGAACAGAAGATAGGAACGGTCGTTCCATATGATGGATTATCCCCTCTTTTTGAGTTCCTGACGACAGTGTTCAACACGCCAGAATGCGGTGATGTTTGCAAGTACGGCAATCAGAATCATACCTCCAGCGATCCACCAAAGATTCTCTGTGCAGCCGGATATGATAGCAGTCACAGCCGTAACCACCACCCGTTCTGGACGTTGCATCAGCCCGACTTTGCAATCTATCTGCAATCCCTCGGCGCGAGCCCGTACATAACTGACCATCACTGAACCCACCATGGCGGCGAAAGTGATGACTCCGAGCCAGAACCAATCATTCTCCAAGAAAATCAAAGTAATGCCAAAGAGCGAGATCAGCTCGCTATAGCGGTCAAGCGTAGAATCCCATAAGGCTCCGAAAGTAGAGGACATGTTGCCCAACCTGGCTAATCTGCCGTCCATCATATCGAAAAGTCCGGAGAAGAGAATCACTATTCCGCCCCAGAGGATGTATTGATAGGCTAAGATGGAATTGCCATCCTGCATCTCGAGAGCGCCCAGGATGAAAAGCGCCGTGGCGCCTATGTTGCCGATGAAGCCGAGTGTTGTCACTATGTTAGGAGTCATCCCGACTTTGATCATGCCCTTTATGATGGGGTTAATGAAGACGTATATGATCTTCTGTAAGAAATCTCTGTAATTCATATTTACTTAAAAACAAACAGCCTCTGCATCTGGTAGTTCCAGAGAACTGCCACGACAAAGGCAACCAAAGCTTTCACAAAAATAAAATTAACACCTGATAATTCCGTTAGTGCATAGGTTCCTAATGTGTTCAGAGCAATGCTGATGCCCCACACCAAGAAGTATTTGAATGCCACGTTTTTCTTTTTCAGTCCCTTTGCATTGAACACCCATTTGTAGTTGATGCAGCAATTCACGATCCCACCGCTCAATGCTCCGAGAAATGAGGCGAATGCATACCAAATATGGAGTCCATTTGCGAGCAGAATGGAAAAGCCGAAGTCGACCGCCGAAGCTATGCTGGCCGATGTCTCCGCTTTACCAAAGGTCATTAAAGCTTGCTTTATAGTGCCCATCTGAAAACAGCAATGATGATCAAGGAATAGATACCGGCAAGTATGTCATCTGCCATCACCCAGAATGCCCCGATCCTTCTGTCAAGGGCGCGGATGCCTAATGGTTTGACAATGTCGAAAAAACGGAAAAGAAGGAAAGCTGCAATGGCATAGTAAGCATTGCCGGCCGGTGCAGCCAAAAGGGGAATCCAGACGCCGACCATCTCGTCTATGACCACCCGGCTCGGGTCTTCCCCCCAGAAGGGACTAAGCTTACGGACCGACCAGGTGCCGATGACCGTGAAGACGATACATAATAATAAGGTGACAGTCCATAGCATCGTTACCGACAAACATAGAGAAAGCCCCAACCAGATGATTGTTGCCAAAAAAGCTCCCGCAGTACCCGGCCCCCACGGCCAATAGCCACTGCCGAAGCCCGAACCTATTATTGTTGCTAATAAGGATGGACGTCTCATGCCGGTACAAAAGTACTGATTATTATTAAAAAAAAAGAATTATCGCCCGAAAAAAACATAAAAAACTAAAAAAGTTTTCTGATGTCATAACTTATATATACATTTGCACTCGATTTTTCAAGATTTCAACGCAGAGAAAGCTATGGACTGTTTTCAGAAAAACTTTCTTTGGCAATGCAGGTAACGATTTAAGGTGAGCAAGTTCTACTATATATTTATTGTCTTTTTATTGACAGTCACCACTGGCAAGGCGCAGATTGTAGGCGAGATTGTTGATGCGGAAGATGGTTATGCCATTCCTTATGCCAGTGCATCCTATAAAGGTCATCACGTCGCAGTGTCAAGCGACGGTGAAGGAAAGTTTTCCATCGAGCGCCATGAAGGTTGGATTCTGACCTTCAGTTCTGTCGGCTATACGCCACAGATCATCAAAGTGGATGCCAACACGAATAATGTCCGGATTGCCCTTAAGCCTGAAGCCCGCAAGTTGGATGAAGTTGTCATCCAGTCCAAAAGAGCGAGATACACCCGAAAGAACAATCCTGCGGTCGAATTGATGCGGCGTGTCATTGCGCAGAAGAAACGCACTGATCTTTCGAACCATCCCTATTATCAGTACAACAAATACCAGAAGATCACCCTGTCGCTCAATGACGTCAAGCCTGAAGAGGTGGGGAAGGGAGCATTCAAGAACAAGTGGATGCTCGACCAACTGGAAGTTTCACCTTATAATAATAAGCTGACTCTGCCGATCTCTGTGGACGAGACCGTGATCCAGCATGTGTTTCGGAAAGATCCGTTGAGTGAAAAGGATATCATCAAAGGCCAGCAGAGCCAAGGTGTCAACAATCTTCTCCAGACCGGAGACATCCTCAATGTGGCCTTGAAAGAGGTGTTTCAGGATGTCGACCTCTATGATGATCATGTGCGTTTATTGCAATATCCGTTTACCTCTCCGATAGGTGAGACGGCCATAGCCTTCTATCGTTATTACATTCAAGATACGGTCTACGTCGATCGCGACTTGTGTTATCATCTGCATTTCCTGCCCAATAACCAGCAGGATTTCGGCTTCCGTGGCGACCTTTATGTTCTTGCCGACAGTACATTGCACATCAAGAAGTGCAACCTCACGATCCCGCAGAAGAGCGATGTGAACTTTGTGAAGGCGATGCACCTTGATCAAGAGTTCACCAAACTTGACAATGGGGAGTGGGTACTCTCCAAGGATGACATGTGGGCAGAGTTGAAACTGACCAGCTATCTGCGTCAAGTCTTGGTCGTCCGCAATACCCGACTGAGTGACTATGCTTTTGACGAACTGCCTAAACAGCTGTTCAAAGGAAGGGCGAAAATACGCCATGACGCCGACGCCCTTGTGCGTGACGAAGCCTTCTGGAACAACTATCGGGCTGTCGAACTGACGAAGGGTGAGTCGTCCATGAATGCTTTTGTCCATCGGATGGAGCAGTCCAAGAATTTCAAGTGGATCCTGTTTGCGATCCGGGCCTTTGCCGAGAACTACGTGGAGACGGGATCTGCACAGACCAAGAGCAAGTTCGACTTCGGCCCGATGAATACGATCATCTCCAGCAACTTTGTCGATGGCTATCGCCTCCGCTTGAGTGGAAGGACGATGGCGGCGCTCAATCCGCATCTCTTCTGGGACGGATTCATCGCCCAGGGACTGTCTTCGCACAAGACGTATTACGACAGTCAGATCACCTATTCGCTCAACAAGAAGAAGAATTCGCCCTTTGAGTTCCCGCAACGTAATATTGTTTTCGACACCTCTTATGATGTCATGTCGCCTGCCGACAAGTTCCTTATCCACAATAAGGATAATGCCTTCATGACCATCCGTGCACAGAAGGCCGAGCAGATGTATTTTGTCAATCGGCAGAAACTGTCGTTCATCTATGAGACTGATTGGGGATTCAGCGTCAATTCGTCATTGAAGGCAGAGGGAAATGAGGTTGCAGGAGACTTGCATTTTATGCCGCTGTCGATGGAAGATGAGATCAAGAAGATCCGTACGACGGAAATCTCGTTCGGCCTCCGCTATTGTCCGGGACAGACATTCATCAACACCAAGCAGCACCGCCTGCCCATCAACCTCGACAGTCCCGAGTTCACTTTGCAGCACACCATGGGTATCAAGAATTTCCTTGGCGGTGATTACAAGATGAATTATACCGAGATCGGCTTGTACAAACGTCAGTGGTTAGGCAGTTGGGGCTATGTCGACTTGCATCTGAATGGTGGTGCCCAATGGAACAAAGTGCCTTTCCCGTTGCTCATCATGCCTCCCGTCAATCTGACTTACTTTGAATATGAGGGAACCTTCGGGTTGATGAACAATATGGAGTTCTTGAGTGACCGCTATGCGTTTGGCTCTTTGGCATGGGACATGAACGGCAAACTGCTCAACCGCATTCCGCTCCTCAAGCATCTGAAGTGGCGCGAATATTTCGCCATCAAAGGCATGTTGAGCACGCTGACCGACAAGAACAACCCCACGCTGGCCCGTAATGCAGGCGATCCGCTGCTCTTCAAGTTGCCCGAAGGATCGTATGTCATGGACAAGAATAAACCTTATTGGGAGTTTGTAGTAGGTGTTCACAACATCTTCAAGTTCTTCGGCGTCGACTATGTCCGCCGAATGAGCTACAATGAGCATCCCAATGCCAAGAAGTGGGGTATCCGGTTCACTTTCATGCTCAGTTTCTAACGCTCCTCACTGCTTTTCTCCGTGCTTGATGAAGATGACATCCACGCTCTGCATCGTCACCAAGCAGCCTTTCGGTTGCATGTCCAGCTGTGGCTGGATTGTCGCCAAGTAGTCCCTGATCTGCTCTTCTCTGTCGACGATCTCGACGGTCACCGGCACTTTCTCCGCATATTTCCAGGAATCCAAGGGCATGAGGTCCGACGATGTTCCGTAGCCCATGAAGCCTTTGTAGTTGGTGGCTCCTGCCATGCCCATGTCGCGTGCGGTGCGGGCAAGAAACTGGTAGAGCGGTTCGCGCTTGTACATATCGGTGTTGCTCACATAGATTCTGAGCTTCATGGATTTGTCGTCAATTTCCATAATGTTTGATATTTAGTATCTGAAAATATAGTGTTTTTCGTGGTGAAAGTGATAGAAAAGTCATTGGAAAATGATCA
>JALFRV010000173.1 GCA_022778905.1 Prevotella sp. | reverse complement strand
GAGGCCACGAGCAGCGCCAAGAGCGTCGGATAGAACGAATCAATGTCCCGGAAATGCACGATCGGCGTGTCCTGTTTGAGCATCCGCTTCATCAGATAGGCACAGACCGAGAGGAGGATCACGATGAGGAAGATGAGCAGGTGCACGTCAGAGAAGGTCGAAATGAACTGGGATATCGGATCGTCAGGGACCACACGGGGGATCAGCATCGACTCATGGATCCAGCCGAACTGCATGTTTTCATTCGCCACCTGGACCCATACGGAATCCGAAGGATCTGTCGGGAGGATGCGGATGTCTGCTACGACAAGATGATCATGACGATGCACGACAAACGAATCAATCTCCAAGCCGCTGAGCATCTCTTCCGGCTGCTGCTTGATGAGCGTCAGTGAGTCGGCCTTGACGACAAAGTTGTAGTTGTTGGTGTAGTGATGGGTGGAGAAAAAGGACAGAGAATCGAGCTGCCGCTCACTGTACTGGACCATCGCCTCCGATGTTTTGGGCTTCTGATGATAGCATGATGCCAGCCACGGCAGCATCAGCAACACAAATAACAGGCGGCAGACGGTGCCGGAAAATGTCCCGTCAAGGGGACGCGGAAGGATGGTACGGAGCTTCGGCATCTTGATTCTATGTTTTCTGTTCGGCTAAAACGTTCATCTGGCAGGCCTGACAGTCGAACTGCAGTCGGAAGTTGCGCCCGTCGGGCAGACGCAGCGAGAGCGGTTCGCGCCATGTCGGCCGCCGCCCTCCATGCTTCACGCAGAAGCCCAAGCTGTAGCGGATGCAATGACGGCACTGCATGATCAGCGCCGATGGGTAGGTCCCCTTGGGCGCACACTCGAACGCCGGGCGGATGCCTTTCAGCCCCTTTTCTTCGTAGAAAGCACGGGACAGATGATTCGAGATGTTGTATAAGTAGGGGTTGGAGCGGTATTCTTTCTTTGGCTGATACAGATTTTCGGCCGGGGTGACCATACGTTCTGGCTCCGGATCTGCATGTCGGCGGAGCAACTGATCAACCAGGTCGCGACGCAACTGCGCCAGTATGCTACTCGGAATGAAGCATTCTTCTGCTCCGTCTTCAATCACCACCTCGCGGCATTCGTAAGGTGTGTTGCCCAATTTGGCCAACTGCTGGACGATGTTGTCACGCTGCGGCTTCTGCGCCGACTGATGTTCGAAGACGACATGAGCTTCCACCCCGTCGGCCGTGAGCCTGAAACCGTCGGCCGAGCGTTGCAGTCTCATGGTGACAGGAATCTTCCTTTCGGCCGTCTTACCAGCCAGGATCTTGCTGAACACCTCATCATTGTTCCGGTAAAGGGCCATCCCCGGACGCAGGTTCCGGGGCATCTTCTGCGGGAAGAGGCGGTTTCCCTCCACTCTGTTGACACGGAATCCCTCCAGTTCATGTTCTCCGTTGATGAAGCAGAGACCGTCTCCATTGGCGAAAGCAGTCGTTCCGGCGACAGTGAAAGAATAGCCGCGGATCGCCTTCACACGCCCTACGTAAGCACCGATGGCTTTCGGCGTGTCAAACGAAGCGATGTCGGGCTGCCGCCCCTGCATGAAATAGGAAGTGAAACCGCGGTTGAAAGTCTTCTTCAGATCAGGCGTGAAGTTGTAGGTGACCTTTCCTTTGGACGCCCTGCAATAGGCTTCCGGCCGCCGCGCAATCAGTTCGTCGAGCTTCTGATTGTATGCCGAGACGACGTTTTTCACATAAGCCGCATCCTTCAGACGGCCTTCTATCTTGAACGAAGAGGCTCCGGCATCGGCCAAGAGCTCAAGGTTTTCGATCTGGCACATATCCTTCAGCGAAAGCAGATGACGCTGATGCTCGATCTCCCGACCGTCTGCGTCGACGAGATCAAACTTCAATCGGCAGAACTGGGCACACTCGCCGCGGTTCGCGCTGCGTCCAAAGCAATGCTGGGAAGCATAGCATACACCCGAGTAACTCACGCAGAGGGCACCATGGACGAATGCTTCCAATTCCACGTCGGGCACTTCCACATGGATCGAAGCAATCTCCTCGGCAGACAATTCACGTGCCAGGACCACGCGGGAGAATCCCTCTTGACGCAGCCAAGCTACCTTCCCGCCGTCCCGGGTGTCACATTGAGTGGATGCGTGAAGGCGAGGGAGGCGCAGCCCGGGATGCTCTCTGCGCAACTCGGAAAGCAACTTCACGACCGCCATATCCTGTATGAGGATTGCATCGACGCCTGCTTCGGCCAGCTCAAGGAGCAACTGTTTCGTCGCCGGAAGCTCGTCCTCGTAGATGATGGTGTTGACTGTGACATAGACCTTTGCACCATACGGATGGGCGAAAAGACACAGCTGCCGGATCGACTCGACCGTATTGCCGGCCGCCGCACGCGCTCCGAAGCGGCCGGCACCGATGTATACGGCATCCGCTCCATGACTGATGGCGGCCAATCCGCATTCCAAATTCTTGGCAGGGGCTAAGAGTTCCAACGTCTGCATGGGCTTCCGGATGATCCGTTACTTGATTTCGTCAATGTTATATGGTGTCTCCTGGTAGACATAATAGTTGATCCAGTTTGAAAAAAGCAGGTTTGCGTGCGCCCGCCAGGTGACAACCGGTCCTTTCGAAGGATCATTGTCACGATAGTAGTTGATCGGCATGAAGACATCATTGCGCTTTCCCCGATCACGCTGAAACTCCTTATCGAGCGTGTCGGGAGCGTATTCGAGATGGCCGGTGATAAAAAATTCGCGTCCTTCACGGGCCATCACGAAGCCCACACCGCTCTCTTCGGAGTCGGAGATGACCGCTAAGTCCGGGACACGCTCGATGTCTTCCCGATGCACTTCGGTGTGCCGGCTTTGCGGCATGGCAAATTCGTCGTCGAAACCACGGAAGATCGGGAGCTCCGAACGTAACGGGCGCTGGTTGAAAATGCCGAATATCTTATGATCCAAAGGATATTTCGGGATGCCGTAGAAATGATATAAGCCAGCCTGAGCTGCCCAACATATATAGAGCGTACTGGTCACATGGGTGCGCGCCCAGTCGAATATCGTGATCAGTTCGTCCCAATATTCCACGTCCTCAAACGGCATCTGTTCCACGGGGGCGCCTGTTACGATCATCCCGTCCCACTTCTGCCGGCTGACGATATCAAAGTCCTTGTAGAACATCAGCATATGTTCGACGGGCGTATTCTTCGGTGTATGGCTGCGTAACTTCATGAATGTGATCTCCAACTGCAACGGACTGTTGGACAATAAACGCACCATGTCGGTCTCGGTGGTGATCTTCAGCGGCATGAGATTGAGAATACAGATCTTCAAGGGACGAATATCCTGCGCGTGAGCCCTACTCTCATCCATGACGAAAATATTCTCCTTCTTCAGCAAGTCGATAGCCGGCAATCTGTCAGGTAATCTTAATGGCATAAGCTAAGTCCTATTTTTCAATTCAAAGGACAAAGATAACAATTAAACCTTAATTCCGCAACACTATAATTTAACTTTATTTATAAGTTCCTGAGCAACAAAAAGTTGCCCAGGATTTTGCCATGTCAGAATTTTCACTTATCTTAGTGTTGCAAAAAGAAAA
>JALFRV010000146.1 GCA_022778905.1 Prevotella sp. | reverse complement strand
CTACTGGCGAAACCGCTATTGGTGTCGGCATTATTGGTGGACTGTCCGTGCTTGCATGGGAGGCCGCGATTAAGCCGTTGGGCAAGAAGGTGCTCGCCGCAGGCAAGACTGCACTTCAGAAAGCGAAGGAGAAAAAGGCCGATAAATTCGAGAAGAAGGCCGAAGAACCTGAAGACCTCGTTGAGGTTGACGAGAATTAAACTCGATTAGTAATCCGTAATTCTCAGGGAGAGGAGTCCGCAAGGGCTCTTCTCTTTTATTTTTATGAGGGAGGTTGACTATGAATTTATATTCGTACACCGGTCCGGTCACAATGTTTGATCGTTGCGTCGCAAATTGCTGGAAGGGCGAGACGTATGCTTCCAGCGAGAAAAAAGCAAAAAGTAATTTGATCTTCCAGTATAAGAAGCAGAACGGCTTGACTCCGGCGAGTAAAGTCAATCTTCCCGGCAAGCTTGTGAAGCTCGAACAGTGAAAGGAGCCGGTTATGGCTGAAATCAAATCTTCGGAAGAGAACAACGCGCCGCGTGAGAAGCGGGAAAAGCTTATCACTGGCGAAGCAAAGACCAGAAAGCGTCTTGGCGATGTCTTTATTGCAGAGGATGTCCGGACTGTAAAGAATCATATTTTTATGGATGTGATTGTCCCTGCGATCAAGACCGTCATCGTGGATATTGTCACAAACGGTATTCAGATGATGCTTTGGGGTGACACGATCAATCGTGGAAAAGCGCCCGGAACCAAATACAACTACGGCAACTGCTATAGTAGCTTGAATCAGCCGCAGCGTACTCAGAAAACCAATTATACGGGATACGGTTACGAAGATCCGATCGTTACCTCTCGTGGCGATGCGGAACGGATCTTGCAGGAGATGAGCGAGATCATTCAGGAATATGGCCAGGCGAGTATTGCGGATCTTTATGATCTGTGTGGCATTACTGGTCGCCCGACTGATATGAACTATGGTTGGACAGAAATGCCCGGAGCCCGTTCCATTCGAATTCCCGAAGGCTATGTCATTCAGATGCCGAGACCTATCTGTATTAAATAAAAGAAAGGACATTTTTCAATGAAAAACGAAATGATTCAAAAGGCCGCAAATGCCTTGACGAAATTCAGTGCGAAAGCAAAAGCCCATTCCCCGGAGATCCTGCTGATTGCAGGCATTGCCGGTGCAGTCGGTACGGTGATTCTGGCATGTGTCGGAACCCGGAAACTTGATGCTGTTCTTGAGGACAGTAAGCAGCGTATCGATGAAGCGAAAGAAACTGTCGTTGAGAATGAGGATGAGCAGACTACATCCAACAATCAGAAGGCACTTGTCCTGGCATATGCACAGACGAGTCTGGACTTTGCGAAGATCTATGGGCCGGCAGTTATGCTTGGAGGCTTGTCGATCTATTGTCTGCTCTCTTCGCACCGGATCATGAAGGACCGTAATGAATCTCTCGCAGCAGCATACACAACTGTCTATACGGCATTTAAGCAGTATCGGGATCGCGTTGCGGAGAAGATCGGCGCAGAAGCAGAAAAAGAAATCCGCTATGCGGTTGAGAAAAAGAAGGTCGATGAGACCGAGACAGACGAAAATGGGAAGCAGAAAAAGCTTAAGAAGTCCATTGACATCGCGACAATGCCGAGCGGCTATGCAAAGTTCTTTGATGAGTGCTCCCGCGAATGGGTGAAGGATCCGGAACTCAATCTGATGTTCCTGCGCGGCAAACAGGCAATGCTCAATAACAAACTTCAGGCGTGTGGCTTCGTGTTCCTGAATGAAGTCTATCGCGAGCTTGATCTTTGTGAACCGACGCAGGAAGGTCAGGTGGTTGGCTGGTATTATACGCCAGAGCATCCGAGTTTTATCGACTTCGGCATTTACAACACGAACCGTTCGACGGAGCGCTTTGTCAACGGATATGAGCGCTCGATTCTGCTCGACTTCAATGTGGATGGTGTCATCATCGACAAGCTGTAAGGAGGATGAAGATGCATAAAGCATTATATTTTGCATTCGGCGTTGCTGTCGGTGCAGGTGCTTCATGGTACTTTTGGAAAGAGTATCATAGAAAAAGAGCTGACGAAGAAATTCAGTCAGTAAAGGAAGCCTTTGCATCCAAAAAGGCCGAAGAAGGAAAATCTAAGAAAAAAGAAGTACAAATGACGGCGGATCTCGAAGCAGATCCAGTCGCTTATGAGAAGGAGCGGCAGTCCAAACTTCAGGACTATCGGGCAATGGTTCGTGAGTCTGGCTATCGGTCACGGACTTCTCCGAAGGATTTGCTGGAAGATGATCCTAATGAACCGCCTCCCGGAGACAATGTCACAAAACCATATGTCATCAGACCCGAAGAGTTTGATACACTCGACAACTATGATGCTGTCTGTTATACCTATTATGCAGATGGTGTTTTGGTCGATGAAGATGAGGATCCGCTAGAGATTCCTGAAATTGCCACAGCAATCGGTTTGGACTTTGCTTCCCATTTCGGCGATTACGACGAGGATTCTGTCCACATTCGAAATGATCTGCGCCACATCGATTATGAAATCGTTCGAGATTTGAGAAAGTACGGGGATTTCCATGAATCAGAATGAGCTGACTGACGCCTACTTTGAATGGATGTATCAGCTCGCATTCCCAAACCAAAATGATATTTCATACCGGAGGCTTTGTGCTTATCTGAACAATGTTACATTCTATCCACGTTTGCCGATGGATGAGAATCGTGCGCAGGATGGCGAAGATCTCCGGTATCGTTTTGGTTACGATCAAGGGTATGTCCATCCAGAGATTGGATCACTGCTTGATTGTAGGCCATGCAGCATGCTTGAGATGATGGTCGCTCTAGCTCTTCGTATGGAAGAGGACATCATGACAAATCCGGCAATGGGTAATCGCTTACCACAATGGTTCATGGAGATGCTGCAGAGCCTCGGGTTGGACGATATGACGGATGAGCAATTCGATCGTCATAAAGTCATGACCATCATTCGGCGATTCATGGATGGAAAGTACAAGCCAAATGGAAAAGGCGGACTGTTTACAATCCCCTCGTGTGAGCGCGATTTAAGAACTGTAGAGATCTGGT
>JALFRV010000108.1 GCA_022778905.1 Prevotella sp. | reverse complement strand
ATAAAATAAAAAAAGGAGTTACAGGGGTGTCTCGGACTCCTGCAACTCCTTATCGTTTTCCATCCTCCAGAGGAGGAATCCTTGATTACTCAGCTACGAGCGTGAAGCGTTTGTAGTCGACGATCTTCAGGTCTTTGTCCTGCTTCTTGAGCCAGTCCTGGACCGAGATCTTGCCGTCACTTTCGTCAGCGAACTGGAAATCCTGATCCACAAGGCAGTTCTCCTTGAAGAACTTGGCCATACGGCCCTTTGCGATGTTCTGAATCATGTCCGCATTAAGGTTGGCGGCCTTCTCCTCCGCTACCGTTTTCTTGATCTCACGAGCCTTGTCTGCGTCCTCCTGGGTCAACCAGCCTTTGGCCATGTTGCTCTCAATATGATCGTCAGAATCAACGAGATTGGGGTTGACACCAGCCTTCTTGAGGGCGTTGACCACTGCTTTCTCGATCTGTTCGTCCTTTGTTTTCTGGATTGCAACTTCCAGTTCGGAGTCCTTGACCTTCTGTGGGACGGATGCTTCGTCCAAAGCTACCGGCTTCATGGAAGCGACCTGCAGTGCCACCTTGTGACCTGCATCGGCGTTATCCTGATTGAGCTGAACCATCGTAGCGAGCGTGTGCTTGCCCTGGTGGTCATAAACCTCAACGTTATCTGCCTCAAGATAGTTGTAGCCATCTATCTCCATCTTCTCACCGGTGATACCGGAGCGATGCATGACAGCTGTCTCTGCGTCGTCGCCATTAGCCAGTTTCAACACCTTTACTTCGTCCAAGCTCTTTGCCTTGGCAGCAATAGCGGCATCAAGAATATCTGCTGTGAGCTGGATAAACTCCTGACCGTTGGCCACGAAGTCGGTTTCGCACTTTACGGCAACCATGGCTGCGAAGCCCGGAACTTTCTTTACGAGTACACAGCCGTTGGATGTCTCACGGTCAGAACGCTTGGCAGCGATTGCCAGACCGCGTTCGCGTACGAGCTCCACGGCTCTCTCGATATCGCCGTTTGCCTCTGTCAGCGCTTTCTTACAGTCACCCAAACCGGCTCCCGTCATATTGCGGAGCTTCTTGATATCATCAATTGAAATAGCCATTATATTCCTTTGTTTTTAGTTAATATGAACTTTCTATATAAGACAAGAGGGGACTTGGGGCTGTGAGGCACTGTTTCGGTTGCCTTCCAAGCACCAAATCCCCACTTTATTTATTCAGCCTCAGGAGCCTCTTCTGCCTCTGTCTCCTCTACGGGAGCTTCCTCTGCAGGAGCCTCAGCAGCTTCCTTGCGTGCACGGCGCGGTGCATGCTTTCTTCCTTCTTCAGCCTCTTCTTCCTGCTCAGCAGATGCCTTCTCGTCAGCCTTCTCTGCCTTGCGCTCCTCCAAGCCCTCGGCAATGGCGGCGCAGCATGCGGTCAGGATGGTGTCGACGGAATCTTTGGCATCATCGTTTGCCGGAATCACGAAGTCGATATCCTTCGGATCTGAATTCGTATCGACCATTGCAAATACGGGAATGCCTAAACGATTGGCCTCGCGGACAGCGATATGCTCCTTCATCACGTCAACGACGAAGAGTGCGGAGGGCAGACGAGTCAGGTCGGCAATGGAGCCCAAGTTCTTCTCCAACTTGGCACGCTGGCGTGTTACCTGAAGCAACTCGCGCTTCGAGAGGTTGGAGAACGTTCCGTCGGTCATCAGCTTATCGATGTTTGCCATTTTCTTCACGGCCTTGCGGATGGTAGGGAAGTTGGTCAGCATACCACCGGGCCAGCGCTCGATGACATACGGCATGTTTACGGATGTAGCTTTTTCAGCCACGGTATCCCTTACCTGTTTTTTAGTAGCGACAAACAAGATCTTCTTGCCCGACTTAGCGATACCCTTCAAAGCTTCAGCTGCTTCGTCTACCTTGGCAACCGTCTTGTTGAGATCTATGATATGAATGCCATTGCGCTCCATGAAGATATAAGGAGCCATAGCGGGATTCCACTTGCGCTTGAGGTGTCCGAAGTGACAGCCTGCCTGCAGTAATTGGTCAAAATTAGTTCTTGACATGAGTTTCTGTTTAATTGATGTTGTTTACTTTCTTTTGAATTCTGGTTGCTAGAATCAATTCACAAGTAATCTGCACGCCATGCTGCCGGCCGATGAACATGCACGGCAAGGCGCAGCAAAGTCTTGCGGATTTAGATGCTAAACGACAGTCCGAAGCTTAACGCTTGCTGAACTGGAAGTGACGACGAGCCTTCGGCTGACCCGGCTTCTTACGCTCGACAGCACGGCTGTCACGTGTCAGGAAGCCTGCATCCTTCAGCTGTTTCTTGTCCTCGGCGTTGATCTTGACCAGCGCGCGGGCAATGGCGAGGCGCAGAGCCTGACTCTGTCCGGTGAAGCCACCACCGTCGAGATTGACCTTGATATCGTATTTGCCTTCAGCTTCGAGCAACTGCAGCGGCTGCTTGACGACGTACTGCAGGATGGCGGACGGGAAGAAGGTCTCTAATTCTCTATTATTAATTGTGATCTTACCGGTACCCTCTGTAAGGTAAACACGAGCTACTGCGCTCTTACGGCGACCGATTGCATTAATTACTTCCATCTTTCCTTACTTTATTTATACTGGTTAATATCAATAGCCTTCGGCTTCTGTGCCTCCTGCAGATGCTCCGCACCTTCGTAAACATAAAGGTTATCAAGCAGCGAACGACCCAACGGGCCTTTCGGCAGCATTCCCTTGACAGCGTGACGGATGATCTTGTCAACACCGTTCTTGCGCGTGCGCAGATCGGCCGGCGTATTGAAGCGCTGACCGCCGGGATAGCCAGTATAACGCGTGTAGACCTTGTCTGTCTCCTTCTTGCCGGTGAAGCGCACCTTAGAAGCATTGACGATGATGACGTTGTCACCACAATCAACGTGCGGAGTGAAACTTGGCTTGTACTTTCCACGCAACAACTTAGCAACTTTAGAGCAGAGACGGCCCACGATCTGATCGCTGGCATCAACTACGACCCACTCTTTCTGGGCTGTCTCCCTATTCATGGAAACAGTCTTGTAACTTAAAGTGTTCATTTCAAAAAATTAAATTTTACTACTAAAAAACTTGTTTTACCTGTAACAGAGACCTCACGGCGCCTCCAGTCTAAAAGAGACCATCCATGGCTTTCGCTCTGTTTCACGGACGATTCACTAACCACAGCGCTCGGCCGGAAGCACTGCTATTAACACGACCGTGACGGGGTTCTAAGTCTACCCCGATAGAATCGGAATGCAAAATTACATATTTTATTCGTGATCCGAAACGATTGGGAGATCCCAGATATGCCTAATTATGAATTATTAACCGTTTTATGGTTATTTAACCTATATTCTCTAACACATAACGATTCAGTGGCAATAACCTTCTCTACAGAAGTACATAGTCATCTCAACAGATGTGCATAGCCACCATGTCAGCTTCATCCGCCAACGAACATATGTTCATAGGCCAACTAAGTTAACTTCATCGGTCATCGAACATATGTTCATCGGCCAACCAACATATGTTCATTGATTATGCCTGATTTTACTTCCGGCTATGCCTGATTTTATGTCACACGGTCTGGTATGTTGCAACCGAATTGGCTTACATGTTTTTTACCTGCTTCCTGAAGCGCTTTACCCTTCCGGCTAAATTCCACGATGACTACCGCAGAATCGTTACTCCCGCACCCCTGCTTCGATCATACGCAAAATGGAAAGGCATCGCCCCAACGTCCCCGACTTCCAATTGTTCATCTCCATATCCTTGGACCGTATGCGGAAGAAATGCCGTAAGCGTATACCCCATTGCCATAACAGCATTTACAAAAGAATGGACTGGCACATATATAAATATGGTCGGAACATTCCTCTGAAGACTTACGGCAAAAGCGGGAGCCTCGGGCAACGACTGCAAAACGATGATGCGGCTGCCCAAATGGACGCAACCGACGTTTTTAAAGGAAAAATGCGCCGGGAAGACAGGATTTTTGTATCTTTGCAGAAGATAGTCTGCGCTCGGCAAACTGAAAACAAGTTTTCTTGGCGCTTGCTGGCTCTATCATCAAAAAGTACAGGCTGTGACCGGAGTGCAGGGTAAATCCACGCATTCGGCGCACACGCTCATGACTTTCAACAGACCGTATGACAAACCCATTCAAGATCAAGAAAGAAGAACGAGGACTGCTGGCCGTCTCGCTGATCATATTCGTCCTGCTCAACGCCATGACGATCTGCAGCAACTGGGATGCTTACACCGAGGGTGCCACCGGCGGATTCTGGACCATCTTCACCCGCCGTTTCAGCATGTCGGGGTATGACTGCTGGTCGTGGATCACGGTCTCAGGCATGCGCATCCACTTTGTTCCTGCGCGCCATCCGCTATACCTCACGTTCCTCTATCCGATGTACCTGCTCAACCACTGGCTCATCCTGCAGACTGGATTCAACTGGGCCGTGTTCTTCATCGGGACGGTCATCGTGCTCTCGGCGGTCTATTCGGCGGTCTTTCTCTATCGCATCCTGCGCGAGATCATCGGTCTGAGCCGCCGGCAGTCGTTGCTGCTCGACGCGCTGTTCTTCTCCTTCGGACACGTCATGCTTCCCTCCATGGTGCCCGATCATTTCATCATCTCGACCATGCTCCTGCTCCTCACGGCCTACATTGCGGGCACAAAGATGCAGAAGGGGCGCCCGATGGCGGCCTGGCAGACCATGACCCTGTTCTTCTTTACGGCGGGAATGGCCACGTCCAACTGTGTGAAGACGCTCATTGCCGCATGGTTTGTCAACCGCAGCCGCATGTTCCGGCCCCGCTATCTGCTGATTGCCGTCGTTGCACCCGTCATCGCTTTAGTGGCCATCAACCGCTGGCAGTACTACGCCTTGGAAGTTCCGCAGCAGCAGGTGATCGCAAACATCGAGCGGAAAATAGCCCTCAAGAGCAACCCGAAACTGCTCAAGGAGCAGGAGAAGCACCGTCAATGGGTGGAGAAACACGACATGAAGCGGGCCGGCGACGGACTGCTCAGCCTGATGGACTTCAGCTCTCCACGCCTCCCGGCCATCATTGAGAACTTCGTCGGCGAGTCTATCCTGATCCATTCTGATCATGCCTTGGGCGACGTCTATCATGACCGGCCCGTCATCGTGCACTATCAGTCGGTCTGGGGCTATGTGCCCGTAGCCGCGGTGATGCTCTTCCTGATTCTCGGCCTGTTGACCGGCGCCCGCGAGCGACTGCTTCAGATGCTGCTGCTTTGGCTCTCCTGCGATGTCATGCTCCACCTCGTGCTCGGCTTCGGCATCAACGAGTGCTACATCATGGCGTCCGGCTGGATCTTCATCATCCCCATCTCGATGGG
>JALFRV010000092.1 GCA_022778905.1 Prevotella sp. | reverse complement strand
TAGATAGTCACCATGTTAACTTCATCAGCCAACGAACATATGTTCATCGGACAACTAAGTTATCTTCATCGGACAACGGACATATGTTCGTTGACTATGCCTGATTTTACTTCACTCAGTTTGATTTGTAGTTACTAAATTGGTTCACATGTTTTTTACTTTGTTCCTGAAAAGCTTTACACTTCCGCTTTAACCCGGATCGGCCATTAGCGTCCGAACTGATTTTGTCCGATGGCAGTCGGAAAGCAGGAAATGACAAGAACAAATGTGACACTGCGGCCTAATGACCGGTTGGGGTTTAAGTTTACTGTGACTACCGCTGAATTGTCACCGTTGCATAGAAGTTTCTTAAAATAATAAAAATAGCTGCAAAAACTCTTTCCTCTCTTCTCTTTTTATTACCTTTGCAAGTATGAACAAGATCATTATATTACTGTTAACTATCCTCTTGGGATCGGCGGCGCATGCCCAGACCAATCTCATTCAATGCGAAGATACATGTACCCATATCCATGGGATTGACCTCAGCCATTATCAGGGCAATGTATTCTGGGAGACTGTGGGCAGCAATACAAAGATGAGGTATGTCTATCTGAAAGCGACTGAAGGTGGAGACCACATCGACGATAAATACGTTCAGAACATTGATTTGGCGCACAAATACGGATTAAAGGTCGGATCCTACCACTTCTTCCGGCCCAAAACGGACACGCAGAAGCAACTGGATAATTTCCGGATGCAGTGCCGTCCCGAAGATCAGGACCTGATTCCTATGATCGACATCGAGACCACCTCCGGTCTGCCGACGGATGAGTTCTGCGATTCGTTGTTCAAATTCATCACTTTGGTGGAGAAGGAATATAAGCAGCAGCCCCTGCTCTATACCTTTGCCAACTTCTATGACCGTTATCTCTTAGGGAAGCTCAATGATTATAAAGTCATGATTGCCCAGTATACCGAACGGGTTCCGGTCTTGAAGGACGACTTGGACTTCATCATGTGGCAGTACACGGGCAAAGGGCGGCTCAATGGCATCAACGGATATGTCGACAAAAGCCGCTTCATGGGCGACCATCAGTTAAGGGAAATCCGGTTTCGTCATCGATAAAGAATAACTTCTACATAAATTTATAAAATAAATCATATTATGGCTATCATTAAATGTCCTGAATGCGGGCATCAGATCAGTGACAAAGCTCCCGTCTGCCCCTCATGCGGCGTCGAGATTGCGGGTAAAATCACACGCTGCCCACAATGCGGGGAAGTTTACTTCAAAGATCTGGAGATGTGCCCCAACTGCCATCATGTAACCCTCACTGCTTCTTCCCATCAACAGCCCGTGCAGCCACAACCGGTTGTACCTGCAGCTTCTGTGGTTCCCCCCTCTGTCGAAGGTGTGCGGCGCGAGACAACTTCGGGTCCGGCGAACGACACGTCCGGTCTGCCTTCCAATGGTCAACAGCCAAAGAAGAAGGGACACGGGGCGCTGATACTCTCATTCGTCTTGGCATTAATCGTTCTCGCCGTCTGCTTCTATTTTTATAAGGATGCCAAATCGAGCAAGGAGCGCGAGGCTTACGAATATGCCATGAACAGTTCGGATCCGCTTGTCCTTCAGAGTTATTTGGATACCTACAAGGATGCCGACCAGGCTCATATCGACTCTATCCAGGCCCATCTGACCCAGTTGAAGCAAGCAGACCTCGACTGGACAAACGCTGTTGCCAGCGGGTCGCAGGCTGCCTTGGAAGACTATCTGTCCAAGCATCCCAACAGCCCGCACCGTGCGGAGGTGCAGCATAAGATAGATTCCCTCGGCTGGCTTCAGGCTTCCAATGAGAACACTTTGGAGGCTTATAAGCTCTATTTGGTGGATCATGCGAACGGAGATCATGTCGATGAGGCAAATGATGCGATCAAGATGCTGAATTCTAAAACTGTTCAGCCTGAGGAAAAAAGCGCAGTTGCCGCCATCTTCCGCCGCTTCTTCCAGAGCATCAACTCCAAGGACGAAGAAGCGTTGACCAGTACCGTGGCCCCTATCATGACTTCCTTCCTTGGCAAGAGCGATGCTACAAGAAGTGACGTATCTACCTTTCTCCAGAAGATTTATAAGGAAGACATCACCAATATGAATTGGCATCTGAGCAATGACTATAAGATTGACAAAAAGGAAGTCGGTGAGAACGAGTACGAATATGCCGTACAGTTCTCCGCCATTCAGGACATCGAGCGGACGGATCCCACCAAGGAAAAGACGGCAAAGTATCGTATCAGCGCCAAGGTAGGCCCCGACGGCAAGATCTCCGCTTTCAATCTGACGAAGATATTGGAGTAGGCTTCCCCTGCCCCATTGCATGCCGGCCGGTTTCAGGCTGTAGATACCTTAAGCGCCCCATTACGGATCAGATCTGTAATGGAGCGCTTTTCTCTTGTACGGACATCGGGGGCAAACCGGGATCAGGAACGCATCTGCCGCAGCAGATCCTTCTGGCGTTCCGTCAATCCTGTAGGCAACTTCACATTATAGGTAATGATCAGATCGCCGAAAGTTCCGTCCCCCCGGTCATAGCCCTTCCCCCTGAGCCGTACTTTGGTACCGTTCTGGGTCTCCGGTTTGATCTTGAGCTTGACCTTGGATCCGTTGCTGAGCTGGATCATCACCTCGCCTCCCAACAGTGCCGTGTAGAGATCGATATTCACATTGGCATTCATCTCACCGCTATCACGGCGCATGGTGTGACCCTGAGACCGTCCGCCCATGTTGCCGAACAGGTTTTGGAAGAAATTGGAGAACCCGCCTCCACCACTGAAATTACCGAAATCAAAGCCCTCGAAAGGTGATCCCCCTTCCCCGTTGCCCCACCGGAAGCGGCTGTCACCTCCTCCAGCGGCACCGTTGAAAGCGTCGGCCTGGCGCCATTGCTCGCCATACTGGTCATATTTCTTGCGCTTTTCCGGATCGCCGATGACATCATACGCCTCGTTCAAAGCCTGGAATTTGGCCTTAGCCTTGGGATCGTTCGGATGCAAGTCTGGGTGAAACAGCTTCGCCCGCCTACGATAAGCGCTCCGCACATCCTTCTGGGGGATGTTGCGGTCCACTCCTAAAATCTTATAATAGTCTATAAATGCCATATCTTAATCCTCCATTTCCACTTTCTTGATTCAACAAAAATCATGCCGCTCCGGCATCCTTCAGTCTGTCAGATGATTTTTTCGTTTTTTGTGAACCGAAAAGGTGTGCTTTTCAAACATTATTCCTAATTTTGCAGGATAAAAGGTATCCTCTCATGAAAAGAATGCTCTTATGCCTGTCAGTGGCATTTTCGTTTCACTTTAATGCGATGATTCAAGCTAAAACGGTTACACTGAGAATTGTTGAGACCTCGGACGTCCACGGAAGTTTTTTCCCTTACGACTTCATCACAGGGCAGCCGCGAGGCGGCTCCTTGGCTAAAGTCAGCAGTTACGTCAACCATCTCCGCAAGACTTATGGCGATGGGCTCATCCTCTTGGAGAATGGCGACATCCTCCAAGGACAACCCATCTGCTACTACTACAACTATCTGAACCGCCAGTCGAAAAACGTCGCAGCTGAAATCGTCAATTATCTTCGCTATGATGCACAGACGGTCGGAAATCATGATATAGAAACCGGACATGCGGTCTATGACAAATGGACCGGAGAGCTGAATTGCCCCGTATTGGGCGCCAATGTCATTGACACACGCACCGGAAAACCTTATTTGAAGCCTTACACCATCCTTCATCGGCAGGGTGTCAAGATTGCCGTGCTCGGCCTGCTGACACCGGCTATCCCCAACTGGCTGAGCAAGGAGCTCTGGAGCGGGCTTCGTTTTGAGGAAATGGTCTCTTCGGCCAGGAAGTGGATGGGGCACTTAAAGCGCACCGAAAAACCCGATGTGGTCATCGGACTTTTCCATTGCGGACGCGACGGAGGGATCACAACGCCTGAATATGCAGAGAATGCCGCCATGCAGATTGCCAAGGAAGTGCCGGGCTTCAGCCTCGTTCTCTATGGGCATGACCACACGCGGCAACAGGAACGGATCAGGAATGCCGCCGGTGAAGAGGTGCTCTGTCTTGACCCGGGCAACAATGCCATGGCCGTTGCCGACGCTGCCATCCAGCTGACAAAGCGAAAGGGGAAATGGCATGTCATGTCCGTCGAAGGACAATTGGTCGACATGACCGATCAGAAGACGGACGAGGCGTACATGGATCATTTCAAGGAGCATATCGCACAGACCGAGGCTTTCGTCAACCGAACGATCGGAGAGAGCCGCCATACGATTTCCACACGCGACAGCTATTTCGGCAGCAGCGCCTTCAATGACTTGATCCTGAACCTCGAATTGAAGATTACCGGTGCCGACATCGCGTTCAACGCTCCCCTCTCCTTCGACGCCAGCATCAGACAGGGTCCCATTACGGTCGCCGACATGTTCAAGCTTTACAAGTATGAGAACCAACTCTATGTCATGCGTCTGACCGGCCGGGAGATCAGGGATCATTTGGAAATGAGCTACGATCTGTGGGTGAATACCATGAAAAGCCCTGAAGACCATTTGCTGCTGTTGAGCGAACAGACGCGCGGAGATCAGCAGCGGTTAGGCTTCAGGAATCTTTCTTTCAACTTTGACAGTGCTGCCGGCATCGACTATGTGGTTGATGTGACAAAGCCTGACGGACAGAAAGTGAAGATCCTGCAGATGAGCAACGGACAGCCTTTCCATGAAGAGCAATGGTATCGGGTGGCCATCAACAGCTATAGAGGCAACGGCGGGGGTGAACTGCTCACACGTGGGGCCGGCATTCTGAAGGACAGTCTCGAGGGCAGGATCGTCTGGCGAAGCGAGCGTGACCAGCGCTACTATCTCATGGAGGAGATCGAACGCGCAGGTGTGATAGACCCACAGCCCAATAACAACTGGAAGTTTGTCCCCGAAGAATGGGTCAAGCCTGCAGCCGAACGTGACAACCGCATCCTCTATCATAGGCAGCAATAAGAAGACCGTGATCGCTTGACCGGTCGGATCCTGGTTTTTCTGTCCGACTGTTCCCCCCGAATCGTTCGTCAGGGACCGAACGGATCTTGCCCGATGGGCGTGCAGACTGGCTGTCGGGAAGCCGAAGGCGTAGCGGGCAAGGTGGAGTAAAACCGGCAGTCAAGATGCCGCCGGGCAGACGAAAGCAACCGGGAAGCACTAATCAATAGGAATGGATGGAAACTCAATGGCCTAATGACCGTCGGGGGATTCAAAAATCAACGATAATGGAAGAAACAACACAAGCAAAATATTGGTTCGTTTTCAGCAAGACAGATCTGCTCTTGGCGCAGGCTGAAGACGGATCCTGCACCATACCTTACGGTCCTCTGCCACCTCTGCCGGTCAAGCCTTGGACGCACATCATGAGCATCACGCCGATGGACGACGGAACAGAGGTCCGGGCATTCCGGGTGGATGCCCCTGCGGAAATCTTGTCGCAGCAATTCGCTGAGGCCACACAGGGGCAGCCGGTCTGGTGCGGTCTGCGTGCCTCTTATTACAAACTGCCCATGGGTTTCTATCTCAAGGCCGGCAAATGCCATGAATTACTCTATTGGGACGCCAACACCCGCTTCTGCGGCGTGTGCGGTGCGCCTACACGGATGGACACGGACATCAGCAAGAAGTGCACCTCTTGCGGCAAGGAGATCTGGCCCCAGCTGTCCACGGCCGTCATTGTCCTGATCCACCGCGGGGATGAGGTTCTGTTGGTCCATGCCAACAATTTCAAGACCGATTTCTATGGGTTGGTGGCCGGATTCGTCGAAACCGGGGAGACGCTTGAGGAGGCTGTCCATCGGGAAGTGCGCGAAGAGACCGGCCTGACCATCAATCACCTTCAGTATTTCGGCAGTCAGCCATGGCCTTACCCATGCGGACTGATGGTGGGATTCTATGCAGAATATGTGAGTGGTGATATCCGACTGCAGAAGGACGAACTGAGCAAAGGTGCCTGGTTTCACCGTGACCAGCTCCCGACGATTCCGGAGAAGCTCTCCATCGCACGCAAGCTGATCGACCATTGGTTGGAAACCTTTGAGGATAATGACCGGTCCCGTTAATTCGGGTGGCCAATCCGGCTCGCCGGAGTCAAAGTCCCGACACGACCGGATCACACGGATCCGCGCCCTGATCAAGATGGCTCATAATGTAATCGACGGTCTGCGGAAAAAGCCGGCGCGGCGAACGTGGGGCACCGCCCAATCCATGCTGCATCAGATTCTCATAAGTCAGCGCGGTCGACGACAAGTCCTTGAGAAACAAGAAACGCACATATCTTGCGCCATCGCGATGGCGCAGCCACTGCAGATAATGCTCCTGGGAGATGAAGTAAGCACTGTCGTCAGCCGATTCGTCAGCGCGCAGGTTGACCTTTTCAACCTCCATCATGAACCTCAGCCGGCTTTGCGGAGCCGTGGCGTATAGAAATACGATGTCGCCCGGCTCATAGTGATTCTTCATACTCCAGTCTATGAAGCCGTAATCATGTATGAAATCGGCCACGCGAAACTTGGAGTGGTCATAGGCCCTGATCCAGCAGTTCATCCTTCACTGATGTCTTCTTACATAAAATCGACCATTTTCCTGATACCCATGAACACCTTTCCAGCCTCAATGTGGCTCATGCGGGCCAGGTGTTTCAATGCCCGATAGAAGAAATGGTCATGCTTTAGCCGTCGCACAATCCAATAGATCCCCGACGTGTTGAAAATGCCGACTAAGCAGACCACACAAAACTGAACGGTCGCATTGCCGCCCAACTGGTAGGCGAGGAGCCACATCAGGATATTGAAAACGTTGAGCGAAATGACCGTCACGGCAGTGCCGGCATGTGAGAATCCTATCTCGATGAAAAGATGATGCAGGTGATGCTTGTCCGCATGAAAAGGAGAAACGCCACTGAGGATACGTGTCGTCATGACCCGAAGTGTATCAAAGATCGGCACGGACAACACGGAAAGGCAGAAGGCGACAACACCCATGTTCGGAAAATTGTAGGCCACCCGCGAAGTGTTGTCTATGGTGTGCAGGCAGAAGATGGTCATGAGCATGCCCATCATCATGGTTCCGCAGTCGCCGATAAACATTTTTGATTTCTCCCCGAACACGTTGTGCAGAAAGAAGGGGATCAGCGCACCTGCCGCCAAGGCGCACATCACCGCCATGGTCCCGTCAAATGACATGCAGAAAAAGACGCCAAAGGCCAGACAGGCCACGACGCAGAAACCCGAAGACAACCCGTCCACACCGTCGATCATGTTGATGGCATTGATGATCCCCACCCCTGCCACGGCACTCAAGGGCAGCGACACATAGACGGGGAGCTTGTGAATGCCGAACAGCCCGTGCATGTCATTGAGGTTGACGAGGTCCATTTTGATCACGAACCCGACCAAGATGATCTCGACGATGATCCGTAGCCAGGGACTGAGCCCCAAGATGTCGTCGGTCAATCCGAAATACATCATCACGGTCATCGCCACCACACAGGTGAACAGCGCATAGCTGTTGAAAAAGATGCTGGTCAGTCCGGCACCTACGACAATGCCGAAGAAGACCGCAAAACCACCCATCACCGGGACAGCCCTGCGCTGTAACTTGCGGTAGTCCGGACAGTCGACGATATTCTTGATTTTCGCAATCTTGACGATACGGGGATGGATCCAAAACGTCAAGAGCATCGCACTTATGAAAGGCAAGATAATGCCAAATAACCAAATCTGCAAATTCATGGAACTTTCATTAAGATTTTGGCAAATATACATTTATTTCGCAAAGTTTCAAAATTATTGCGGAAAAAAATGTATTTAATGTTGTTCAAATTGCACGATCTGCATGCTCCAATGCCGGACATACAGATCGTAAACTGCTGAAAAATAACGACATAAATCCGATATGACAATTCCGTTTCGGCGAGAGGTCAAAAGCGTCTCGCACAGAGCATAGCTTTGGGCCGTCCAAAGCTATGCTTTCGGCGGCCAAGAGCTATGCTTTCGGGCATCCAGAGGATAGCTTTGCGGAAGCCGCCACAATCATCCGTCCGAAACACTTCTTCGTAGCGTGTCAACGAGGCCGTTTCAATCCCAAATCTGTCATTGCAGTGCAGAACCTCATCGGCTCCGGTTCAGATGGCTTTCAAGGAACCTTCTGGAGCGGTCCTCATGCCTGCAGACTTATCGGTTGCGGCCCGCCCTTCCTCAAGCCGTCCCCTCATCGGGCAGCAAGAAGGGCTGACGGACGGACCGTAGCATCATTTTTGATGCAGTTTTCCGCAGATTTTCCGGGTAATGGAATTCCATAAATGGGTCTTGGTCCGAAGGATCCGGAGGCTCAGCAAAGCACTGAGGGCAGACAGGAGGAGCCCTGCAGTCCAATAGATCCATCCATCCGTGACGACGGAAACAAAATAGACGAGGACACCCAAGGCTATCTGGACCATCGCATAACGCCTGACCTGGGCTGACAGCACATAGCTGTAACGATAGTACATGTAGACCAGATCAACCGCCAATCCCACAATCCCGGTGACGATGATGGCTGCACCCGTCCCCAACAAGCCCCAGAACCGGTAACCGAGCAAGACACTCACTACCAGCACAACGGCATAGACTGCTTCCAGGAACAGATAAGAAAGCGAGTCTCCACGAGAGAGAGAGAGATACTCGATGGGCACCATGATGGCACGGACATACATGGCTAACAGCGTCAATTTCATCATTCCGACGACGGGCAGGAATGCTTTACTATATAATAATGGAAGCAGGATGGGCAGCGAAATCATGAAAACCGGCAGCAGGACCGCCATGGAAAGCAGGGTTACCTCTATCTGCCGGTTGACCGTGTCATTGAGGTGGGGCCCCGTCTCACTGACTGCCGACAGCCGCGGAAAATAGTCGGTCTCAAGCGAAGAAAGGACCATGCCTGCATAAGCGAGCGTCATCAGGTAACCGACGTTGTAGAATCCCACGACGTCAAGTCCGCCGGCCGTGTTCAGATAGGACCGGATGACAAACTCGGCACTGCTCACCATGATACCCGCAAGCACGAAAGCCATGCCCAACCTGACCATGCACAATCCTTCACCGAACAGCGCACGGTCCCATGAAAGACGAAGCGGATAATGCCGATGGGAATAGACAAGCACGGTCAGGAGCTGTGTCAAGGCCAGCAGAATCATCGAGGGAACAATGGCAGTCTCTCTCCAATAATAGAATAAAGGCACGGATATGATCAGATTGATCAACACATTGTAAACCGAAACTACCGCCAATGAACGCAGTTGGCGCGTCCCCTTCAGGATCGCCAATTCCCCTCCGCTCACTGCGCCAAGGGCCACAATGGGCGACAAAAGCACGAAATGAAGCGTGTGGTCTCCCCAGTCGAACGTCCAACGATTGAGCAACGGACTCATCACGACACATACGACCATGCCCAACAAGGCTGTCAGCAGGCACCAGTAACGGACCACGGCAATAGACTGACTGACCTTCGCGGCGTCTCCCCGGCCATAAGCCTCGGAGATTTCCTTCACGCCACTCATCGAAATTCCGAAGTTCGTGGAGTCAGAGACTAACCGGATGGAGGTGTTGAACAGTGAAATCAGGCCCATTCCTTCAGGCCCCAGCAGCATCGCCACTAATTTGTTGCGGATCAGCCCGATCAGAATATTCACTCCTTGGATTCCTCCGTACAACCCCGTGTACTTGAGAATATGAGAATAACTGTTGCTATGTTCTGGCTTTTCCACGATGTCTAAACGAAAAAAAAGGTAGAATATTATAAAATATGAACTCCATTTTCAGCGTTTCATATATAAATACCAACTTTGAGAATATGAGACTATCGATCATCATACCGGTCTTTCAAGCCGAAGAGACACTGGCCTCCTGCGTGCGGAGCGTGCTGGACCAGACGTTTCGCGACTATGAAATAATCTTAGTCGATGACGGCTCCACCGACAGCAGTCCGGCTATCTGTGACCGTTTTGCAAAAGAAGACCGCAGGATCAGGGTTGTCCATCAATCAAACAAAGGGCAAAGCGCCGCCCGCAACGCAGGACTTCAGAAAGCTCATGGAGAGTATGTCACGTTCATCGACAGCGATGACTACATCGCTCCGGACACGCTACATCAACTGATGACTGTGCTCAAGGTTCATCCAGACTACGATATCCTCGAATACCCCATATTCGTCTATTTCGACCATCCTGTCAAACGCCACTTGGTGAAGTTTACCCCTAAGGTCTATGAAGACATGTGGCAGTACTGGTTGGAAACGAAGGCTTACAGCCATGCATACTCATGTAATAAAGTCTACCGGAAGAGACTCTTTGACCACGTCACGTTCCCCCCCAACCGGCTGTTTGAGGAGGTATTCACTCTTCCCCGCCTGCTGCGGCAGTGCAGGATTGTCGTGACAACGGATGTCGGACTGTACTACTACCACTGGAATTCGAACGGAACAACGGCCACAGCGAACGGCAACACATTGAACGACCTGCTCGAAGCGAATATGCAGGTGCTGGCCCATGTGCACGACGCGGACTATTATGCGCATGTGCTAAACATACAGTTGGATGTCTTCGAGCTGACCGGTCGAGAACCTGTTCTTCCAACATTGCACTACCGTAAGACGTTCAAGCAGAAACTGCTCCACATCTTTGGCATGAAGAAGTTATGCAAAATGAACAAATTTGCACACAAACTATGCA
>JALFRV010000065.1 GCA_022778905.1 Prevotella sp. | reverse complement strand
CGACACCTACGTGCCCTACTCCATGCTCCGTCCGCTCTACGAGGCTAAGCGCCACGGCCGCAAAGCCATCTTCATAGCCAAGGATTCTGAACACGCCATGGCATACCGCGACCACCACAAAGAATACACAGAAAAGGTGAAAGAGTTTGTGGGGGAATAAATCACACCGCCATCCAGTCTAACAGTCCACGCCCCATATCGTCGAGCTCCAGACCAAGACCGATGACATCTCTTTTGTCAGCCTTGAATGGTTCCATATAGCTGTTGCCAAGAATCTGACGCACAGCGGACTCCTTGCCTCCATTATTCCGCAGTTTCAGTTCTATGACATAGATACGGCGAGGCGTGGTCACAACAATATCTATCCTGCCATTGGCAAGAACACGCTCAACGGAGACCTTGAATCCGATGGCATTGAAGATAGTACTCATAATCAAGCGATAGCGTTCTTCCATATCCATTGACGACAGTTTCTTATTGCTATATGGAACATCGGCTATGAGAGACTTTAGCACTTTCATCGCATCCTCCAGTCTGCCCGCATCCATATGGGCATATAGCTGGGCCTGTAGCGACTGTATGTCTCCAGACTTGCGAAGCGTCAATGCTGGCAGTACACATTCATAGAGAGCCTGTCTCACTTCTTCGTTGGGGAATCCGAGATGATACACGTTTCCTTCTACCGACTTTATCGTGAGATAACCCGACTGATAGAGGAAGAGTTCAGCTCCACCTGCCGTCACGTCGGATGTCTCGATAACGTTGCGGATAATCATGCAATCCTCAAAGTCAGCAAGGTGTATCTCCATGTCATCAATGAATTTAGGCAGAAGGGTGGTAGCTCCCGACGATGCCCAATAATTTCTCAAACGCGACTGGTTGAGAGAGTTCACAAGACTATAGGGATTATACACGTCAGCCATATTGTCTTCGCTGAAATGATAGCCGTCATAATACTCCTTCAGCCTGTCGTGGGTTTCTTTCCCGGTCCAGCCGTTGACCTCTGCCATCCGCTGCAGTTCGGGCATGAAATTGCTGGTGATTTCCTGTTCGGTGATGCCACAGATAGTGGCGTATTCGGGTAGGAAACTGATGTTAGTGAGATTGTTGAGAGCCGAGAACAGGGATATCTGCGTAAACTTTGTGATTCCTGTGATGAAGACAAGTTTCTCGTATTCATCATTTGCCTTCAGAATTGCAAACACCTCACGATATAGAGAAGTGCACCCGTCGTGGGCATCGGTTTTCCATGAGTGCTGCAAAGGGAAGTCGTATTCATCAATGAGCACACAAACCTGCAGACCCGTCTTCTCGAAAGCAGCCGTGATGATGGCATTGAGGCGGTCGGAAAGTTGGGCGGTAGGTTTGGGCATAATGTCATATTTCTTCTCGTATTCGCCAAAGCGGATATCGAGATACGAAATGATGCCGTCTGCCGTAGCTCCTCCACGGCTCATATCAAGACGGATAACGGGATATTGCTTCCAGTCATACTCAAGGTCCATGATCTTCAGACCATCAAAGAGTTCTCTACGCCCCTCAAGATATGACTGAAGGGTGTCGATGAGCAACGACTTGCCGAAACGTCGCGGCCGACTAAGATAGACAAACCGGTCGCCATAGTTCACCAGATGCCAAACCAAGTCTGATTTGTCAACATATACAAAATCCTCCTGTCTTATTTTCTTGAACGACTGGATGCCGGCAGGCAGTCTTCTTCGGTTGAATTGATTCATAATCTTGCGGTATTATCTGTCCCGTTAATATATAGCCACAAAAATACAAAGTTTTTTCGAGAACGCTAAAGAAACGCCGTGTTTTTAGATAAAATCGGTCATTTCAGAAGGGACCGGGAGCCGGGAAAAGCCACCCGCTTTGAAGCATCATACTACCGACCTGATGAAAATGAATGGACTCAAAACAATATAAAAGGGATTTTTTCGTTTTTAACGTTGAGATGCTGTAACTTTGCACCAGTAAGCAGACGGATGACCCGGAGGACAAAGAGCGGCAACC
>JALFRV010000044.1 GCA_022778905.1 Prevotella sp. | reverse complement strand
GAAAAGAGCGTCATGGAGAACTCTCCCTTCAATGAAGTGAGCGTCACTCTTCCTTGCTTCGCCACCGAGACAGTTGCCAACTCGATGGGATTCATGTCCGAGTCGGTGACCCTTCCTTGCAGGGTAAAGGTCTGGGCTTCCATGTTCTGGAAACAAGCCAGCAATAATATGATATGCAGAATGATGATTTTCAACTTCATATTAAATCAACGGCAGATGCCCGCGATTATTGTATCAAAGACATCTGAAGGGATGAAGAGTGGGGGAGATGAAGCCTCACGGAGGCCTATTCCTTATAGATCCAGGTCAGGATCCGGTTGATCCAGCCGATGGAAAATCTGAACCATCGGTATTTGGCGACAGGCTTCCCGCCGAAACTCAGAATAAAATCACGGAAAGGATTGGCCCGAAACGGGAGACCGGCATCCAAGAAATAGATATGGGCATAGTTGTGCTCCTGAGCGTATTTGATGGCATTCCAGACCGTCAAGAGGTTTGGATGCAGCCGGGAATATGATTTCCGTTTGGAAGCCAAATACCACAAATAAGCATTTCCCTCCGAATATACGCAGGAGCAACCACCGATCACTTTGCCGTGGTATTCGGTGATGAAGATCTTCGCATGGTCACTTCTGAAGAACTCTGTCATCTGAGTTTCCGGCGGGATAAGCCTTCGCATCTTCATCCGATAGAAGCCGTTCAGCATCTTGTAGAAGTCATGCACCTCCGCTTCATTGGCCACTTCGCGCGTGATGACGCCTGCCCGGTAAGACTTTCTGATCTTCCGCGCCATCTTTGAAGTGATGCGCTCTTCCGGCAACTTGGAGTGTAAGGAGTTGTGGATCTCCTGCCATTGAACCGGGAAATAGCCGTTTTGGCGGAAAGACTTATATCCGAACATCTTCTGACGGATATCGCTGAACTCGATGTAAAGACACAATTTTCGCTTGAATTTGCGGGTGATGGCTTTCAGCATCAGCCCAAACACCTGCTCGTGGTCGATGCCGTCATCGTACTCCCCTTCGCCATAACAACGCCCTTGTGCATAAAGATAGGGTGGGCAAAGAGAGCTCCGATAACGGATGACGGCTAGCATGTGGGCCCTTACCTTGCCGTTCGGATCCTCCGCAACGACCATATAAGGTGTCTGTCTTGGCGTTTTTTCAATGATATAAAACAACTCCAAGCTGTGAAAGTAGTTGTTGCAGACCATGTCTGGCAACTCCTTTCCTTCTGTGACAATCCTTATCCGGAGGTCTTCCACAATGCAAATATAACAAAAAAAGAAAGAAAGTCTCCTTTAAGATAAGATAATTTTGTACTTTTGCATGACAAAAATGTGTGACAGAGAACAGTTTGTTGGGTTTCAACTATACATCCTATGATCAACTATAATCTGATGAATATTCGCGCCATCATATTCGATGTGGACGGCGTGTTGTCATGTTCGACCATCAATATGGATTCTGAAGGTCAGCCGCAACGGACGATCAACGTCAAAGACGGCTATGCTATCCAGCTGGCCGAGAAGATGGGACTGCGGATCGCCATCATGACCGGCGGGCACGCCGAGAATATTGTCAAGCGCTATCAGTATTTAGGTGTGGAGGATGTATACATGAACTGTGCGATGAAAAAAGTTACGTTTGACTCCTTTCTGCAGAAATACGGTTTGCGCGAAGCGGAAGTGATTTTTGTCGGTGACGACATTCCCGACTATGAAGTGATGCGGTCATGCGGCTGTCCTTGCTGTCCGTCGGATGCCTGTCCGGAGATCAAGGAGGTCAGCCGCTATATCAGTGATCGTCCCGGCGGAAACGGCTGTGCGCGGGATATCATCGAGCAAGTTCTCAAAGTGCAGGGAAAATGGCTGAGCAATGCAGCCGCATTCGGATGGTAGGGGAGTGCCGTGCCCTATAAACATAATGGATAAGACAATGAAATATCATATCATACTCGCTTCCAACTCACCCAGACGCAAGGAGCTGCTGGCCGGCTTGGATCTTCCGTTCGAGGTCGAAGTGATCCCCGGCATCGCCGAGACCTATCCCCGGAACTTGCCTGTAGACCAGATTCCCGTATATATTGCTGCTGAAAAAGCCGCTGCCTACGAGATCCGGAACAACGATCTGCTGATCACGGCCGACACGGTTGTGGTATTGGGGAATGAAGTGATGGGCAAGCCGAAAGATATCCATGAGGCGTGCAGCATGCTCCGGCAGCTGAGCGGTCACACCCATTTGGTGATCACAGGGGTATGCCTGACCACGGCCAATCAGCAAAGACAGTTCGCCGTGACGACAGAAGTGACATTCAAGGAACTGACGGATGAAGAGATCAGCTATTATGTGGAGAAGTACAATCCCATTGACAAAGCTGGTGCGTATGGCATTCAGGAGTGGATCGGATATATCGGAGTGACAGGGCTGAAAGGCAGTTATTTCAACGTGATGGGGCTTCCTGTCCAGCGCATCTACGAAGAATTGAAGAAACTCTGACTGACAATTTTCCAGGTTGCGCCTACATCTGAACGGCGCTGATTTTCAGTCCGTTATATCAAAAAACAACTACAACGTTCAATGAAATATCTCATCATATCTGACATTCACGGCTCCTATCCGTGTTTGGAACAAGCATTGGCATTCTTTCATCAGCAACATTGCGACATGTTGTGTGTCTTGGGTGACATTCTCAATTATGGGCCAAGAAACCGGATTCCTGAAGGAATTGATCCCCAAAGCATCGCCAAGACGCTGAATGCGATGTCGGACGAGATCATAGCCGTAAGGGGAAACTGCGACTCCGAAGTCGACCAGATGCTGCTCGACTTTCCAATCATGGCTGAATATGCCATCATCGTCGATGAAGGAAAGAAACTTTTCCTCACCCACGGACACATCTACAATGAGGCGCAATTGCCCAAAGGCCGATTCGATGCCATCTTCTACGGACACACCCATCTATGGATGCTGAAGCCGTCGAACGGCTCCGTCATCTGCAATACCGGCTCCATCACATTTCCGAAGCAACAGAACCCGCCGACAATGGTCATCTATGACCAGGGAACCATCAGCGTCTATACGCTTGAAGGCAAACTGCTCAGCAAGCTGCACTGCTGATCTCGAGGTGGCGAAGTCAAGTAGTCAATCCTTGTGCAACTTGTCACGCCATTCCTTGCGACGCATTTCCTGCGCTTTCTGACGTTTCCGAGTGTCAAGCAAAAATTTCAGTCCCAACCAGGCAAGGATAACTGACAGAACCAAAAAGATGGCAATGAGCATGTATATCTGTGAACGATCCATCTGAAAGATTATTTATTAGCGATTACCAGAATTTTTTCGTGATCTCGTTGTAGGTGTAACCCGCATGCTTCAAACGAGTTTCCAAAGCCGAACGATCTACATTGTACGCATAGCAGATTTCATCAAGCGTATCAAACTCCTCATCTCTCAAGAGGAAATTGATGGCTGAAACCAGCATCGGGATATCATGGGGCAGATGATCCATAACGTTTTATCCGTTTTCCATCAGCAAGCACAAAACTCCACGACAAGAGCCGATAGGGGCATCAATGACATTCCGATATTCTTTATTTATCATAATACTGATTATATTAAAAATATCATTCAGAGTGTCTTTATCAATATTGCTGTGCGTGGCGGGCATACTGCTGATACTGCATGAGTGATTATTTGAAATAATAAAGGAATGTGGCCAGACCTTCGAGAGCCGGTTTGCGATCGCCCTCAATTTCAATTTTGAAATCGATCTGGGCCTTACATATGCCACGGAGATTCTCTATGGCGTTCAACTTGGTGACCAATCTGACTCTGCTTCCGCTCAGAACCGGTTTGCCGAAACGCATCTTATCCATACCGTAATTGACCAACATGGAAATGTTGTTGACCTCAATGATCTGGCCCCAAAGATATGGCAGCAACGACAAGGTCAGATATCCGTGTGCGATTGTTGACTTGTATGGGCTTTCTGTCTTCGCGCGTTCTACGTCCACATGGATCCATTGATGATCCAAGGTTGCATCAGCAAAGAGATTGATACGGTTCTGATCAATTTCCTGCCAGTCTGATTTACCGAGTTCTTCACCTAAATGTGCCGCAAATTCTTCATAAGAATTAATGACCAATCTATTCATTCTATTTATTTTTGAAATTATTTAATTTACTTGTTTAAAATACGCATCTGATGGCCGAAACAGTCCTTTGGTTGAAATGGACGCATTTTTAAGCATGTCTGAAAACCAACACTTTGCAGCCTGAAGCTATCATCCGGCCTGCCCGGAGCTATCCTATTGACCGTCCAAAGCTATCATATGGGCGGCCCGAAAGATACTTCCGGCCCGTCGATTTTTGCAGTTTCAGCATGTTACATGCTGATTTTCGGGCATTTAAAGGGATATTTCTGCATCATGCGTTCACTCCCCTATCCCATTCAGAATACCAATTGTTAAAATCCAGAACATTCCTTTAACATTTCCGACGCGCTCCTTCCTGCTTGAAAAAAGCGTAATTCCGAAATAGTTTGACGATTCCGCCGGATACCCAATGCCAATCCGTCATAAAGTTTCACATTCCTTGAGCCACATCGACACGACGGCATCACTCGGCATGCGCCAGTCACCTCGAGGACTGAGGCTGACACTTCCGACCTTGGGTCCGTCAGGCAGGCAACTGCGTTTGAACTGCTGCGTGAAGAACCGGCGACAGAAGTCAGCAAGCCATTTCTTGATAGTCTCGTCGTCGTAGCGGTTCCTGAATGCAGCCTGAGCGAGCATATAGAGCTTGGACGGACGGAAACCGAAACGCAGGAAGTAATAGAGAAAGAAGTCGTGAAGCTCGTATGGGCCGACAAGATCTTCTGTCTTCTGCCGGATCTCGCCATTTGCGGAGGTCGGTATCAGTTCCGGACTGATCGGCGTGTCAATAATGTCGGTCAGGATCCTTGCACTCTCGGCATCCACACTCGCTGCCACAAAGCGGACAAGGTACTTGATGAGCGTCTTGGGCACACTGCAGTTGACGGCGTACATGCTCATGTGATCGCCGTTGTAAGTACACCATCCCAAGGCCAGTTCGCTCAAGTCGCCCGTCCCGATCACCAATCCGCCCAGTTGATTGCTCAGATCCATCAGGATCTGCGTGCGTTCCCGGGCCTGGCTGTTCTCATAGGTCACATCATGAACTGCCATGTCATGCCCGATGTCTTCAAAGTGCTGCTTGACGCTTTTGGCAATGCTGATTTCACGTATTGTGATGTTCAGACTTTGCATGAGCGCGATGGCGTTGTTGTAGGTACGGTCGGAAGTACCGAAACCGGGCATTGTCACGCCAATGATATTCTTCCTGTCGAGCCCCAATTTGTCGAAAGTCTTCACGCAAACCAGCAGGGCCAGCGTAGAGTCCAAGCCTCCGCTAATGCCGACAACAAGCGTTTTGCAGTTGGTGTGCATGATTCTTTTGGCCAATCCCATGACCTGTATGTTGAAGATCTCGTTGCAGCTCTTGGCCATGTCCGTATCTTTCGGAATGAAAGGATGCGGATCAACGGGACGCGTGAGCGTGAAATCTTTTTGCGCGATAGTAAGACATGGAATGGTGTCCAATAGCTGCGCATTGTCTTCATTCTTGACAGCGTTGACAAATGTTGTGTTATTTCGTCGTTCGCCTCTCAGTTTCTCAATGTCGATCTGAGCCGTCTGTATTTGGTTCGCCATGGCAAACCGATCGCCTTCTGCCAACAGGACACCATTCTCATAGATCAATGCGTTGCCGCCATAGACCACATCCTGCGTGCTTTCTCCATATCCGCAACCGCTGTAGACATAGCCGCTGATTGTTCGGGCACTCTGCTGTGAAAGCAACTGTTTGAGGTATTCGTGCTTGCCGATCAGTTCGTCACTGGCGGAAAGATTGAAGATGAGATCAGCTCCAAGCAGTGCCAGGCGATTGCTGGGTGGCACGGGAGCCCATACGTCTTCGCAGATCTCGATCCCGAACTTAACACCGTCGCAAGTCTCGAAGAGCTGGGGCGATGGAGTGATCAGCACCTGATTTCCCGCGTAACGTATCGTTGCAGGCTTCAGATCCTGTGCGGATGCAAACCACCTTTTCTCATAGAACTCGCTATAGTTGGGCAAGAACGTCTTGGGAACCATGCCCAACAACTGTCCTTTCTGAATGACTGCCGCACAGTTCATCAGCAGATTGCCGACAACGACCGGCAGTCCTACGATTGTAATAATATCGAGTTTTCGGGTGAAATCGAGCAACATGAGGACAGCATTCTCAGTTGCACTGAGCAAGAGTTCCTGTCGGAAAAGATCCTGGCAGCTATACCCCGTGATCGCCAATTCAGGAAAGACGATGATCTCTATGCCCCGTCCTTCGGCTTGAGCGATGACCGATTCGATTTCCTTCACGTTGCTGACGCAATCGGCAACCTTTACGGTGGGGACCGCACTCGCCACGGTGATGAATCCATGTTTCATAGTCACGATATTATTTGATGGTTACTTGCGTTGCTCCATAGCCATATTCCTGGAATGAAGCATCCTGGTATTGATATTTCTTGTAACGATAGTTGAGATCATTGATGATGGCCCGCCGGAGCACACCCTCTCCTTTTCCATGAATGAAAACGATCTTCTGACCTTTTTTCTGCGCAAATCTGTCAAGCACACTGCGGAACTTATTCAGCTGATAATTAAGGATATCCGCCGGACTCATTCCAGCGATCGTATCAAGTAAGGCATCGGCATGCAGGTCCATCACTATCAGCTGATCGTCCTTGGAGCGGGCTTTAAGACCCGGGATGGCGCCATCCGGCTCTTTCTGTCCCGTCAAATAGGCATGATCCTTGTCCTCATCATCGGCCCGACGAAACATTTCCGCCTTAAGCTGTTTGGCATCAACGACCAATGGGCGGACCGGTGTGTCATGATCGACAATGGTGTAGAGCAAGGCCGGACTTTCAAAGAACGCGCTGTCATGGAATGTATGCAGCTTGTAAAACTTGACGGGATCCAACCTGATCTGCACATCTATGGCCGGTTTGTAGACGAAGGGTCTGTCTTTCTTGAACGACATCAGTTGTACGCAGAGGCGGTTCAACTCGTTGAGATTTTCGCGTCCAATCTCGTCCAAATACAATTTAGTGTTCGGCTCGATCTCTCCGCTGTAACGCAAAGACCAATTGGCCCCGTCAGCCATCAGGCACATGTAGTGCATGAAGTAGTTGCTGTCGTTGACGAGATAGATCTCAAACCGGGTATTCGTAATCTCCTTGATGTCCACAGGCACAAATGCGATGAAGGCCGTCAGCAGATTGCCTCCTTTGCGTTCTTCTGCAGGCTTGCGGAATGAGATCTCGCGTTCAGACGGGTCATCGTCCTTCTCGTTGACGATCTGATCATTCTCGATGTTCTGCATCTTGGCCTTGATGGACATCCGCTGCTTTCCTTCTGGAGCGGGGCCGTCCGGCGTATTGAGTCTTGACGTGACCATCTTGCCCATGTCATAAGCGTCTGTACTGCCGATCACGACAATGTCCTTGACCGTCATCGGAATCTGAAATCCGTCTTCATCCTCAACCAATACGATGCCGCCAGCTTTGAAACCGGCTATCTTTCCTCCTCCTTTTTCGCTGAGGAAACTGACCTTATCTCCTATTTTCATTTTCTTGTACTCAATCTTTTTACGGTATTAATAACGAGCTGTCTCCATAACTCAGAAAACGGAAATCATGAGACAGCGCATAGTCATAGATCTTGCGCCAGTTGCCCTTGACGAAAGCGCTGACCAAAAGCAACAATGTACTCTGTGGTTGATGGAAGTTTGTCACTAACATCTTGACGATCTTGTATGCATATCCGGGCGCAATGATGATCTGGGTACTCGTATGCAGGGCTTCAATGTCATTGCGATCCAAGTAATCGAGGATGTTCCGAATGGCATGCTCAGGCGTGATTCCGTCCACCATCTTCCCCTCTCTCCCCTTCTCATAAGGCTCCCATTGTCCGACGTGCAGGTCTTCTTCGGAGGCATCCCGGTTCGTTTCGAGCTTCACGCCGATATAGTACAGGCTTTCCAAGGTGCGCACAGAAGTCGTCCCGACAGCTATTGCCTGACAGCCATGCCGTAAAAGCCGCTCGAACGTGTGCCGATGCACGACGATATATTCGCTGTGCATCACGTGCCCTTCGATTTCTTCCGACTTGACCGGTTTAAATGTCCCGGCACCCACATGCAGTGTCAACTCATCGCGAACGATGCCCTGTGCATCCAAAGCAGCCAGCACCTTGTCAGTGAAATGCAGTCCTGCAGTCGGAGCTGCCACCGATCCCTTGATCTTCGAATAAACGGTCTGATAAGCAGTCTTGTCACTTTCCTGTGTCGCACGGTTCAGATAGGGCGGGATCGGAAGTTCGCCCACCGACTCCAAGATTTCTGCGAAACTGATGTCCGAGGAATCCCAGTCGAAGTCAATCCAGTAGTTCGTACCGTTGGTATGCACGTTTTCTTCAGGCTGGACCAATGAGGCTGTCAGGGTGAACGCTACCCCTTTCACCTCGAACCGGCGCTTCAGTGAGCCCCCCTTCCATTTTTTGAGATTTCCGATCATACAGTACCATGCACAATGACCGGCTCTCTGGAAGATCTGCTCGTAGTCAACCGGTGCTGCTGGCTCCATCAAGAAGATCTCGATAAGTGCTCCGGTTTCTTTCCGGAAATGCAGTCGGGCCTGAATAACCTTCGTATTATTGAAAACCATCAGGGCACCTTGGGGAAGGTGGTTGGGCAGTTGGTAAAATACATCTTCACCAACTTCACCCTGCTTGTACAGCAAGAGCTTGCTGTGATCGCGCGGTTCTGTCGGGTATTTTGCGATCCGTTGATCCGGCAGCGGATAATCGAAGTCGCTGATTTTTATGTGTTTTGTGTTCATTGTTCTGATTAAGCGTTGCCAATGGAGATCATTCCATAAATGATGGCAAAACAATATGTGAGGGCCATGACTGTCATGACCAAGTTGAGATCGGGCAGACTGTAGCCCGAAGAAGTATAGTGTCCGGAAACGTAGTTCTGCTTGGGACATATCCGTGCAAACAGTCTGTTGTACAGGAAGTAGACTCCTACTCCAACCATGACACCCCAGATGAACCCGCATGCGACGTCACTCGGATAATGAAGGCCCAGATAAAGCCGTGTCCATCCATTGATCAACGACCAGACGATCAGAAATATGTTGAAGACACGGTGTTTCACCAACAGGCTGAAAAATACGGCGATCGACATCGTATTGGCTGCATGGGCGGAAAAGAAGCTATAGTCCATCCCACGCAGATCATTCACAACATCGACGGTGTACTTGAATATCGGATCATTTCCGGGTCTCAACCGGCCGACCAAAGGCTTCATGATGTAGTCGGCGATGACATCGGCGAAAACGACACACAGGATGGCACAAGCCGCTGTAAGGAAAATCTGGATCATCGTCTCATTGTTCTTCAGGATCAGATAGAACAGCGACACATAGAGCGGAATCCAAAGATAACCCGACGTGAGCGTAGTGACCACCCCATCCCAAAATAGGGAATCGCTTCCATTGAAACAGGAAAGCAGATAACGGTCGATGTCTATAAAAGCAGAATACTCCATGCTACGGGTTGCTATGTGATGTCAGGCGATGCTCAAATTTCCTCAATCTGGATAGTCAGAAGCCAACCTTCGCGGCCGTCGGCTAATTGGATGCCACGCCAATCCTTCATGCTTCGGTCTGTTATTTCAACCTTGGTGCCTTCGTGGATGACAAAACTGTCGTCGCCATTCTGTGCCGGTGACTTCTTGACTTTTACGGAAGTGGCAATGACGATGGCGCCTCGCCGACTGGCCAAGGCCAGCTTCTGCTGATAGGCAAACACATTGCTGAGCAGGAAGAGTATCAGCAACGCAGACGCGCCGAAGAATCCAATCTTGCGGGAGCGCTCACTCTGTCCGAAAAGATACATCAACACGAGCATCAATGAGAGAATGATGGCACCGATGCCGATGGTGGCCCAGCGGTCAACACTGGTCAGATTGACCAAAGAGTGGTACCAAGTGACAAAGAACATCTCACTATTCGGCGTGATCTTGTCAATGGTCTTCGACCGGGCAAACTGCAGGTTGAAATTGAT
Source organism: Prevotella sp. (assembly GCA_022778905.1). Lineage (GTDB taxonomy): Bacteria > Bacteroidota > Bacteroidia > Bacteroidales > Bacteroidaceae > Prevotella. The sequence continues at coordinate 10,226 of JALFRV010000044.1, read as the reverse complement.
ATCAGGATCACCCGGAGACAGCATTGCCGCCCGCTCATAGGCCAGGACGGCTTGCGTGATGTTGTCCGTCCGGTAATAGGCATTGCCCAGATTATAATAGAGTTCTGCGCTGACACCAGATTTGAGGAGCTCCTGATAGTCCTTGATGGCCTGCTGATAATTGCCTTTCTGATACTCTCCGTCTGCATTCTCCTTGGTGACAGCCGAGGATGAGGCTGGCAGAAGCGTGAGAACAAGCAGCAGGAGCAAGTGGGCAGATGGGCGATGACCTCTTTGCTTGTTGTTCATAAAGTTCTCGATTTGCATGATGGCGGTCATTGCCGACTCGAAAGTGCGGCTCATATTGCCCGACAGATCACCTGGTGCGTAACGCTCAAACTCACATTCGTCGAGGGCATTGACAAACTTTTCGATCGTTGACCCATCCACATGATGCTGCAACAGGTTCTCGGAGATGTTTTCTCGAGAGAGCTTCTCAACGGGCATGTCCAACTTGTCGCCCACATATCCCCACAAGGCACGGAGCACTTCATCATAGAATTCACTCGACTTTCCTTGCAGCATGAGCTGGTTGGCGTATTTCAAACGCTTGGTAGCGATCTTGTTTGCCTTCTTCCCACGCATTTTGACGATGTCCGCGTGATCCAAGGCACGCCTGCGGAAGATGACAAGCAGCGCAATGAAAGCAAGCAGGGGGATCAGCAGCCAGACCCAATAAGCGGTGCTTCCATAGAAGATGTCGCTCACCTGATAACGCTCTGTCTCGCCGGTCTTCAGGCCGTGTATGTCTTGATCCTTGGTGTTGCTGTAGTCCTCCAAGTCCTGACTGCTGCCATCGCCTTTGGCCACCTGAATGTCAAATGGCTGCGTCTTGATCGTCTTGTAGGCATTGTTGTCCGTGTCATAGTAGATGAATTCAATGGCCGGGATCGTATATTTGCCCTGATTGCGGGGAACAGCGAGATAGTCATAGACCATGTTTCCCTCTACCCCATTGACTGTGAGGCGGGTCTTGTCTGTCACCTTTGGATCATACTTGTCAAAGTCCTTGGGGAAGTTGACAATAGGCTGCTTGATCAGTTTGAGGTTCCCTATGCCCCCCACAACGACACGGAGTGAAACCGGTTCACCGGCTTTTACCTCAGTATGGTTGATCTGAGCCGAGATGTTAAAGCGTCCCACGCCGCCCGAGAAGCCTGCCGGACGATTTGGAAGCGGATCAACCTGAATGTTCAGACCTGGCGCCACGATATTGCGCTTGACTTCGATATAGCCTGAACCACCATTGAAGAAAGCCTCAAAAGGATCGATGGTGCGGTTTTGCTGGACGACGACACCTTTGAAAGTGATACTTGGAATCTTCAGGTTACCGGTCATCTGTGGATACATGACATACTGGCTCCAGGTCACACTGCGATACATTTTTCCATTGACCTTTTCCAACTGAAAGCTCTTCTGCTGCGGTAAAGGTACTTTCTGGGTATGGAACCCCGGAAGATCAGGCATCTTTTCCTCCAACTGGGTGAGGTCTACCGTGGTATAAACCTTATAGGTCAGCAGTACCGGTTCCTGCTCATGGACTCGGCGCTTGTTGGCACTGACCTTGATAAACAGATCGTTACCGGAGATCTTAGATCCTGCGGCACGCATCTGGGGCTCTTCATCATAGTCGTCATGCATCTGTGGAGCACTGCCGTTATTACGGGCGGAGCCGGAGACAATGATTTGTATGGACTTAGAGGAAAGATTCTTTCCGCCTACCATAGCATGCGCGGGGGGAATGGTGAATGTGCCATGCTTGCCGGCATAGAGCGTGTAGGTAAAAGTGACAGATGAGGAACTGCTGGTGTGGCCGTTGACCATCTGAAAGCTGGATTGCGAAGATGTATAGGGGCCGGCAATCACTTCTAAGGCTGACGGGATGTTCCCCACCCGGAAATCCTCCACGTCCTTTGTATCGACAGTGTAGGCAATACGGAAGTTCTCGCCTGCTGCGACGCGTGCAGGTGCCGTGACTGTGATGCGCTGCGCAAAGGTGGGCAGCGCCATCACGATCCATATCCATGCTAAAATATATCGCTTCATAATTCTTGTCCGTTTTGATAGCTATAACAACCTGTATCGTAAGCATGATCTACATGTGTCCGCCGGAACCAGAAGAGATGTCTTTCGGACGCTCCGAATGTCAGCCATGGAGCCTCGAAATGTATCATCTGCCGAGGGGGCATGAGCCAGCCGTAAACGCCGGAGTTACCAGTTGCGTTGCAATTGTCGTCTCCGTGGCTGCTGAGCAGCCTTCTTCAGCCGTTGCTGCGTGGCTTTTTCCTCCTGGACGGCAGCCGACAACAGCTGTTCCGCATTTTCCTTGCTCATCTGGTCTTGGGGTTGCGGCTGCTGCTTATCATTCTGTTTGTCTTTGTCCTGTTGATTCTTATTATTGTCCGACTGCTTGTTTTTATCTTTGTCTTTCTTCTGCTTATCGTCGTTCTTTCCACCGCCATTGTTCTGCTTCTGCTTCTTTTCCTGACGTTTGCATAGAGCAAGGTTATAGCGGGTTTCATTGTCATTGGGATTGTTGCGCAGACTCTCCTGATAAGCCTGAATAGCCTCACTGTACATCTGATGGGTCTGACAGATCACGCCAATGTTGTGATAGACCTTGGCTTTACGCAACTTGCTCGTTTCCAATTTTGCCGCATGCTCATACTGCACGATGGCTGCGGAATCCTTCTGTTGCATCATCAAGGCACATCCAAGATTGTAAAGCGCTTGCGGATTCTGTCCGTTCTGCCCAATTGCCTTGCGGTATTCGATTTCCGCTTTGGCATAATTCTGCTGCCGGTACAGGCGGTTTCCATTCCGGATAAACTGCCTGTCGTTCTGCGCCTGCATGCCTTCAGGAAGGAGGCACATCGCTGTCAGCAAAAGCATTGTCAAATATTGTCTAACCTTCATGAGTGATCCTTTTCTTTTTAAATAGACTCACGTTCTTCAGAAGTGGATTCTTGCTTTCCAACACACAGATCTCGATGATGAGCAGAAGGAGCACAAGGAGTCCGAAAGCCTGAAACTGTTCGTCATACTCACTGTAGATGATAGTGTCCGTTTCGCCCTTCTGGAGCTTTGTAAGTGCATTGTTCAGTTGCTCCTGAGCATCCGACGTGTTGTCAACATGGATATATTTCCCACTTCCGGCTTGAGCAATCTGCTGGCACATCTGCTCATTCAAGGCTGTCATCACAGTCTGCCCGGAATTGTCTTTGAGGTAATCGCCGTCGCCGGCCGGTATGGGTGCACCTTTGGGATCACCCACTCCGAGGATAAAGACGTTGATTCCTTTGGCTTTGGCTGCCTTGGCAGCTTCGATCGCACCACCTTCATGGTCCTCGCCGTCTGTGATGACGATGATCGCTTTTCCGACCTTATCCTGTTGCGTGAAACTCTTCATGGACAGGTTCAGCGCCTGTGCGATGTCCGTTCCCTGCGTCTGGATCAGGGAAGGATCAATATTCTGCAGGAACATTTTGGCCGAGACATAGTCGCTCGTGATAGGGAGTTGGACAAAAGCATCGCCCGCAAAGACGACCAATCCGATCTTATCGTTGGTGAAATGATCGACAAGATTCTCCACCAGCAATTTGCTCTTTTCCAATCTCGACGGTACTACGTCCTCGGCCATCATCGAGTTTGAAATATCCAAAGCTATGATGGTCTCGATGCCGTTACGCTTTTCGTGCGAGATCTTTGTGCCCATCTGCGGACGCGCCAGCATGAGGATCAGCAACGCCAATGCAGAAATCAGCAGCCAGAACTTCACACCGGGCCGATACTTTGATACGTCGGGCATCAAGGCTTTTACCAATTCCGGTTCGCCGAACTTTCGTAGTTTCTTCCGCCTTTGTCTCCATGCAAAGAGCCGGATCATGACCAACAACGGGATGATCAGTAAAAGCCACAGGTAAATAGGATCTTCAAATCTGAACATACGCATCGTTGTTTAAGGTATTCTCCGAAAGACTGTTGATCTCAAAAGAATTTCCAAGAGCAGAGACAGAACTGCCGCCAGGGCAAAAGGCTGATAGGCTTCATATCGTTTCGAGAACGTTTTCACATTCATTTTCGTCTTCTCCAATTTGTCTATATCATGATAGATCTGCTTCAATTCACGGTTGTTGGTTGCCCGATAGAAATTGCCTTGTGTCGTGGCAGCAATGTCGCTGAGGGTCTTTGTATCGATTTCAACCGGCATATTCACATATTGCACTCCTCCCGCCACAGGCATAGGATAAGGAGCAACCTTGTTTGTTCCAACGCCGATTGTATACACACGGATGCCAAGGCTCTTGGCGATCTGGGCCGATGTCATTGGAGAGATGTCGCCCATATTATTGCTTCCGTCGGTCAAAAGAATGACTACCTTGCTCTTGGCTTTAGAGTCTTTCAGCCGGGAGATGGCATTCGCCAATCCCATACCGACCGCCGTTCCGTCCGAAATCAAGCCTCTGGCTGCGATATCTGTCCTGACATTCTGCAGCAGATTGAGCAGGGACGAATGGTCTGTCGTCATAGGACATTGGGTGAAAGATTCACCTGCAAAGATCGTAAGGCCGATATTGTCGTCCGGGCGGCTTGCTATGAATTCAGCAGCCACATCTTTTGCCGCTTCGATTCGGTTAGGCTTCAGATCTTCGGCGAGCATAGAAGTGGAGACATCCATGGCAAGCATGATATCGATGCCTTCCACCGAGCGCTTGTCCCATGAGTTTCTGGTCTGCGGGCGGGCCATGATCACGACTACGAGCACGAATGTCAGGCAACGCAGAAACATCGGGAGGTTGATGAGACGCATACGCCAACTCATCGGGGCAGACAAGTATGCATACGTGTCACTCATCCTGACCGTAGGTTCGCTCTTCTTTCTGTATAGGAAATACCATAGAAGATATGGTATCAGCAGCAGTAAGAGGAAGAAATATTCTTTATTTGCAAATTCCATGTAACTCGTCTTTAGGTTGTCAGCAAGATCACATTATAAATAATGTATATGAGCAATGCCGCTACGACAAGCCCGATGCCATAGATGCAGACCTTGATGGTGACACGGTTCTTGCGTGTCCGTTGGTCTTGCTCGCTCAACTTTGGCACAATCCGTTCTTCTGTTGGCTGACCTTCTAACTTGGTCTGATCAATGAAGTTTACGGCATTGACCAAGTTCAAGTCGTTCTCATTCATCAGCGTAGAATATTTGGCAAACTTGACCAAGTCTGCCGTCCGGAACAACTCGCGCAGCTCATCGATCATTCGTTTGTCACCAGTTTGCTGAAGCTGATCTATGATCTCAGAGCTGGTCATTTCCATAGCCCGGAATCCAAATCGCTCTTCGATGTATTGGCGAAGGGTATCGGTAAGCTCTGTATAGTAGGTCTTTTGATCATCACTGTTCTGCATCTTTTCGGCCTTGATCCGGTCAATGGCCTGCATGGCCTTCTGATGCGGGAGGACTTTCTTGATGATACGGATCTTGGTGATGATCGGCTTGTTGGCACGGAGACGTACAAAAAGATAGAATCCAATGACACACAGCAGGATCATCAGTACACTCAGCCAGAAAATGTTGCTCCATTCGCTCCACATGAATGGATTGTTCTGCACGTCCTTGGGCGGGAAAAACTGGTTGGGGTGCAATGTGTCGACATCCACGGTGATTACTTTCAAGGCAAGCTGATTGCCGGTGTAGGTCTTTCCGTTGGCCTTGATCTTCATGCCTGGAATCGCATACAGATGTTCATCAAAGCTTGTCAACGTGAAGATCTTGGAAACTTTGACCTGCCCGTCATCAAGCCGGAGCGTATCCGCAGCAGAAGTTTCCAACACTTCAACGCCTGGTGTGATATATTGAGAAGGCTTGAATGTCGGAAACTGAATATGCGTTCCGGACTTGGCTGTAACAGAAACCGTCATGTGAGCCTGCTGTCCGATCAAGATCGCAATGGAGTCTATCTGAGACTCGACTGTAACCTGGCTCCAAGCTGCAAGCGTCGTCTGCAACCAGCAAATGAAAAATAATAAAGTCTTCTTTCTCATCTCTACGCTCTTTGGGCAAATAACATCATCATCGACTTCACATAATCTTCATCGGTCGCAATTGACACCCAGTCTACATTGCTCTTGGCAAAGGTCTGCCTGAGCAGTTCCTGACGGGTCAGCCAATAACGTGTATGGGCCTGCCGTAGCTTCTTGCTGGAGGTGTCAATGAACATCTCATGTCCTGTTTCTGCATCACGCACTTTCAACAACCCGATATTTGGAAGAGTCTTGGCACGTGGATCATAGATCTGAATAGCTACGACATCGTGCTTCCGACTGGCAATCTGAATCTCTTTGGAGAAGCCTTGATGGGCATAGAAGTCACTGAGGACGAAAGCAATGGATCTGCGTTTTGTCACCTTGGTCAGATATTCTATGGCCATGCCAATATTCGTCTTGCTGCTCTCCGGATGAAAGTCGAGCATCTCCCTGATGATGTATAGGATATGCTTCCGGCCTTTCTGGGGCGGGATATACTTCTCTATCCGGTCAGAGAAGAATATGACGCCGATCTTGTCATTATTCTGAATCGCACTGAAAGCTAAGGTTCCGGCAATCTCGGTGACAAGATCGCGCTTGGTCTGACGGGCAGTTCCAAAGTCCAAAGAGCCGGAGACGTCAATCAAGAGCATCACCGTGAGCTCCCGTTCTTCCTCAAATACCTTGACAAAAGGGTGATGGAAACGGGCCGTCACGTTCCAGTCGATGTCACGAACATCATCTCCAAACTGATATTCGCGCACCTCCGAAAAAGCCATTCCTCTGCCCTTGAAGGCCGAATGGTACTGACCGGCAAAGATATTCTGACTAAGACCGCGCGTTTTAATCTCGATCTTACGAACCTTCTTCAGGATTTCACTTGTCTCCATCTGTGATTATTCAATATACATTCGCCAACATCTCACTTAAAAGTAGATCCTTAAGGGACTTCTACTTTATTGATGATCTTGCTGATGATCTCCTCACTCGAAACATTGCTGGCTTCGGCTTCGTAGGAAAGACCGATGCGATGACGAAGCACATCGTGTGCAACGGCGCGCACATCTTCAGGGACAACGTAGCCCCGATGCTTGATGAACGCATAGGATCTTGCCGCCTTGGCAAGATTGATGCTGGCACGCGGGCTGCCTCCAAATGTGATGAGGTCTTTCAACTCGGGCAGACTGTAACGCTCCGGATAACGACTTGCGAAGACGATGTCGGCGATATATTGTTCGATTTTCTCGTCAATGTACACCTGGTTGACCACTTCCCGGGCATTCAAAATCTCCTGGGCGGTGGTGACCGGCGTAACAGTGGGGAGCGACTTCTGCAGGTTTTCACGGATAATCAGCTTCTCCTCCTCGATTGACGGATAGCCGATGACCACCTTTAACATGAAACGATCGACCTGTGCTTCAGGCAACTGGTAGGTTCCCTCCTGCTCTATCGGATTCTGTGTAGCCATGACTAAGAATGGCGTAGGCAACGGGAATGTCTTCTCCCCTATCGTTATCTGATGCTCCTGCATGGCTTCCAAAAGCGCACTTTGCACCTTGGCGGGAGCCCGGTTGATCTCGTCCGCCAGGACGAAGTTGGCAAATACCGGTCCTTTCTTTACCTGAAAGTTCTCTTCTTTCTGGCTGTAGACCATTGTTCCAATGACATCCGCCGGCAACAGGTCCGGTGTGAATTGAATGCGTCGGTAATCTGCGTCGATCAATTGGGCCAACGTTTTAATTGCCAAAGTCTTCGCTAAGCCGGGCACTCCCTCAAGTAAGATGTGTCCGTCACTCAGCAGTGAGATCAGCAGGGAATCAACCAAGTGCTTTTGTCCCACGATTACGCGGTCCATACCACTAATCAGATTGGTAATAAATGAACTTTGTTGTTCGATCCGAATATTTAATTCGCGAATGTCGATAGCTTCTGCCATAATCTATAATTTAATTTTTTGACAAAAGTACAACAATAATGAGAGAGAGGCGAAAGATAGGAACTAAATTATATTAAAAATGCAATACTCTCCTTATAATTTAAGAAACTTTTACGCCTATGTCTGCATCAGAAGGCTCAAACGATCGCTTTTCTCATGAAACACCATGATTGAGGAAGTAATAGATTATTACATTATCGCCCCCATTTCATCGTTTCGGATCAACAAGATGGCTCCCATCTTGTTCCTATCAAGATGATATGAATCGAAGTTGCGCATATAGCACTCCCCGGCAATCAGGCAGAACCCGTCGCCGGAAGTCGTCCGTATACGCAACTTAAATGTGGCTCAGCCAATCCGCTTGAGCCGTATCGCTCGATGATCGATCAGATATGAAGAGAAGCCTGAATGGCTGCGATCTTGGCATCGCCACGCTTCTCGCAGGCCTCATAGTCTGCCGCTTCATTCATCACATCTTTCACTTCTATGTAGAACTTGATCTTCGGTTCCGTGCCCGAAGGACGCACGCTCACCTTTGTTCCATCATCACAGAACCACTGCAAGACATTGCTGGTGTCCGGCATGGGCAATTCAGAGGTTGAGCCATCCGCACTCTTTGTCTCCAACGTCAGATAATCTTTCCACAGAACGACTTTTGATCCGCCGAGTTCTACGGGGGGATTCGAACGGAAATTTTCCATCATCTGCCTGATCTCATCGGCACCAGTCTTGCCCGGACGAACGACATTGACCGTGTGCTCTTTGGAGAAACCATACTCCATGTAGATATCCATCAACAGATCATAGAGCGTCTTTTGCTGATCCTTTGCATACGCACAGATTTCGGCCAAGAGCGAGCAGGCGCTGACAGCATCTTTGTCTCTCACAAAGTCTTCTGCCATAAAGCCGTAGCTCTCCTCTCCTCCACCTATATACTGCTGCTTGCCTTCGGACAACCGGATCTCACGTGCGATCCATTTGAAGCCGGTATAACAGTCGCGCATTTCAATATTGTTCTTTTCTGCCACCTTCTGAATGACTTCTGTAGTCACAATGGTTTTAACAATGAAATCAGATGGCTTCAGGAGCCCCTTGTTATTTCTGTTGGTAATAATATAATAGAGAAAGATCAGACAGGTTTGGTTTCCGTTGATCAAGACCCATTCTCCTTTGCCGTTCTTGCAGGCCATTCCCACACGGTCTGCATCTGGATCTGACGCCATGACGATATCTGCATCCATTGCCTTGGCATCCCGGAGAGCCATTGTCAGCGCTTCTCCATATTCCGGATTCGGGCTGACTACGGTCGGGAAATTACCATCCTTGACCATCTGTTCTTCAACGCAATGCACATTCTCAAATCCCCATAGGCGCAATGATTGCGGGATCAAGGTCATGCCGGTTCCATGCAATGGCGTATAGACGATCTTCAGGTCGCGTTGCCGCTTGATCATTTCCGGATCTATACTCAATGTATGAATCTTGTCCAAATAGATCTTGTCAATCTCTTGTCCGATCATCTGAATCAGTTCGGCATTACGCTCAAACCGCACATCAGAGACAGTTACCTTGTTCACTTCCTCAATGATTCCGACATCGTGAGGCGCCAGGACCTGTGCCCCATCCTCCCAATAAGCCTTGTACCCGTTATATTCCCGAGGATTGTGGGAAGCGGTTATGTTCACGCCCCCCTGACATCCGAAATGGCGAATGGCAAAGGAACACTCAGGCGTAGGCCGCATGTCCTCGAACAGGTAGACCTTGATGCCGTTAGCAGAAAATATATCTGCGACAGTCTCTGCATACAATCGGCTGTTGTTGCGACAGTCATGGCAGACCACAACGGATATTTCCGCGCGCGACACAAAATTCTTCTTCAAGTAGTTGGCAAAGCCTTGGGTGGCCATACCTACGGTATAAATATTCATGCGATTGCTTCCGGCGCCCATGATGCCACGGAGTCCACCTGTGCCAAACTCCAAATCCTTGTAAAACGATTCGATCAGATCCGTCTTGTCGGGATTGTCAATCATGGCCTTAACCGCCTTTTGCGTATCTTCATCAAATGACGGTGACAGCCACAGTTTGGCTTTTTCTTCACATTGTCTAATAAGTTCAGCGTTATTCTCCATATATCAGTATGTAAATAATTGGTGTATATTGCAAAGATAATATTATTTTTTGAAAAGGCGAGAAGTTAATGGCTTTTTTTGTAATTTTGCAC
>JALFRV010000025.1 GCA_022778905.1 Prevotella sp. | reverse complement strand
TCCATCTATTGGGCTGCCGACGTGTTCAATCTGAGCGACACCACGCGTCGGATATTCATGGAAAGAATTGTGGACAGCAAGAACATGCGTATCAGCATCTGGGGCATCACGCAGATAGTCATCCTCTATTTCGTCTTCTCTTATATCAGCAACACGTTGAAAGAGTTGCTGCGGAGCCATTTCGAGAAGTCCGATTATTCCACAGCTGCCAGCAAGAATGTCATGGCGCGCAACATTCTTCAGGTCGTTGTATGGGGGGTGTGGCTGCTGATCAGCCTCGCCATCTTCCATGTCAACAACACGTGGCTGGGCTATATCTCGGTCGGATTCTCCACCGGTGTCGGCTTCGCCTTGAAAGACATCATTGAGAATATCTATTACGGCATATCGCTGATGGCAGGACGCATCAAGGTTGGAGACTGGATCGAGGTGGACGGAAAGCGCGGTAAGGTAAGTTCAATTTCCTATACTTCGACCCAGGTCGACACGATCGACGGGTCGATCATGGCTTTCCAGAACAGCCAACTGTTCACGAAGAACTATAAGAACCTGACCAAAAACCATGGCTATGAACTGGCAGTCATTCCGATCGGGGTCGCCTACGGCACCAATGCCAATCAAGTGAAAGAGATCATCGTCAATGCCATCACGCCCTTGGCATGTCGTGATCAGACAAAAGAAGTGAAGGTTGTGTTCGCCGAGTTTGGTGACAACAGCATCAATTTCAAGATCATTGTATGGATCCCGGTATTGACCCAGACTTACGCCAAGGGGGAGATCATGGAGGCTGTCTATAACGCTTTGAATGAAAACCGGATCGAGATCCCGTATCCGCAGCGTGATATCCACATTATTACAACCTCAACCCCTCCCGGAGTTGACCAACAATGATCTAAGAAAAACTATACAATGATGCCAAAACCGATATTGATTGCCGGACCGTGCGTGATAGAATCCATGGAGATCCTTGAAGCAGTTGCGGCCAAACTTATGAGAATCAATGAGCAGTTAGGAACTGATATCATCTTCAAGTCATCGTTTGACAAGGCCAATCGGACCTCCATCCATTCCTTCAGAGGTCCAGGGATTGAAAAGGGGCTGCAGATGCTCGCTGACATAAAAGCCAAGTATGGCTTGAAGATCCTTACGGACATTCACGAGAGCAGTCAGGCCCCCTTGGTCGGCGAGGTCGCAGATGTCATTCAGATACCGGCTTTTCTCTGTCGCCAGACCGACCTGCTTGTGGCAGCTGCTCGCACGGGAAAGACGGTCAATATCAAGAAGGCACAGTTCCTCAGCGGCCAAGACATGGTCTATCCTGTAGAGAAAGCGCGCGACGCAGGGGCAAAAGAAGTCTGGCTGACGGAGCGTGGCAACAGCTTCGGATATAACAACTTAGTGGTCGACTTCAGAAATATTCCCGACATGAAAGAGATTGTACCGACCGTCATTATGGACTGTACGCATAGTGTCCAACGTCCGGGGGCAGGCGGCGGAAAGACTGCCGGTGACCGTCGGTTTGTGCCTTCGATGGCATTGGCGGCTAAAGCATTCGGCGCTACAGGCTATTTCTTTGAAGTCCATCCCGATCCAGAGCATGGCCTGAGCGATGCGGCAAATATGTTAGAACTCGCGAAATTGGAAGAACTTATTATCAAACTCATTCAGTGAAAATGAATACGAACCCAGAAGAACCAACAAGTAAGATAAAGGCATACGGAATCGGCTGCCTGAAAGAAGAAGCTCAATCCATCTTGGATTTGATCCCACAGATTGATGATGACTTTGACAGAGCAGTCAGATTAATGTATCATTGCAAGGGCAAGATCATCGTTACAGGAGTCGGAAAGAGCGGCAATATCGGGGCCAAGATTGCCTCCACCTTGTCAAGTACGGGCACTCCGGCCTTTTTTATCAATCCATTGGATGTCTATCATGGGGACTTGGGCGTGATGACTTCGGATGATGTCGTCCTCGCATTGAGCAACTCCGGTCAGACGGACGAGCTGCTGCGATTCCTCCCGATGGTGCTCCACATGCAGATACCGGTGATCGCAATGACCGGCAATCCTGATTCCCTGCTGGCAAAGTATTCGTCTGTGCTGATTAAAGTCAAGGTGGAAAAGGAAGCCTGCCCACTCAACTTGGCACCCACAAGCAGCACGACGGCAGCGCTGGCCATGGGGGATGCCATTGCCATTGCGCTGATGGAGATGAGGGATTTCAAGCCCCGCGACTTTGCACAGTTCCACCCCGGAGGCGAGTTGGGCAAGCGATTGCTGACCAAGGCGGCTGATGTGATGCGCAGTGAGGATCTCCCTGTCATTCCCAAAGACATGCATTTGGGCGAGGCCATTATTCATGTCAGCAAAGGAAAATTGGGGTTAGGAGTCTCCCTCAGCAATAATAAGGTGATCGGACTGATAACGGACGGGGACATCCGTAGGGCCATGGAGCGATGGCAGGCGGATTTTTTCAACCACACAGTGGATGACATCATGACAAGGGAACCTAAAGTCGTCTCACCCGAAACCAAAATTACAGAAATACAAAGCATCATGAATAAATACAAGATACACACCGTTCTGGTAGTCGACGAGGACCATCATTTGGTTGGAGTTGTTGATCATTATTCATGCATGATATAATCGAAGAAAGCAAAGGATTTTGAAACAACTGCTCTTCACCATTCTTTTGTTTGTCAGCCAATGCAGCTTTGCGCAGCGGGCAGACTCGCTTCTGGTCAGTCAACTGCGCCAGGAGGGAATCACGTTCTCTGATAACAACTCTATCGTTCTGCTCCGGAACGGACAGGAAAAGTTTGACGACCTGTTCAAAGCGATCGGACAAGCAAGGAGCTCAGTACACTTGGAGTACTTCAATTTCAGGAATGACTCTATAGCAAGACTGCTGTTCCAGTTGCTCGAGAGAAAAGCGGCGGAAGGAGTGGAAGTGAGAGCTTTGTTCGACGCATTTGGCAATGCCTCCAACAACAGGCCGCTCAAGAAGCATCATCTCGATTCCATTCGAGCGAAAGGAATCGAGATCTATAAGTTCGATCCGATCACTTTTCCGTGGATAAACCATGTCTTCGCCCGCGACCACCGCAAGATTGTCGTCATCGACGGGCGGATTGCCTACACCGGAGGAATGAACGTTGCCGACTACTATATTCACGGGACGCCGCAGGTGGGCTCATGGAACGACATGCATTGCCGTATAGATGGAGACGAGGTAAATACGCTGCAGCGCATCTTCATCAGGATGTGGAACAAGGTAAGTGGGCAGAATGTGCATGGTGCGAAGTACTATCGGGGTAGCTGGGACCGTACAGACTACTTCGCAGAACTGAAGCCTGATACGACCACGTCAAAGGGAAAGAAGATGGTGGGGATCATTAATCGTGAACCGCGCACATCGAATAAGATCATCAGACAGTTTTATCTCAATGCCATCAACAATGCCAAAGACAGCATAAAGGTCATCAATCCCTACTTCACACTGAACCATAAGCTGAAGAAAGCATTCAAGGAGGCTGCGAAAAGAGGGGTGAAAGTAGAGATCATGCTATCCATCCGGAATGACATCCCGTTGACACCCGATTGTGGATTTTACAATGCTCATCAGCTCATGAAGAAAGGATGCAAGATCTGGATGTATATCCCAGGGTTCCATCACACCAAGATCATCATGGTCGACGGCCAATTCTGTACGGTCGGGAGCGCCAATCTGAATGCAAGAAGTCTAAGTTGGGACTATGAGGATAATGCCGTTATCATCGACAAGTGTACAACCAAGGAATTGAATGATCTTTTTGATAGCGAAAAGAAAGACTGCTTCCTGCTGACGAAGGCGAAATGGAACGGCTGGCGAACACCATGGCAAAAGTTCCGTGGATGGTTCGCCCATCTGCTCTCCCCTTTCCTTTAAGCCCTGCCTAAATCTTGTTGATGTCAACAAAGCCGTGCATCACGGCATAGATGGTCAATGCGGAAACGCTCTTCAGACCAAGCTTCTCCATGATGTTCTTACGGTGCGTAATCACCGTAGTAACACCTATATTCAACTGGTTAGCAATCTCTTTGTTGATAAACCCTTGGGCAATAAAGGACAGGACTTCTATCTCCCGGTTTGACAAAGTAGCCGGTTGCATCATTGAAGACATGGGCGGAAGATTGCGTCCATGGGCATGGGCATGCTGCTCAAGCTTCAGGATCGACTTGATCAGGACGGCTTCCGGCACGTTGGTACAGATCGTATGAAATCCGCTCAACGACGAGTTAGGATTGTCGGATTCAGACAATGCGATCGTCTTGTGACAATAGTTCACAAAGAATTGCCGATGTTCAACAATGATATTGGTAGATACAAAGTAATGCACATATTGATCGGGGCCTGCAGACTCCAAGTCATGGAATGTGCCAAAGATGTCAACTTCCATCATAGGCATGACACTTAACAGGATCTGCTTCAATCCAAAAGCGGCTAAGGTATTGGCATCAACAACTGCTATACGAGGATGCCCGTTTCCTAAAATTGTATCTTCCATATCTGGACACAAAGGTAATTCATTTTTTCCAGAAACGCGCAGTGATGTCAATAAAATCATTGCCGACGACCCGTTGATAAAGCCGTTGATTCGTTGTCTGATCTTTCAGACACCCTAAATGGGCCAGATAAGGCCCCAGCTTTATATAATCAAAATTGCCTTTCTCTACGTCCTTTGGCAGCACAGAGCGTCCACTGTACCAGGCCACCTTGACTGCCGGATATTCCCGGCACAGGAATCGGGCAAGGTCATTGACGGTCTTGGGGTCTGCATCGCCCCCCATGAAGCAGACGCAAGTGATGTCCGGGCCACATTCACCGATTATCCGGTGAAGACTGATTGGCGTCAAAGGCTCACCGATGTCATGCCACAGGTACTGGCTATGACACCCGGGGCAGTGACAAGGGCAATTGCTGATCGTAATTGCCAATGTCACTTCGTCGGGTATTTCCTGAAAGACGATACTTGTTTCTACAAATTTAAGCATGCTGTGCTACCTCTTCATGAACGGAACGTTTACGCTCCGGCGCATAGAAACGTCGGTGCTCTTCTTCCTGACGTGCCTGTGAGAAGTTGCTGACACGCTTCAGATAACCGATGATTCGGGTCATATAGTCCACATTGGTGCTATGGCACTCTGGACATTCATGCAGATATCGCTTGTCAATATGACCGCAGTCGTTGCAGATGGTGTTAGGTATATTATAGGTGAAATAATTGCATCCCTCCTTTGCAGCGATCCTGAACATCTGCCGATACTGTGCTTTCGACAGATGTTCGTCCAAGTTCATATGAAGTGCAGACCCTCCGGTGAGATGCTGGATGTAGGGTGCCCCATGCAGCTTGAACTTGTCCACAGCGGTCAGAGACTGGTCTTCAACAATGTAGAAATAACTGTTGTAGCAGTCTCTCGGCACGAAATAGCCATCCTCCCTATCCCACTTCGCGTGCTTCACACCAACATTTTCAGCCGGGATCATCTCACAATTGAACATCACTTCTTGCGTGCGGAATTTCCGGTTGTATTGTTCAACCAATCCCAATATGCCTTGCACATATTTCAGATATTCTGGATTGTCATTGATCCGGATTCCCATGAACTCGGCAGATTCCACCAACCCGTTGATGCCGATTGTCAGATACTGTCTGCTCATATTGATGTAGCCTGCGTCAAACAATGGCAACATGCCATGCCTCTGCAACTCTTTCAGATTCTCATTGTAAGCCATCTGAACTTTGTGACATAAATCAATGATCTCGCCCAAATAGGTCTTGTAATCGAGTTGATGATTTACGGCATACTGAATGCATCGATTCAGATTGATGGTCAGTACGCTCTTGGATCCCGTCGAAACGCCACCAGCGCCTAACGTATAACTGAACCCGTTGTCCTGGATCTCGTTCCTGAGTCTGCAGCATGATGACAAAGAATCCGCATTATCACTCAAATAGGTGAAGAAACTGTGCCCTTCAGCGTACATCTCTGCTGCAAAATCCGCCCATTCCGTATCCCTGCACTCACCTTCCTCGGTCAGCATGGCCATCGTTTCTACAGGGAATGTCAGCACCGTTTTTGTGCGCTCCTTGTTGAACCACTTCATGAAGCGTTTCTGTAACCATGACAGTCCTTCCCAGTCGGGTTGTGTTCCGTCAGGGAAATAGAAGTTGCCGAACAGACTGTCGAAATAATATCTGTCGTAATAAGATATGTTCCAGAACACAGCCTGATAATTTCTCGCCCCCGTAGGTTGATTGAGTGAATAGACAATTTGCTCAAAACAGTCGGAGATCACCTTGTCTATGGAGCGCTTTTTCAATGACAGATCGACAATGTCGTCCGCATGTTTATAATAGTCGGGGCCATATTCCTTGCCGATGAAATAATTCATGTACATCAGGAATTCCGGCGTGGCGCAGGCACCGGACAACATGCTGCTCACCATGAAAACCATGTTGATGAATCCGCCGCAGAAACTTTTGAGATTGGTTGGTGCAGTTGAATTGCCGCCGATGGAGATGGTTCCGCCGATCAGCCAGGGATACATCGTGATTGAAGCGCAATAGTTGGCTAAGGACGTTTCGTCATTCTTGTAAATGAAATGATGTGTCAACTTGTCGATATACTCATCCGACAGCTCTTTGCCATACATTTTCTTGATGCGGTCGATCAACAGTCTGCGGTTCAGCCTGATGAAACTTGCCTTCGGCAGTTCGCCTATCAGCGTGGCTATGTTCTTGTGTTCAACGTTGGCATTGGCATCATACTTCGACCCTGTTGCCGCATTCGAGGCCGCGCAGTATTCTGTCAGGAACTTCAGTTTTTCTATCGTTTCCCGGTCCTCAGTGTGCTGCTGGCGATAGAGCATGAAACTTTTCGCTACACGGTAATAATTCTCCCTCATCAGCGCTTCTTCCACCTGATTCTGAATTTCCTCCACTGTGATACCCTCATGAATATCCAGATGACTGATGATCTTGGATATGGAGCCTAAGTCGGCAGGTTCTTTAACAGACTCGAATGCCTTGATAATCGCATTCATGATCTTGTCGAGCGAGAAGCGGTCCTTTGTTCCGTCGCGTTTGGTGATTGTAAAATTCTTAATTTCCATTATATTGTTTCCCTTTTTGGAAAACTTTATCTGCATTTAAAAGATAAAAGTTTTCCATTTTGTATAACTAATGCTTTATCTTTAGATTATTAATTTATTCATTTTGTACTACCATTCTGCGTGCAAAGATAGAACAAAATTCCCATATCGTATACCACATACGACATCTAAAAAACAGCGATTTATCTTTTTTAGCAATTAGTTTTTTACATAAAAGGATAGATCTTTTATGCTGCAAAAAGATAAAAGAAATTATAAATCAAGTACTTACAATTTTACGCTCGAGATATCAACCAAGTTGTTGACGATGGCATATATTGTCAGTCCTGCGGGCGAATGTATCTGCAATTTGCGGGCAATGTTGCGGCGATGTGTGATCACTGTGTTGATCGAGATACAGAGGTGGTCTGCAATTTCTTTATTTGTCATTCCTTGAACAAGGCTCACAATGACTTCCTTTTCACGATCGCTGAGCGTGTCCGCTGTATTTGAACTCTGGTTGATCATATTGGATATCTTTGCCGAAACATCACTTTGTTTCGAACGCTTCTCCAATCTGCGGATCACGGGGATGAAGATCTCGTCTTCAACCTGTGCGTGTTGCGCCAGCCATTCCTCACAGTTATATATATTATATAAGGTAGCAGAGAGCTGATTGTTGTGCAATCCGTCTGACGGCAGATACTTGATGATGATGTTTTTCAGTTCATGCAGCTTGAGGTCGGTCTGCGTATGGTGCTTCGAGAAGGTCTCTATGTCATAGTTCCCGGTAAACTTATTGTTCAGCAGGTTGTCCACATAAGGGAAGACAGTTTTCTCTTCATACTGCATATGATTCTTGATGGCGTGGGCGTATTCATCATACAACTTCATGATGAGGCGGGCAAGATTGTCGCTCTCATCCAACGCATTCTCCAAGCCTTTGCGTATATAGGGCAGCTCAAAACCAAGATAATATTCATGCGAGGCGCGCAGGTATTGGATCAATGTGGGAATGGAGAGTCTGTCGGCATCATCATAGTCACGATAGCCATTGATGGTGAAGTTGACGACCGCGAGGAATGTGTAGGTGTCAACATGCTGATCTTCGCAAACCTCCCTGACGGTCTTGTCCCCGAATCCGAGGCTTATGCCGAATGATCCCAAGCTCTGCAATATGTTATAATTGTCCTTGATGATAGAGATCATTTTATCATCAGCTTCATACATTTTTTGGTTCTTCATCTGCCACCTGCTTGTTTTTGTTACTCTTGACTGCAAAAATAGGAAATTATTGTGAGAAATGCAATCCTTAAAAATAAGTATTTCATTTTCTGCATCAAAAAACGATATTCCTCCATGAATGATCTGATCAGAATGGCTTCCGGTTTGGATCGAAAGGCCAGAAAGTCCGCGCCTGTTTTCCAAACACAGACACAGGCCGGGGCGGACACTTGTCCCTGCGACGGGGTATATGCTTTCAACCCGGATCGGTTATTAGACAGCCGGAGCACATTTATTCTTGCCATTTCCTGCTTTCCGACTGCTTTCGTCGGCTTGCAGGACATCTCGCCTGCCGGGCTTCCTTGACGCAGGCCGCTACGCCTTCGGGTCCCCGGCAGGCAATCTGCCCTGCCACCGGACAAAATCAGTTCGGACGCTAATGACCGATCCGGGTTCAAGAAAGGAGTCCTGAAAGCGATGTTACCAACGAAAAAACAGGGTGAAATACGTTAAAAATACTTGTGTACACTCGTTGTTATAGTAATTATAACTATATTTGCCAAACCTATCCGGCGCAAAGCTATCATATGGGCGGCGCAGAGCTATCATATGGGCGCCCTAAAGGTATCATACGGAGGCTCCAAAGGATAGCTCTTGTCAAGACATCAGTAACATTCATCAAAATATGAAAAACAATTTAAGAAAATCAGTACTAACATTCTGTATGGCAATGGCTGCGCTATGCGTGTCGGCCACCACACAGGCCAACAAGCAAAAGGGAACTCAAATGGTTTCAAACCCGCTCATGCGTCGAAGCACTTTGCCCTATGGCGCTCCCGATTTCAACAAGATCAAGGACACAGATTACATGCCTGCGCTGAAGGCAGGCATCAAGCAACAGCGTCAGGAGATCATGCGCATCGTCAACAACAAGCAGAAGACTACCTTTGAAAACGTCATTCTGGCCTATGAGAAGAGCGGCCAGCTGCTCAATCGCGTGTCGAACATCCTGTTCGGATTGACCAACGCCAACAAGACGCCGATATTGGGGAAGGCTGAAGAAGAAGCCATCACCCTGCTCACGGCATGGCAGAACGAGATCAGCTTCAACCAGCCGTTCTTCAAATTGGTCAAGTATGTCTACGATCATGAATACAGCAAGCTCACCGGCGAGAACAAGAAACTCTTGGAGGAGATATACAAAGGTTTCGTCAGAGCAGGCGCCCTGCTTCCTGCCGACAAGAAAGCACGCATGGAACAGATCAACAATCGGATAGCCTCGCTCGAACAGCAGTTCGGCAACATGCTTCCGGAGTCGACGAATGCTGCAGCTGTCTGGGTTTCCTCAAGAGAAGAACTCGCCGGATTGAGCGATGCGGACATCGCGCAATGTCAGAAGGATGCCGAAAGTTTAGGAGGTAAAGCTCCCTACTGCATTGTCATCGTCAACACGACCCAACAACCCATTCTGGCTAATTTGGACAATCGGGCGTTACGGGAGAAGGTATACAACGCCTCCGTACATCGGGCCGACGGAACGAACCGGTTCGACACCTACCCGCTCATTGCGGAGCTTGCAAAGCTTCGTGCCGAGAAAGCAGAGATCATGGGATTCAAGAACTACGCATCCTATTCACTTGACGACGCTATGGCAAAAAACACGGACAATGCCTATGCGTTCCTCAAACAGCTGATCGCAGCCTATACACCGAAGGCCGCCGAGGAGACCAAGGCCATCGAGGCTTATGCACGCAAGACGATGGGCGAAGACTTCAAGCTCCAGCCTTACGATCGGTTCTATTTCTCGACAAAGATGAAAAAGGAACAGTTCAATTTCAGTGATGATGAAGTGAAACCGTATTTCAATATTGACAGTGTGCTCATCAACGGCGTTTTCTATGCTGCCCACCGGGTTTATGGGCTGAGCTTCAAGCAGCGTCATGACATCCCGACCTATCATCCGGACATGAAAGTGTTTGACGTGATTGACAAGAACGGCAAGCCGCTCGCTCTCTTCTATTGTGACTATTTCCGGCGTCCGACAAAGCGGGGCGGAGCCTGGATGGACGCCTTTGCCAAGCAAAGCAGGATGCGGCAGCAGCTTCCGATCATCTATAATGTCTGCAATTATGCCAAGGCACCTGACGGCCAGCCTACGCTCCTCACGTGGGACGAAGTGTCGACGATGTTCCATGAGTTCGGCCATGCACTGCACGGTATGCTCTCCAACTGCTATTACAACACGTTGAGCGGTACGGCCGTGGCACGCGATTTCGTTGAAATGCCCTCACAGTTCAATGAGTTCTTCGCCACCGTACCAGAGGTCTTCGGTCACTATGCCAAGCATTTCAAGACCGGAGCCCCAATGCCCGAGACCTTGAAAGCAAAGATGCTCGAGTCACTCAACTTCCAGTCGGCCTACGCCTTGGGCGAGAATCTGGCTGCCACCTGTGCCGACATGGCATGGCATTGCCTGTCATCATCGCAGGTTCCGACAGCCGACAAGGCGAAAGACTTTGAGAGCTCGGCCCTCCGACAGATTGGTCTGCTGGACGATCAGATCCCGCCTCGGTATCATACTTCCTATTTCAACCATGTCTGGGGCGGCGGTTACGCAGCAGGCTATTACAGCTATCTTTGGAGCGAAGTCCTGGCAGTCAACGTCGGCGATTATTTCAAGGCACATGGATCATTGGATCCTTCCGTCGGCCAGGCATTCAGGGATAAAGTGCTGAGCCGTGGTAACACGGGCGACCTGATGCAGATGTTCAGTAATTTCACGGGCCTGAAGGCGCCCGATGCCAAAGCACTGATGAAAGCAAGGGGATTGTAAGCAAAATCAAGAAGGTACAGCAATGGGGACTCAACGCTTGGTTGGGTCCCCATTATTATATAAGGTGTAAGTTGTATAGAGGGCGGGGACGGCTGTTATTTGGCCGGGGTAAACTCTGCATCGATGATCAGATTCACCTCTTCTCCTATAATAGCAGGCACATACTTGGGGCCAAATCCGAAATCTGAACGCTTCAGCACGCCCTTCAGACGGAAACCGGCTGTCAACTGCCTGGTCATCGGGCTTGGCATGCAGTCAATGAGTGTTGCGTCCAAAACAACCGGCTTCGTAACGCCCACCAACGTCAATTCGCCCTCAATCTTACCTTCTCGGTCGTTTTCGGCCACCACCTTCGTGCTCCGGAAAACAATTGTCGGATACTTGCCGACATCAAAGAAGTCGGCCGTACGCAGATGATGGTCACGCGCCTCGACACCTGTATTCACGCTTGAAGCCTGAATGGTGACCAGTATGTCCGTATCTTTGAGCTGCTCCCCTTGGGCCTCTATGACCGCCTCAAAATCAGCGAAGTGACCACTGACAAATGACAAGCCACAGTGTTTGATCTCAAATCCGATCCGGGCATGTGTCATGTCCACAGTCCATTTGCCTGCTAAATCCTTCAGGTCTGCGGCCTGACTGACTGACTGACAGTTCATCGCTTACTTCCTTGAACTTCTCTTTCGGAGCCTTGCACACGGGGCATTGTTCGGGCGCCGCATCTCCTACATACTCATAGCCGCACACAGCGCAGACGAACTTTTTCTTAGTTTTCGCCTCCGGCTCTTCTACGACCTCCTTGAACCTGTCCTTAGATACCTTGCAGATTGGGCACTGGTCCGGTGCTTCTTCTCCCTCATAAACATAACCGCAGACGGTACATACAAATTTTTTCTTCATGATGTTTGTTTTAATGAATGACGTTTGTTTCTTGCTGCAAAGATAAACAAATATTTGGATACGAAGGCTCGTCAGCCTATCATTTTATCCCCATTTGCAGGTATTTAACAAACCGTCTGACAGTTGTAGCTATTCAACGGTAATAGCCTTCTTAACAGATGTGCACAGTCACCATGTCAACATCACCGGCCAACGAACATATGTTCATGATGATGCCTGATTTTCTTCGTGACGATGCCTGGTTTTACTTCACACAGTTTGGGATGTTGGCACCGAATTGGTCTACATGTTTTTGACTGTGTTCCTGAAAAGCTTTGCACTTCCGGTTAAACCCGGATCGGCCATCAGCGTCCGAACTGATTTTGTCCGATGGCAGGGCAGATTGCCTGCCGGGGATCCGAAGACGTAGCGGCCTGCGTCAGGGAAGCCCGGCAGGAAAGATGTCCTGCAGGCGGACGAAAGCAGTCGGAAAGCAGGAAAGGACAAGAATAAATGTGATCCAGCGGTCTAATGCCCGATCCGGGTTAAATTCCACGGTGGATTACCGCAGAATAGTTACTGATAGTTGAAGAACATCCGAGGACCGAACCTGCAGCTTCGGCATACATTGAAGATATGAATGTCGTCATTGACAGAATCGTTTGCTATCCATTGATAGTCTTTCTATTTTTGCAAATGAAACCAATTCACATTACAAACCTATTAAACAACCAAAGACAGATGAGAAGTATCACATCGTTTGACTTGCAGTATGCGCATCGCTTCTATGGATTCAGCGGTGAAGCACAGTATTTACATGGCCACACCGGCGTCTTGACACTTGAGGTAGAGGATTCCGTCAACAAGGGCGTTAACATGGTTTATCCCTGTAACGAAATCAAGAAAGTCGCATGGAGCCTGTTGCAGAATTTCGACCATGCCTTAGTATTGCGCCAGGACGACCCGCTGTTGCCTGCGATCCTCAAAGTGTATGAACAGCAAGGTATTAAAGACGGTCATCCGCAAAACCGAATGAAGGGCGAGGCTTTCAAAACGGAGCTGGCTACAGCCTACCCAGACTGCAGATTGGTGGTCACCAAGGAGACTATGACGGTCGAAGGCATGATCAAAATCGTGTATGAACTGCTGAAGGACAAACTCAACATCGTCAAAATCACATTCTCAAGTGGGGTCAATGCAGCAAGCGCAGCATTCGACACGCACAAGGACATTGAACGTTGCCCGCTCTGTGGTGTCGCATTGGACGAGAACGGAGGATGTCCGAAATGCGGCTACATGAGACCTTGACACTTTATCTGAGAGCATGCTTGCAGCGTTGCAGGCATGCTCCCTTCCTTTTCAACCATTGCCTATGCCCGCTGACGTGTAGGCTTTTTTTGCCAGAGCCCCAAGTTCTCTTTACGCAAAGTATCAATTGAAGAATAAACATACAACTCATTTAAATACAATTAATTATTTGTTTATTTCTTCAACATCATTCTTCCGCTCCAACTGCAATTTAGTTTCCGTTTGCACAAATCTTCAAGGAATTTGTCCCATCGGCAGATTCCCTCGGATCCGAAGGCGATGTCGATAAAATTGAAAGTTTTATTTCGCATTCAACAAAAAATCCGTAAATTTGTGACCTATATTTCATGAAGCGGCTGAAGCACATTATTAGCATTGCCATTTGGACGGTCGTCGCGCTCTA
>JALFRV010000272.1 GCA_022778905.1 Prevotella sp. | reverse complement strand
TGTCTGCGTCATTGGCAAACTTGTTGGCGGCAACTGTTGCTACAGAGAGGCTGAGGTTGATGCCTTTGTCCTTTGCAGCCTGCAGGACGTTCAGGGCCTCGGGCATTAAGTCGTCCTCATGCAGCGAATCTCCGATGTGTCCGCCTTGTGCCTTGATGAACGTGTAGCCCATTCCGCCACCGATGATCAGGTTGTCCACCTTGTCGAGCAGATTCTGGATGACACCCAACTTGGAGCTTACCTTTGAACCGCCGATGATGGCTGTGAACGGATGTTCGGCATTCTTGAGCACGTTGTCGATAGCCTTGACTTCCTTTTCCATGAGGAATCCCAACATCTTGCTGTCCTTGTCGAAGTAATCGGCGATGACTGCGGTGGAAGCATGCTTGCGGTGAGCAGTTCCGAAAGCATCGTTGACGTATACGTCTGCATATGATGCGAGCTTCTTGGAAAATTCTTTCTGGCTTTCCTTCATGGCCTTGCTGGCAGCCTCATACGCTGGTGTTCCCTTTTCAACATCAGTCGGTTTGCCTTCCTCCTCGGCATAGAAGCGGAGGTTCTCCAGCAGTAAGGCCTCACCGGGCTTCAGGGCAGCAGCTGCTTCGTCGGCCTTTGCACAGTCGGGAGCAAACTTCACGTCGACGCCGAGACGCTCTGAGACCTTGGCAACGATCTGTGACAGCGAAAACTTAGGGTTCACCTTGCCTTTCGGCTTGCCCATATGGCTCATCATGATGACGGCACCACCGTCGTCGAGAACTTTCTTCAGCGTGGGCAGTGCACCACGGATACGGGTATCATCTGTTACATTGCCATTCTCGTCCAATGGCACATTGAAGTCTACGCGGACAATTGCTTTCTTGCCTGCAAAGTTGAATTGATCAATTTTCATCGTTCTTTTTTAATTATAAATGAATCGTTTATCTCTTCTGTACGCAAAGTTAATAAAAAGTTCGGAATATGTCTCCTTCGCTGATAATTGTTTGATGAAATTAAGAGAATACGGCACTTTCTGCCACATCCGCATGACAAAAACAACCCGAAATAGCGGTGCTTCTTTCCGGTAAGATCGGTGTCTTTGGACCATCCGCATGCTGTCCGCCGGCACGATCATCATTGCGGCTTAGTCATCTTCATATTCCGTGGGATCCGGGATGGCTGCATCGGCCAGCGCTTCCTTGCGTTCGCGGCAGGTTCCGCATTTGCCGCAGTGCTTCTCTCCGCCCTTGTAGCAGCTCCAGGTCTCGGCATAGTCGATCCCTAAGGTCTTGCCATGGCGCGCGATATCAGTCTTGGAGATATTGCTGTATGGGGCCAATACTTTCACCCCGACATAGGTCCCGGCGCTCGTGGCCATAGACATGGCATCGACAAATTCAGGCCTGCAGTCGGGGTAGATGGTGTGGTCGCCGCTGTGATTGGCCATCATGACATATTCCAGCTGATTGCTTTCGGCAATGCCGGCGGCTATGGAGAGCATGACTCCATTGCGGAACGGGACGACGGTCGACTTCATGTTCTCCTCGTCGTAGTTGCCTTCCGGGATGGCCTCTGCACCCTCAAGGAGGGAGCTCTTGAAATAGCTGTGCATGAATTGGAGGTCAATCGTGATATGCCGGATGCCCAACCGCTCACAGTGGAGTCGCGCAAAGGGAATCTCGCGCATATTGTGATTGCTTCCGTAATTGAAGCTGATGCCGAGCGCAATGCGCTCTCTGAACTCATAAAGCATGGTGATAGAGTCCATGCCACCACTCACTATGATAACTGAATCTTTCATTTTCTTCTATCCGAATAATACCCGCAAGGCTTCCTCCACCTTCCTGACCGGATGCAATTCGATGGGATATTTGCGCGGATCCAATCCCTTCAGGTTGTAGGCGGGGAGTATGAGGTGGCTGAATCCTAATTTTGCCGCTTCGGTCACCCGCTGCTCTATGCGGTGCACGGGTCTGACCTCGCCGCTCAATCCCACTTCTCCGCACATGCACCAGCCCGTCTCTATCGGTGTGTCAACATTGCTGGAGAGCACGGCCGCAATGACACTGAGATCCATGGCCATATCGGTCACGCGCAGCCCACCGGCAATATTGAGGAAGACATCCTTCTGCATGAGCTTGAAACCGACACGTTTTTCCAAAACGGCCAGCAGCATGTTCAATCGCCTTTGATCGAACCCGGTGGCCGAGCGTTGAGGTGTTCCGTATGCCGCAGTGGACACTAAGGCCTGCGTCTCCACGAGAAACGGCCTCACTCCCTCGATGGTTGAACTGATGGCAATGCCCGAAAGGCCCTCGTGGTCTTGCGACAGCAGCAGTTCGGAGGGATTCTCCACTTGTCTCAATCCATTCTGCCGCATTTCGTAGATGCCTAATTCGGAAGTGCTTCCAAACCGGTTCTTGATGCTCCGGAGAATCCTGTACATATAGTGTTGGTCACCTTCAAACTGGATGACCGTATCGACAATATGCTCCAAGATCTTAGGTCCGGCCAGCGTTCCCTCCTTATTTATATGTCCGATCAGCATGACGGGGATGCCGCTGGACTTTGCAAAACGGAGCAGGGCAGAGGCACATTCCCTCACCTGGGTGATGCTTCCTGGGCTGCTGTCGACAGATTCGGTGGCTACGGTCTGTATGGAATCGATGATGACAAGATCCGGTTTGACCTCGGAAATGTTGCTGAAAATGTTTTCAAGGGATGTCTCACAGAGGAGGACAACATGCTCATAGGCGGCCTGCTGCTTGCCCATGATCCGCTCGGCACGCATTTTTATCTGGTGCGCACTTTCTTCTCCGCTGACATAAAGCACGCGGCGGTCGCTCATGTGCAATATTGTCTGAAGCGTGAGCGTACTCTTTCCGATACCCGGTTCTCCTCCGAGCAGGATGATGCTGCCCGGTACGATGCCGCCGCCGAGGGCCCGGTTCAATTCAGAGTCATGCGTGTCGATGCGCGGTTCGTCAACGGATGAAATCTCGTTCAACCGGCGCGGACGATTCGTTCCTTGTGAATGGAAGGCGGATTGATCGTCTGAACGCTTCACGGCCTGCGCCGCAGACTTGGCGGCATTGCTTCCCGTATCAGCCGCAATGCGTATCTCCTTGAAAGTGTTCCATTGTCCGCAGTTCGGGCATTTGCCGACCCATTTGGCCGATTCTTGTCCGCAGTTGGAACAGACATAAGCTATTTTATCTTTTGGCATGGTGATCCGTCCTCTGATTGCTTTGCATTAACGTTCTTTGAGTAGACAAAAGTAATAAATATTTTCGTATGAATCAAAATTAATTGCTATTTTTGCAACATGAAACAACTCGTCTTTTATCTTGTTTCTCTGTTGGTCCTCGCTTCATGCGGTCAGTCTTACGAGGAGAAGCAAGCCCTTTCCAGAAAGCAAAGGGCGGAGTTACGTAGAGAAGATTCCTTAGCTCTCAAGGTCGCAGTGCTGCCTACATTGGACTGCCTGCCGATATTTTTAGCCAATGACCGTGGCATCTTTGATTCATTGAAAGTCGATGTCCACCTCCGCCAATGGAATGCGCAGATGGATGCAGACACGGCCTTACTCGGCGGGACCATTGAGGGGGCGGTGACCGACCTGATACGTGCGGAGCGCATTCAGCGAAAGGGCGTCGCCTTGAAATATGTAACGTCGACCGGCTGCTATTGGCAATTGATCAGCAATCGGACGGCACGTATCAGGCAGATCAGGCAACTCTCCGACAAGATGGTGGCCATTACACGCTATTCGGCTACGAGTTATTTGGCGGACATAGCCATTGACAGTGTGAAACCCAAGTATGATGTCTACCGCATACAGATCAACGACGTCAACATCAGATTGCGCATGTTGCTCAACAATGAGATGGACGCGGTGCTTCTTCCGGAGCCTCAGGCCACCACGGCAAGGCTTTACGGAAACCCCGTATTGTTCGACAGCCGCAACCGGAATCTGCATTTGGGGGTGATTGCTTTCCGCGAAGGAGCATTCAGAAATGACGAACGGCGCAGGAAGCAGCTCCAAGCCTTTGTGACAGCCTATAATTCAGCGTGCGACTCTATCAATCAGAAAGGGCTGGCCCACTATAAAGAGCTGATCCGGAAGTATTGCGGATCGGACGACAAAACCATAAAGGCTTTGCCAAAGATTAAGTTTAGGCATGCCACAGAACCAAGAAATCGAGATATCGAAACTGCAAGAAAGACCTGTCTATGAACCGTTATTTTGACCAGATTCATCAAATACGCCGTGATCTCCTGACAGATCAGCGGCTGGGACATGCATTGGGGGCGCTGAAAACATTGCTCGGCAGTCAGGTCGAGATGCCGGTTTCGGATTTCCAACAGCGGGTGGAAGATGTCGGGACCAACTATCAGTTGATGAAGGATTACTTGTTGAAAGGCGTTAAAGACCAACAACAATCAAAGGTTTACAATCAGTTGTTGATCAGGCTCTTCAAGCTCACGCAAGACATAGAGATGCGCCTTCTCACGCAGACGAACGGCGTTTTTGCCCAGGCTTTTCATCATAGCCGGCACGCAGATCTGCAGACAGACGATATCAAGTCGCACTTAGAAGGTTTCGTTCAGGATCTTGCGATGCTTTCCCTTGAGACTTCACCGGCCAAGGAAGAGGAACGCCGCCGGATCTACGAGGCTCATCAGCGCTATATGAACATGCTGTTCGAGACGCTTCTTGTTTCTCCCCAGTGGAGCGACGGCGTAAGGGACTCCATGACAGAGATCCTGTTGTCTCCGACCATCGACGGTAACAACGCCCAACTGATGATCAGTGCGATGATGCTCTCCAATATGAATGTCTTTGACGCAAACAAGTTCTTTGCCCTGAAAGATGTCTATCTCAGGACGCCGGATGAACATATCCGCCAGCGTGCCTTGGTGGGATGGGCTTTCTCCATGCCGTCCTACCTGCAGCGAGAGCAAGATATATTAGGTGTCGGAAAGACTGTCCGGGAGCTTGTGAAGGATGAACACGTGCAACGGGATCTGCTGGAACTCCAGATGCAAGTATTCTATTGCAAGAACACCGAACGCGATTTCAGGGCCATTGAGAAAGACATTCTGCCCAACATCATGAAGAACAACAACTTCCAGATCACACGTTTCGGCCTGACAGAAAAAGAAGAGGACAGCTTGGAGGAGATCCTTAATCCCGGCGCAGCAGATCAGCGGACGGAGGAGATGGAAGCTGCGATCAACAAGATCATTGACTTACAGAAGAAAGGAACGGATATCTATTTCGGCGGTTTCTCACAGATGAAGCGCTTTCCGTTCTTCAATGAACTGAGCAACTGGTTCGTCCCTTTCTACGCCGAGCATCCCGGACTGCAGCATGTCAGCAATTCCGAACTGTCGTGGAAAATATTGCACGTGCTCTATGAGGAAGGTCCGTTCTGTGATTCCGACGAATATTCCTTCGCCTTAGGCCTCTCCCATGTCCTCCAGAACCTGCCTCCCGGGGTGAGGGAACTGTTGGGTGACCCTGACGCAATCGGTCATCGGGTATCGGTGATAGAGAAAAACTCACCTACATATATCCGTCGGATGTACCTTCAGAACCTCTATCGGTTCTTCCGCATCTATCCTCAGAGAGCACAATTGCTGAATCCTTTCGATTACGAAGAAGACTCGGACTACAACCCCTACTTCTTTACGAACGTCCTGCTTGCGTCATTGCCCGAAGCCATCTTCATGGAGTTGGAGAAGTTTCTGATGAAGCAGAAGCTCTATCGGCACATGAGCCCAATATGCAGGGCATTGGAAGAGACGGACGATCCGGAGCAAATGATCATAGCCGGATACGTGGCCATGCAGTCTGAGGAATATGCCCGTGCGCTGCAATGGTTCAGAAGTGCGATCGGCAGACAGCCCGACAGCCTTCAGGCTTTGAAAGGTATAGCGCTGACATCTTTCAACACCAAGGACTTCGAATCAGCCGAACACGCCTATCAGCAGCTTGTGCGTCTCAAGCCGGATAACCTCCGCTATCGTCTCGGCCTGTGCATCTCGCAGATCAGCAATGGCCATGAGGATACGGGCGTCAGCGGCCTTTACAAGTTGAACTATGAATATCCG
>JALFRV010000236.1 GCA_022778905.1 Prevotella sp. | reverse complement strand
CTTTGACGCCCGGGTGGCGTTATACATGTCACCGCCATAACGGTAAGCGAAGCTCATGATGAGATTGAACCTGCGCCATCTGAGCTGCGAACTGATGTTGCCCTGCAGTTTCGGATTGATGTCACCACAGTTGACCTGATCGTTCGTGTCATATACATAGGTATAGGTTCCATCCTTCCGGATAAAGATTTCTTTGCCCGACGCGGGGTCTATGCCTGCTGAGCAGACTGCAAAGATGGCGGTCGGCGACTCGCCTTCGCGGAATTGCAGCCGCGGAGACGCATTCTTGTCATTGGAGGCATTTGCTTCGTTCCAGCGTTTCAGCGCATCGCTGATGCCCACAATCGTGGTCTTCGAATGTAATCCATTGACACTGAGGGTCCAGGTCCAGTCCTTCTTGTCGATGATCTTTCCCCAGACACTGAACTCGAAACCATCACTCTTCTGCCGTCCGATATTGCTTTTCACACTCGTTGTACCCGAAGACGGAGGCAACGACATATCTATGAGCATATCATCCGTATTCTCATGATAATAGTCAAAATTCAGATTGAACCGGTCGCCGAAGAATGCGGAGGTCAGTCCGATATTGGCTTTCTTGGTCGTTTGCCATGTCAGATCGGGGTTGGACATGCCGTATGGGATCGCCCCAACACCCGAATAGTGTACGTAATCGTTTGTATAGTGATAGATTGTTACGGCCTGATAGCTGGCGAACTTCACGCTTCCTGTGTAGCCGTAGCTGCCACGCAGCCGCAGCGTATTGATCCAGCCGAGATTCTTCAGGAATGTTTCGTTATGGGCATTCCACCCAAGTCCGGCGCTCCAGAACGGCGCATAGCGGTTGTTCTCACCAAATTTCGACGATCCGGAAAGCCGATAAGAGCCGTCGGCAAAGTAACGCATCTTCCACACAAAGTTGGCGGAGGCAAAGATTCCGACACTTGTCGCGATGTCTTCCGATCCACCCGGCCGTGACCCGGCAGGATAGTTCGTGGCGTAGGCGATGTCTGCGAGCGCGTCACTGAGGAATCCTGTCGCTGTCAGATAGCGCGCATAACTGCGGTCCCGCTTAAGTTCGCCACCGATATTGGTGGTAAGCATGGTACCTTCCTTGTCGAAATTGACAATCCAGTTGCCAACTGCTTTCAATGCCCAATTTTCTCCTCCGGTGTTGCCAAGCTGATAAGAGCCTTTGTTGGTATTATCAGTCGTCGAAGTATATTGATTACTTTCCGGCGACACAAAATCATCGCTCGTGCCGCGGAAGGACGAATAGGAGCCTTGAGCCGTAAAGAACAGGGTCGGCTTCAGATTGTATCGCAGATCCAGAGATATCGTGTTGGTGCGGGTTTCGTTCTTGGAGAAGCTGTTCAACGATGCTTCGTAGAGCGGATTGTTCATGTTATAGGACAAGGTACGGCTCAAATTTCCATAGGCATCGTAAGGTGAGTCGTAAGGATTTGCCTGTGCATAGCTGTCGAAAGATCCATAGCGCGAGTTCTTGACACTCACTTCGTTATGGCCGGCCCTCAACGTAAAGATCAGATTGTCTATCCTCCGGTAGGAGAGATAGATATCCATGCCGTAGCGGGTACGCCCGTCATCCTTCATGACTCCTTGCGTATTGCTGTAGTTTCCGTTGACATTATAGTCCAATCCTTGCCCACGCCCGGAGATCGAAACGGAGTGAAAATGGGAGAAACTGTTGCGTACCGGCTTCGAGATCCAGTCGGTATTGACACCGCTGCTCACCAATGCGAGGCGGTCATAGTAGCTCTGATCAAGAGAGCCTGTGGCCGAATCGTAAAGTCCGGCGCGTCGTTCGAGTTCCAATTTCTGTGCTGCATTGCAGAGATCATAGCTGCTAAGGTCTGCGAAGCTCAGCTTCGGGGTGAAGGTGTAGCGGACTTTCACCGGCGACTGACTGACACGCTTGCGCTCGACGACGATGACTCCGTTGGCGGCATTCTCACCGTAGAGTGCCGTCGCAGAAGCATCCTTGAGGATGTCCACGCGCTCGATGTCGTTGATATCGATATCGTAGAGAGCCTGCAGCGACTGCTCCACACCGTCGATGACGATCAGTGGAGCATTCAGTCCGGCCTCATTATCCGTGGCTAAGGATGTCGTGCTGCGGATGACAAGATCTGGGATTACGTTCGGGTTACTGCCCGCCATGTTGTTCTGGGTGATGTTGATACCGGCATCAAGTGTTGAGAGTGCCTGCAGGATATTCGTCGGCGAGATGTCGCGAAGTTCCTCTCCCTTGTACGTGCGTGCGGCCCCTGTGAAGGTCTGTTTGTTACGAGTGTAATAGCCTGTCACCACGACATCTTCCAACTGTGTATCCGAGTTCATTGCCAGATCAAATGTGACAGCGTTGGGTCCTTGGGGTATTGCTTCATAATGGGTCTTCATACCGACATAGGAGAACTTGAGGATGGCGCGCTCGACCGGTATGCTGAAGGTGTAGAAACCATCGGCATCGGTCACGGCGCATACCTGTGTCTCGCCGAGACAGACCGGCACTCCTGCCAGCGGTTCACCCGCCTCGTCGCGCACGGTGCCTTTGATGACGCGCGTGCCTCCACTGTGTTCCTGCGGACTGAGCGTGACGATGTTGCCGCGGAGGGAGCAACTGCAGCCGATGAGGTTGGCCACTTGTTCGAGAACTTCAATAGCGGGGCGGTTTCTGACCTGCAGCGTGACCTTCGGCCAGTTGCGCGCCAGTGCTGTCGTGTAGACGATGTTCAGCCCCGACTGTTTCTGAATCTGCCTGATCACTGTCTCTGCTGCCACTTGCTTCACATTGATCGTCACCGGCGTGTCGGCCGGTGGCATGGCTGCAGCCTGCAAATGAAAGCATACGACCATCATCAAGAGGAGCAACAACGCTTTTGTGCTCTGTTTCTTTTTTTTCATCTCTCTTGTGTTTTTAAGTTATATTTATTGGATCATCATGATTCTTCTGCCTTCGATCTTCATCCTGAGTCCGGTGATCTCACTGAGTGCTTCGACCGTCGGGCGGATATCATCATATCGGTCGAAATTGCCTGAAACCTTGACGAGCCGCATCTCGGGCGCCCCGTATTCGACTTCTACGCCATACCATTTCGCGATCACTGTCATGAGCCGCTCAAGCGTCCAGTCGGCAAACTCGATCTTTCCGGTATTCCAGGCGCGATAGGGTGCCACGTCGACTTTGCTGATCAGCGCGCTGCCGGTGCCGAATTCGGCCTGCTCGCCCGGCCCGACCATCTGCTCCTGACCGCCCGAGGGCTTCACGCCGATGCTGCCTTCGACGAGCACGACGCGCGTCCCTGCCGCATGACGGGTATCGACATCGAACTCGGTCCCGTATTCGGTCACCTCGCCGGCAGCCGTATGAACGACGAACCGGTTGCCCTTGCTGTGGGCCACCATGAAGTAGGCCTCGCCGTCGAGATAGACATCACGGGTGGCGGAACGGAACCGTTCGGGATAGATGAGATGGGTGCCGGGAGCCAGATGAGCCAGCGATCCGTCGGGCAGTGCCACCCAGTATTCCTTGTCGACATAGGTCTTCACGCGCGTGGCATGGAGCAGTTCCTGCCGCACGTCTTCGTCCATCTCCGACCGCTCCAACCCGGCGACCACGCCGGCCGGCGCCTTCTCGCCGACCATCTTTGTGATTTCCGCACCGGTCTGTCCCTTGGCCCGGCTCTTCTCCATGGCCTGAACGACTTCCCGGGGTATCTCCAACGGCGACACGCTCATACGATGCTGATGCCATAAGACGGCGGCTCCGGCCACGAACAGCACCACGGCGGCGGCCGACAGCCATGCTCTCCAGCGCAGGCGACGTGCTGCCGGAGCTGCCGCCGGCACGGTTTCGGGCGCGGCCACGGTGGCTCTCAGCCGGCGCAGGCCGCGGTTCACGTCGAACCGGCGCATGCGGTCGAGCTCGCGCGACACGTAAGCCCGGTCGCGCAACTGCTCCACCAGCTGTGCCAGTCGCTGGTCCCGGGCCATTTCCTGCTCCAGTCTTTCCCGCTCTGCAGCGGGGAGTTCGCCTTTCAGATAGGCCATGAGGCGACCGGCCTGTCCTATATTGTCTTTCATCTTGATGATCAGTCTTTTCACCTTATACACAAAACAATGCTTCCGAGATTACTCAAAAGCCGATTTTTATTTCAGATTGTTAACCTTCAACCCGAAATTCTTTAAAAACAAGCAAAATGATACGGCTTGCGCTGACAATCGGCAAGCAGGGCCGACAGCACGTCAGATCAGGTTCTTCACCACCAAGAAGAGCAGCGGATAGAGATCCTGCAGCAGGGCGCGCAACTGCTTCTTGGCCCGCTGTTTCATCACCCTCACCGTGTTGGGACTGATCTGCAGCAGCTCGGCAATCTCCTCATTGCGGGCGTCCTTGACGTAAGCCAGCTCGAAGACTTCACGGTATCGCGGCGGCAGCGTGTCGATGGCGGCCGAGATCTTGCGGATGATCTCCGTCCTGACCATCTCATAGTCGGCGTCCTCGTCAAGCGTCCGATAGTCGGACAGCGCGTCATCGTCGAGACCGACACTCCGCTGTCCGCCGTTGCGGAGCAGGTTGATGCAGCTGTTCCGCACCGCTATATAAAGATAGGAACGCATGTGGCCGTCACTCTCAAACTGCCTCCCGCTGACGATGACCTTGCAGAAGACATCCTGCACGACATCCTCACTCGCCTCATCATCATGAAGCAAGCTGCTGGCAAAATAACAAAGAGCCTGATAGTTTGCGGTGAAACAAATCTCTATCTGCCTGCGCTCCTCTGAGGGGCCGTCATAAACCATACTAATTCCTGTTGCATTGCAAACTTACACAAAAATATTGAATTGACAACAAAAATCGCGCATAAACGTTCCGAACATTTTTCCTCGACGCCTCACACGCCCCTATCTCCGACACCTCCGTAACTCTTTATCAATCAGCATCCTGTCACATTTGTCCCTCACGGCTCTCCCCCGCCGCGCGCAGAGCTATGCTTTCGGCCGTCGAAAGGATAGCTCCGGGCGGCCGAAAGCATAGCTCTCGGCGCCCCGGAGCATAGCTCTGCGGAAGCCGGGTGACAGCTCCGCATTTTCCGCACGAAAACAGCCCGTCAGCTACACCGCGTCGAAGGCCTTCGGATAGACCACGGTCCCCGACACCGCCGACAGTCCGCCGTCAGTCAACTCCACAGCCATAAACGCCTCATCGGGCACAGGAAACGGCGCCCGGATGCCCCATTCCGACGCCCGGCGGAAGCCGAAGCGAGGATAATAGGCGGCATGCCCCAACACGACGACGGAGCTGAAGCCGAGCGCCGCTGCCCGTTCCAATGCCCGGCGGATCAGCTCACTGCCGATCCCCTGGCGCTGCCGGTCGGGCCTGACGGCCACCGGGGCCAGCGCAAGGCTCTCATGTACCGCGCCGTCAGCAGCCTCAATCCGGATCCGCGTCAGCAGCGCGTGGCCCACGACCGTCCCTTCCACCTCGGCCACAACCGACAGCGCGCCGACAAACGCGTCCCCGTCGGTCCGCAGGGCCCGCACCAACAGAGCCTCGTCCGAACGCCATCCGGTTCACCGCTTCCACCAACGGTTCGTCCGCCTTCGTCTCTTGTCTGATCTTCATGTTCATTCTCTGTTCATTATGTTCACGGTTCATTCCCTTCAGCCGCCGTGCCCGGACCGTCATCAGCCGCCCCAGGCCGATCACGCGGCTCTGCCACGGTCTGCCAGCCTATTCGTCAAGCCAGAACAGCTCGTTGACCGTCTTCCCGAAACAAGCCGACAGGCGCAACGCCAATTCCGTACTGGGAACAAACTTGTTGTTCTCGATTGCAAAGATCGTCTGGCGCGAGACGCCGATGAGCTCCGCCAACTGCTGTTGGGAGATCCGACGGATCGCCCGTTCCACCCTGATGTTATTGTTCATATCGCCTGCTCCTCATCCAGTTGGTCCATAACAGCCCCTTGAAGACGACGATGTAGAGCACGACCATCACAGGAGCCTGCGTGAAATAGTCTCTCAGCCAGACGATCGCATCGCGCACGCCGGCGAAACCCCAATAGCCGGTCAGCCGCTCAAACCCAAGCGAGAGCATCCCGAGCAGCAGCACGAACACCGCCACACAGAATATGCTGACCGAGCGGATGTGATGCACATACTCGTCCTCCACTCTCTCCTGCGAAAGACAGATGCTCACCAGCGCCATATAAGGCATCAGCCCGGCCACCGTCAGAACGATCCATTGCACGGACTGGGGCCAGGTGAAAGGCACGTCCAGACAGATCAACAGGCGGAAGACGACGAAAAGAAGAAGCCAAAATCCAAACGCAATCCAGCCGCCTACCTGCCATGCGTGGGGCAATAATAAGGTCTTGGTTCTCATAATCAGTAATGTTTAATGGATAAAAAGTAAATTATAATATTGCAAATGTAATATATAGTTTACAAATATCCAAACTTTAAGCCGAAAAAATGAATCCTTTGGCGTTTTTTAACAGTCACTCGCTCCTTGCCGGCATCATCCCGGACCGGTCATTGGAGTCTGAACTGACTTTGCCCGATGGCAGTCGGAAAGCACGAAATGACAAGATCAAATGTGACCCTGCAGTCTAATGACAGATTGGGGATCATCGTTTCCGGATGATCCCTGCCGGCTCCGCCGGCCCCTCACCGACCGGGCGCTGCCGGCCGACGGGCCGACCGCTCAGCGCACCTGCTGCGTGACCACCTCGTCGAAGTGGAGCTTGGCCCAGTCGATCAATGACAAGAGCGACGGCACCAACGACTTGCCGGTGTCGGTCAACGAATATTCCACCCGCGGAGGAACCTCCGGAAAGACCTCCCGACGGACAATATGGACGTGCTCCAAGTTCTTCAACGTCGACGAGAGCATCTTCTGCGAACAGTCGCTCATGACCCTCCGCAGTTCACTGAAGCGCAGGACGCCCGTCTCGCTCGTGTGCAGGGAAAAGATCACGAGCATGGACCACTTGTCGCCGAAACGGCTGATCACCTGCCGGATGGGGCAGGTCAGATAAGCTGCATGTACATCTGCCATAACATAGATTTATACGCAAAAGTAACAAAAAGATACCAAGGGAGCCTACGCAGAAAGTTAAATTGGGTTAAAGTCCTGATCACCCCTGCCCGATGACTGCCCATTTCTTACCTCCGGGTAACCATTCCACGAGGTGGTGACCTCTTGCACCGACGGAAAAAACACACTACCTTTGCCCTATCAGAATCACATAACGACTAAAGATAACAGAAAGGAAACAACAATGGAAAAGAAGGTTTTACTGATCGGAGCAACAGGATACGTGGGCAAGGCGATCCTCAACGAACTCATCAACCGTGGACACCAGGTGACGGCCGTCGTCCACAGCGCTGGCAAGACGCTCGACGCCGACGTCGAAACCGTCGTGGCCGACGCCACCGATCCGGACACCCTGGCCCGCTTGGCACAAGGCAAGGACGCCGTCATCTCGGCCTATAATCCCGGCTGGGCCAATCCCCGGATCTACGAGGACACATTGGAAAACTATCCGAAGATCCTCGAAGGTGTCAGGAAGTCAGGTGTCAGCCGCCTCCTGATCGTAGGCGGAGCAGGCACGCTGTTTGTCGCCCCTGGCCTGCGGCTGATGGATACCGGCTCGCTGCCCGAGGCATGGGTGCCGGGCGTCAAGGGCTTGGGCGAGTTCTATCTCAACACGCTCGCCGGCGTGCAGGACATCGACTGGATCTTCCTTTCGCCCGCGGCCAACCTCGGCAACCTGCAACCGGGCACCCGCACCGGCAAATACCGTGTGGGCAAGGACGACCTGCTGACCGACGAGAAGGGCGACAGCTTCATCTCCGTGGAAGACTATGCCGTGGCCATGGTCGACGAACTCGAGACCCCGAAGCACCACAAGGAGCGCTTCACCGTGGCCTATTGAACCCCGCCTTCCCTCATGCGCCGCGCGCGCTGACAGTCGGAAGATCATCATAAGGTGTGCCCCCGCGGCTACACCTTATTTATATATATAGCCCGTCCCCTTCATCCCCTCCTTCTTCCCCGCCGACCCGGCCGCGTCGGAACAGTCCCGTCGCACAGCCACCCCCATTTTTCGGCCCGCAGGCTTGGCCCGACCGAAAAATCTTTATATATTTGCACCGGCTTTGCCGCACACCATCCATGAAAATTAAACATTATCAACGAAAAAAGTAAAGTTTATGAAGAAAATGATCGTAATGGCATTGGGCCTGCTCCTTTCGGCATCGCTCCATGCACAACATGAAACCGGAACCCTGACCATCCAGCCCAAAGTGGGCCTCAACATGGCCAGCGTGACCAAATGGGACGGATCGGACCCGCGCTTCGGACTCGCCGCAGGAGCAGAGCTGGAATATCAGCTGAGCGACATGATCAGCCTCTCCGGCGGTGCCCTCTACTCCATGCAGGGGGTCAAGGGCGAGGATTCAGGCATCAATGGAACCATTAAGCTCGACTATATCAACATCCCCCTCTTGGTCAACATCTACGCAGCGAAGGGACTGGCCGTCAAGTTCGGACTGCAGCCGGGATTCATGATCAATGACAAGGTGAAAGTCTCAACGGGCGGAGTGAGTGCAGAGGTAGGAGTGGAAGAGGCACTCCACAATGCCGGCGTCAATGCCAAGCTCAACAAGTTTAACCTTTCGATCCCCGTAGGACTGTCCTATCAGTTCAGCAACAACATCGTCCTCGATGCCCGCTGGATTGTCGGACTGACCAAGATCATCAAGGATCAGGACGGCTCCAACAGCGTTTTGCAGCTGACCGTAGGGTATAAGTTCGCCCTGTAAGCCGTCTGCGGCAGGGCCATCCAACGAAAGAGCGGGATGCAACCACAATGGTTACATCCCGCTCTGTGTGTCTCTGCAGGTGGCAGAGGACGGCAGACGTCACAGCCCGATCACCTGATGACGGTTGGGCAGTCCGTCACTGCGATAGCTGACGTGGATCCATCCCGCGCCCGAACGATAGCTGCGCTCGAGGATGAGCTGGTCGAAAGGCAGCCTGTCGGCGATGAACCGCATCATCCGGAGCGCTTCCCCGCGGCTCGGGACGTGAATGTCGGCCGCCTCGCCAAGCAGGTGCTGCGACGTCTCCACACCGCCGACGGCACGGTTGAGCGCCTCACAGCGATAGCCGCTCGTCACCCTGATGGCACCGAAGCGTGCACGGAGCGGCTCGAGCACGGCCGTGCAGAGCGCGCGGAGACGGCGGATGTGGACTGGACTCGGGCGGTTTTCGATCCGCAGACGGATCGCCGTGCCCGAACGGGTGAGCTCCCACAAGGTGAAATGAGGTGTGAGCAGCTCGGTCGAAACATTGTTTTTCATGGTAAATACATTATTATAAGACGGCTCAAAGGTACCCGTTCCCCCACAGAAAGCCATCATCCGGAATGATACAATGACTGATACCCCCTGCCCGTTGGTCCCATTTCTGCCGTCGTATGACACGCTGTATCACCCACGCCCTTGACATCCGCCTGCAGAATCACTACCTTTGCCCATGCAAACGAGCTCCATGAGCCACTGCCGGAAGCATCCTGCGCGCGAAGGAAACCACTGCGACACTGTCTTCGGAACACTCGTTCGGCAAGCAAAAACATAGTATTCACAAACCATTAAAGAAAAACACAATGCCAGTATTATTCAAGTTATTTCAGGACAACAGGGCCAACTCGGCCACCAAGGGTAAGTTTTATGCACGCGCATTGGTCACCGGCGTAAAGGATCTCAACGCCCTCTCGAAGGAGATCGCACACTCTACGACCGTCACCGAGGCCGACTGTCTCGCCGTGCTCAAGGAACTCTCCAACGTCATGGTCAGCAAACTGCAGGACGGCTATCGCATCGATCTCCCTGACATCGGCAGCTTCAAGATCGGACTCCGCACCAAGCCCGCAGACACTGCAACCGAATTCAACATCGCCAAGAACGTGTCGGGCTATCGCCTCAATTTCGTTCCCGCCTTCTCGATCCAGGGAAGCGGTAAGGGCAGCAAGCGCATCTACCGGGCCTTTGAAGGCATCCAGATCGGACAAAGTCCATTCAACAACGTCAGCAAGACGCCCGCCACTGAGCCCTCCGAGAATGCCGGCGCGTAACCATTCGACTGATCTAAACCACGCACCATGATGGAAAAGATGAAGACCCTGCGGTTTATCGTCCGATTGGTCATCGCACTCGCCTCCGCCATTCTCGGCGTCATCGGCAGCAACGACGACCCTGACAGACAATAAGACCACCGGTCCGGCCCACCGCCGGATCCACTGCGCACGACCGTCACGGCCACAATGGCAATCTGTCAGAGCCACTGCGGAAAACCGCCACGACAACTTGGCCAAAACGCCAACAACGCAATCGTAAAAAGCCAAGGCAACGGAGGCTAACCGTCAACACAGCCATGGCAAAACGACACGACCATTGCGGCCACCGGCCTTGCAACTGACCGATACCATGAAAGACACCCGCTGCACGCCGGCGGACAGGAAATGCACGCTTCGGCCCTCTCCCCGCAAAGGGAGGGGGCTTTCCGTTTCCACCGCCGCCTGACACTGCCAGCCTGCTCCCACCTATCCCACACCCTGCCCACTTGCCGCTTCCTTTTCGGCGAGAACAACCCTGCGGATAAATTCCAGCACATTTTTGCGCGGTTTATAAAATTTATCGTATCTTTGCACTGGATAATCAAAAAACGTGTATCTGATTGAATATCAGAATAGAATGGAGGAGTTGCGGATTTATGGTAACGATTTAGCGAAAGTGCAAGTGCACTGATATTCTGTGATTTACTTCGCCTCACAACTCTATTTGCAAAGGTA
>JALFRV010000235.1 GCA_022778905.1 Prevotella sp. | reverse complement strand
GGATCGGTCTACAGGTCCTTGCTTCTGAACCGGCTGAGTGACATCACATAAGGTGTCACAATCCATGCCAAGAGCAGCAAGGCGGACAGGGCGATGCCGCCGGAGGCACCGAGAAACTGCTTGAATGCGGCTCCCGAGTAGCCCATCATGGCCGATACGTTCATCTTCAACACCACCTGAAAACGGGCCAGATCAATCGGATTGAGCATCAGCAGGCCCATGATCGGTGTCTCGACCGGCCATTCGGCAAAGACCATCAGTAGGTAGAGGAGCATCGAGTCCCACAACATGGTGAAGAGAAGCCATAGCAACAGCGCACCTCCGATGCCCCTCGTCTTGTCCGGGAAGAGCGTTGTGGTGAGGAAGGCGATTGATACAAAGATGAGCGTCGTGCAGCTTCCCATGAGGATCAGGATGGCAGCGGAGCCGGGATCCGTGTAGAGTAGGAGCGGCACTCCACAGCCGAGGACAAACGCCAGCAGCAGGCTTCCGCCCACACCGGCATAAAGACTGTGCCAGATCTGGCTGCGGCGGAGAGGCTGGGTGAGCAGCAAGACGATGAAACCACGTGCATTATAGAGGTAGATTGTAGTGTAGAGCAGGGACATCAGAGGAATGATGAAGAGCACGATGTTGAGCAGTGTAAGCGTCCCTTTGCTCTCGCTGCTCTCAAGGAGCAGTGCAGTCCAGGAAAGAAGGGCAAGCATCAGGAAGTAGATAAGGACGATCTTGCTCTTGATATTGTCCAGGAAGATGGTCTTAGCGATTGTTTTCATGATCGGTTAACATTTTCATTACGGCCTTCGTCAGCGTCGGCTGGCCGGTCTGCAGCATCAGTTCGTTGACTCCGCTGTAGAGCCGTATGCGTCCCTCATCCATGAAGACGAGGTGTGTGGCCAAATCTTCGAGCTCGCTGAGGATATGCGATGTGATGAAGATCAGTTTTCCCTGCTCTTTCTCCTTGCGTATTTTTGCTTTCAGTGTTTCGGCAGCTACAGGATCCAGACCTGCAACGGGCTCGTCGAGGATCAGGATTTCGGGATGGAAAAGGAACGTCAGTGCGGCGCTCACTTTCTGGCTCGTGCCGCCCGAAAGGGCATATGTGCGCTTGTCGGAGATGGCCTCAATGTCATACTGATCGTACAGTTCCATGTCCGGTTCGCCCTTATAGGCTCTCACCCGGAGGATGGTTTCGACGGTCTGACCGACGGTCATGTTCTGCGGGAAACGGCTTGCCTGCGGCATGAACCCTATCTTTGAGCGGGCAGCAGGATTGTCCCGGACGTTCATGCCGTTGACAATGACCGATCCGGAGTCTGGGGTCACGAGGCCCAGAATACATTTCATGAGCGTGGTCTTGCCGCATCCGTTCGGTCCGACGAAGGCAACACACTGGCCCTCTGGCAGTTCCAAGTCCACGTCCCGCAATACATGCAGGCGGCCGTAGCATTTGTTCAGATGACGAATGTTGATCATGTAGCGAATGGTTTCAGTGAAGGCATGTTGTCCACATAGTTGTCAGGCGTGATCGAGGGAAGCAGTCGCTCGCTCATATCCATCAGGTTCATCAGGAAGCTATGGAAGAAGAGCAGCACGCCCGCGTTCTTTTCGGCCAGTGTGGAGAAGAGACTCAGCATGTGATAAGGTACGTCGCCGGTGCCGTTCTTGTCCAAGTCGTAGCCGTCATATTTGTCCCAATAGTTCCCGTCAAACGTGTTGCTGTTGTAGCTGCTGTTTGTTGAGACGTCGAAAGTGTTGCCGATAAAGTTGTTCGAACGGATCGTGTCGTTGGTCGAGCTGGCCACTACGCGCATGCCCCAGCCATTGTTCCGGAAGAGATTATGGCTCACCTGCAGTTCCACGCCGCCGTCCATGAGGATGCCGACCGTATTGTCCGTGAACCGGTTATGCTCGATCCGGCCCCGCTGGATCTCCTTCAGGAGCAGCCCGTAGGATGATCCGCCGCGGTTGAAGGCAAAGACATTGTGGAGCATATGCACGTCATGGGTGTACATGACGGCAACGCCGGCCAAGTTGTTTGAGAAATGATTATTGCTGTAAGTGTTGTAATGTGAGAACATGAAGTGAAGTCCGTAGCGCTCGCAATTGCTGACCGTGTTGCGGTCAATCATCGAGTCGTAGACGAACTCCAAGTAGATGCCGTCCCTGTTGTGACCGACTTTGTTATGGTGAATGTGCAACTGTTCGGACTTCCAGCAGTGTATGGCGTTGCCCATCACCTGCATTGCCGTGATGTCACTGGCCACATCGTTGTAGCTGATGTCACCTTTGATGCAGCCTTGGAGCATGATGCCGAACTGGTTGGAGCGCATCTGGTTGTCCGAGATGATCACATTGCGGCTGTCTCTGACCAAAATACCGCAGTAGTCATGTAGGGACGAGCGTCCCGAATTGATGATCCGGAAGCCGCGGAGGGTAACTCTGTCCGCGGCTACGGTGACGGTTGTCCCTCGCTTCTGGCCGTCGATGACCGGCCGCCCCACGCCAATCAGCGTGAGCGGCTTACCGACTGTGACGCGCTCCCGATAGGTTCCGGGATGGACGAGCACACTGTCACCCGCCTTGGCAATGGCCAAAGCGGCGCGGATCGTGGGGATGTTCCGGCCCCGTCCCACTTGGATCGTACGGCCGGATGCCGATGCTGCCAGCAGCAGAGCCGCCAAGACGGGCATCCGGCGCAGTCTTGTCATACGCACTCCGTTTTCCTTTCTGTTGTCCGAAAGTGCCTCATTCGTGATGCTGCGGCTTCAGACGGGTCCATGAATCGAGCAGGACGGCCTTGTGATCCAATGCAAATTTCTTGGCCACAGCCATGTCGCTGAACGCGGCCACGCCCCCATTCATCGGGCTGGCGATGTCATTGCCCAGCACCAATCCGGCCGTCCGGATGTCGAGCAGGGTCTCCGGGTGCATGTAATCTCCTACGTATATCTTCCGAATCCTGTTGTCATCGAGTTGGTTCTTGCCGATATAATGGAAGAGACACGACAGGTCATCGAACTTCAGGCAACGTCCCTTGTCCGTGATCAGCTCGCATCCGAACTTCCCATCCGTGATCGCCATTTTGCAGCCTTCACACAAGTCCTTCCCCAATGCGATCGGTTGGGGCCTGTCGTTTACCGAGCACGCCGTGGCGACAGCGGTGAAGATCAGCGCCAAGAAGATGTATGGCGCCGACCGTTTGATATTGACTGTAAGTTCCATTTATGCCTTTGCCGTTTTCTTCTTGAATACTTTGTCATAGAGCCCTGCCTCATACAGCACGGCCAAAGCTGCCAATATGCCGGCGGCAATGAGCAGGTATCCGCCGGTGTCAGGCCATGAGAAGGCCTCGAAGTTGAGCAGTTTCTTATAGCCGATGATAGGCGGTTGATAGGCCATGCCTGGCACCTGGATCGGCGCGTTGGGATCTAAGTTGTGCCCATAGTTATAGGTCCAGTAGTAGAAATCTATGAAACTGAGGATGCCGAAGATCGCGAAGAGCCCGAAGGAGCCGTAAGTGAGCTTCTTGCTGCGCAGCAGTCCGGCGAATAGAAATATCAAACCGAAGAGGCACAAGATGTAGGGCAGGGCCTGGAACTCCCAGAAGTTTTCGGGATAGATCTTCTCCATGCCGACATAATGG
This sequence comes from Prevotella sp., assembly GCA_022778905.1. GTDB lineage: Bacteria > Bacteroidota > Bacteroidia > Bacteroidales > Bacteroidaceae > Prevotella. The sequence goes on along the minus strand of JALFRV010000235.1, from coordinate 2,321 downwards.
TTCAGGTCGTTGATCGGGATGATGTCACCGGAGATACCGGATGTGCCTCCTATGAGCAGCATAAGGCCTTCGGGGTACTGCGGGGCTTGCAGATCGATCCGCCAAAGTGGGATAAATGCGCTGACGGCAGTCAGTATGGCGGCTGCGGTCATCAGCCACATGCCGAATTTGGATAGTTTGTTTGTCATGTTCATATTTGTTTTTTGATTCATTCAGACCTCATCCGCCGCCGGTCCGTCTCTGTCTTTTGTCCGACCGGAAGGGCTCTTCCGGGCGGGGAAAAAGGCTTCGGGATGGTCGGAAACGGTTGAGGTCTGAGTGAGAAAGGATTATTTCAGCTCTTTCGGATTCTTGTTGTCGATGGTGTATTTCAATGGTGTGGCGCTTCCGGCCGGGCTTACGCGGACGTATCCCTGCATCTCCTGATGGAGCGCAGAGCAGAAGTCGGTGCAGTAGAACGGAATGATGCCCACCCGATTGGGTATCCATTTGAGCGTGCAAGTCTCTCCCGGCATGACCAAGAGCTCTGCGTTGTTGTTGCCTTTGACTGCAAATCCGTGCGGGATGTCCCACTCCTGTTCCAAGTTGGTGACATGGAAGTAGACCTCATCGCCCATCTTGATGCCTTCGATATTGTCCGGGACAAGGCGCGACCGCACTGCTCCCATATAGATATCCACGCGGTTTCCCTTGCGCTCTACGCGTGCCTCGTTGTACGAGCTGATCTTCGCGGGATGGTGATTGTCGGCTAATTTGGTAAACTTCATCACGTTGGGCACGACCTGCTTAGCATCAATGGCCACGGCATAGTGGGGTTCTCCGACCGTCGGGAACTCAAGGATGAGCTTCATCTTGTCTCCGCTGATGTCGTAAAGTTGTGCTGCCTGGCACAGTTCAGGACCCGTCGGCAGGAACCGGTCCTTTGTGATCTTGTTGTAGGCGATCATGTATTTGCCGTACGGCTTCTTCGTATCGCCGCCCATAACGGACAAATGGCCGATGGAATAGTAGGTCGGGATGCGGTCGAGGATACTGAGATCCTTGAGGTTCCACTTTACGATCTCGGACGAAATGAAGAAACTCGTATAGGCGTGTCCATTGGCATCGAATTCCGTGTGGAGCGATCCTAATCCGGGAGCCTTTACCTCTCCGTGGAGCGCCTCTTCATACTTGACGACGTTGATGCCGGCAACCTTGCCCTCGAACTTCTTGTTCTCGATGGCTTTCTGCAGTTTGCTGAAGCTGAAGACGGGTATGTTGGACGACAGTTTGCCGTTGCCTACGATGTATTCACCGGTCGGATCGACGTCGCATCCGTGTGGCGACTTCGGGCAAGGGATCAGATACAGGAAGTCGTTAATCTGCTCCGTGTCGATCACTTTGACCTCATTGACGATCTCAGACTTGGCTGACAGCGTGGCCTCATTCCACGTATTGTGGGCGTACTTGACCTTCTGCATCTTGCAGTCGCCCTTTGCGGCATGCTCGGCCGCTTTCTTCCAGTTGACGGCAAGGATATAGTCCTTGTCATTCTTGGCCGCATTGATCTCAAGAAGGGAGTTGGCTTCCTCTGAGTTGTAGCAGGTGAAGAAACTCCAGTCGCCCGATGCGTTCTTCCCGCTGTGGCTCAGATCGTAGTTGAACGGCGGCAGACGGAGCTGGAAGTCGAGGCTCATGGCACCCGTCTTCGGGTCTATTTTGACAAAGCTGATATGTCCGTGGAACTTCTCCTTATATTCTCCGATGGACACATCGCCGTTGTCATAGTCGGCCGGAACGCTGAAGCGGGTGCCGGCTACGAGGTATTCGCTGTTCTGGGTGAGGAAAGGCGAAGCATGGTTGCCTCCCGAATTGGGCAGCTCGATGATTTCTGCTGTCCTGAAGGTCTTGAGGTCTATGCGGGCCACACGGGGCGTGTTGTTCGCATTGATGAATGCCCAGCGCCCGTCATACATGGCGTCCGTCTCCGAGAGTGTGACATGATGGGAGTCGTCCCAGGGGATGAATCCGAACGACGTGTTGAGCATCGGCTTGGTCTCCTCATCATAGCCGTAGCCGTTCTCGGGATTTTGCGAGAACACGGGAATGATCCTCAGCAGTCGGCCGGAGGGCACTCCGTAGACAGAAACCTGCCCGTTGAAGCCTCCCGAAACGAAGTTATAGAACTCGTCGTACTGTCCTGGAGCCACATAAGCTTTCTGCGCAGCGTCGGCGTCGACAGCCGGTCCCGACTTGTCAGGACGGCATCCGTACAGCAGACAGCCTGTCAATAGCAGGACTGCTGCAAAGGTGAATAGATTCTTGTGCATAGATTAGGTATT
>JALFRV010000229.1 GCA_022778905.1 Prevotella sp. | reverse complement strand
TCTGATTCAGCCGTTGTCAGTTTCCTTTCTTTTGGCCTCATTCCACAATTGATCCATTTCGCCAAGGGTCATTTCCTTCAGACTCCTGCCCGTTTCCTGCGCCCGTTGCTCGATATAAGTGAACCGTGAGATAAACTTCTGGTTGGTGTGCTCTAAGGCGTTGTCCGGATTGAGACGGTACAGGCGGGCTGCATTGATGACACTGAAGAGGAAGTCACCCAATTCCCGGGTCGACCGTTCCTGGTCTTCGTTCCGCAGTTCGGTCTCCAATTCGCCGAGTTCCTCACGCACCTTGGCCCACACGTGTTCCTTTTCTTGCCAGTCGAAGCCGACATTCCGCGCCTTGTCCTGAATGCGGTAGGCCTTGATCATCGACGGCAGGGCTTCCGGAACTCCGGAGAGCACGGTGCGGTTGCCGTCCCTTTCTCGCTGCTTGATCTGCTCCCAGGTCTGCTCGACCGCCGAAGCCGTCGTGGGCCGGCCTGCCGGATCAGACAGCTGCGACTGATCGGAGCGGTAGACGACCTGCCCGTCCGCATTCAGTTCCATCTCCTCATTGCTGACCGAGAAGGGCTCGTTTTCGATGGCCCAGTCGCCTTCCTGCCGTCTCCAATTGATAAAGGGGTGGCGGAACATGAGCTTGTCGGCCTGCATGTTGCACACGTCGGCGATGTCAAAGTCCTCGTTCTCAAGACCGATCAGACTGTAGAAGATCACATGCTCCAGCACATCGCCGAGTTCCTTGCAGATGTTTTTCGAATCGTTGTGCATGAGCGCGTCGCACAGCTCATATGCTTCTTCTATCGTATTGGGGCGCAGACTCTCATTCGTCTGTTTCCGATCCCACGGACATTCCTTTCTCAATCTGTGCTGAACGTCCAGCAACCGACCGAATGCAGCCAACTTCTCCTCCCTTGTATGCTTCTGTTTCATAACGCAAAGATAGTGTTTTATTTTCAAAGCAGAAAGCATTCGCCGAAATAAGCGCTTTTTTACCAGATTTATTTTTTCGACGTCTCCCTGCCCCATACATATCCCATGGCTTCCGCAGAGCTATCATATGGACGCCCGAGAGCTATCCTCCGGGCGCCCCGGAGGATAGCTTTGGAGGCCCGAAAGGACACATATGGCAACGCGCTGATTATCATTCGGTTAAAAGTCATACAGCAAATCGGCGGCCTGCATGCGGTTTCCCGCCCCGTCTGCCGGCTCTTCACACATAGGATGGACTATCCGCCGGCAGCAGAAAACGACAAAGGCTCACATCACCCTTGTATCGGGCAATATGAGCCTTTGCGATCAGAGAGGCCCGGGCAGCACCGCCGTCACCGGACGGGACTGCCTTGCCGCCTGTCGGTCTCTTATGCGGTAACCCGCTCCAACCATTTCACCATGCCGAGCATCACACCCATCGAAATGAGACAGACGATGAGGAACACGCTCCAGCACTGCCACAACGGCATCTTGTTATACATCAACGGACCGATCCAGATCAGCAGGTTGCCCACTGCTGTGGCACCGAGCCAAAGCCCCTGGCACACACCCTGCAGGTGCTTCGGAGCCACCTTGGAGACGAAACTCAGCCCGAGCGGCGAGATGAAAAGCTCGGCCACCGTCAGGAAGAAATACGTTACGATGAGCACCCATGGACCGGCTTTCAGCGCTTCCTTGGCCGTCACGTCCATAGCCTTGAATTCTTCGCCCGAAGGATAGCCGCTCATATAGGAATAGAGAAGCAGGAAGAGGTAGGCCATGCCGGCAATGAACATACCGTAAGCGATCTTCTTCGGGGTCGAGATAGCATGTCCGGCGCTGGTCAGACGGGAGAATATCCACATGATGATCGGCGTGAGTACAATCACGAAGAACGGATTGACAGCCTGCCAGATCTCCGGTGCGATCGAGCCAGTCTTCACAAAGTCGCGGGCGAAGACAGACAGCGACTGCCCGTTCTGATGGAATGAGAACCAGAAGAAGATGGCAATGCCGAGCACGGCAAACAGCGCATACATGCGCTGCTTGATCTCTTTGGCCATGGCCACCTTCTCCTCAGCCGTATACTCAACGGCGGCGACAGACTCTTTCTTCGCCGGTGTGGGGAACTGTTGTTTATAAAGCATGAAGATGGCCAATGAAATCAGCATGGCCACGACGGATGCGATGAATGAATAATGAACACCGGTATTGAAGGCCTCAAGATAATTCGTGCAGGCAGCCGCCATATCGCTGACGTTGCCGCCGACATCGGTCATGAGCTTCGTAAGGTTGGCCGACTCCTCGCCCGTCATCGCGGAACCGCCGATAAACTTATGGCAAAGCGCAGGGAGCTCGGCATTGTAGAGCAGCCCCTTGGTACCCAGCCACCACTGACGGAGATAAGGCGCGATGAACGGAGCGACCAAACCACCGATATTGATAAACACGTAGAAGATCTGGAAGCCGCTGTCACGCTTGCCCTGAACGGCCTTCAGAGCCTCCGGACCCTTCTGTGCGGCCTCTGCTTCCAAGTTGTCGTACATCTGCCCGACGATGGCTTGCAGGTTGCCTTTGAACAGTCCGTTACCGAATGCAATCAGCAAAAGGGCGCCGCAGGTGAATGGTAACAGCCAGCCGATGTTGCCGGAAGTGGCCATGATCGGAAATGACAGCAGCACGTAGCCCGATGCCATGACGACGAGACCGGCCATGATCGTGCCCTTGTAATTCTGCGTGCGGTCGGCGATGATGCCGCCAACCAAGCTCAGCACATAGATCAGTGCATAGAACACTGAATAGATAATACCACTGGTCTCATCGCTCAAACCAAACTTAGAGCAAAGGAAAAGCAACAAAACCGCATTCATGATGTAATACCCGAAGCGCTCTCCCATGTTGCTGAGAGCGGCAGGTATCAGACCTTTAGGATGATTTTTGAACATAATATATTAGATTAAAATTAATAAAGAGTTTCGCTGATAATAAGGAGGAACATATTTCTCTGCCGCAGAGCCCATCAGGCTTGCTACCTTTCTTTCTTCGTCTTGACGATATCGAACAGGTATGTGGCCTTGATAACGATGTTGTTGAAGCGACTTGCCCCGAAGAAGTCCCGCTTCGAATCACCGTAGATGTTGCCGAGACCATAATAGTATCTGGCCTCGAGAAGCAGATGCCCTACCCCCGGCAAGGAGTATTCGGCACCCAGACCGGCCGCAATTCCGTAGTCGAACTTCTTCTCCACGGGCATCGACTCCTGTGCGACGACCGAGTTGGCGCGATCCGCCAAGTTGCGCGTTGCAGGATCATAGTTCATCGAAGTGGATTCGCTGATATAGTAACCGAACTGCGGTCCGGCCTGGAAAAAGAACTGCATGCCTTTATGCTCTTTTCCCCAGGCCAGATGAGCAAATACCGGAACCTGGACGTAATTGATCGTCCGGCTGTAGGTCTCGGCAGCGTTCGTCACGCTGTTGATCACGGGCTGGTCACTTGCATCAAGTATATCCTGCGTCCATCCGATCTGTGCATAGTTAAGTTCGGCATAGATGGAGCAGATCGATTTGAAGTATTTCTCGCAGACATATCTGACGGACAGACCGCCCGTGAGGCCGCCATGCTGCTTCTGAACCACCTTCGGCTGGAAGCTGACGGTGCTCATGACATAGCCGGCATTGACACCTACCGACAGATCATTGCGATGCTCGCCCACCTGGGCGTAAGCTGTCGTCGATAAAAGCGTGAAAGCCGTCAGAAACAAAAATATCGGTAATTTAGTCTTGATCATTGATCTTCAAAGCTGCTTAATAAGAAATGGACTCAATACGCTGGTCGGGCGTATAATGAATCAACATGAAATTCGCATTCTGCATACCTTTGACAAGACGCTTGAAATGCAAAGGTGTCTGCAAGGCACGGTAGCTGTTCTGCTCCCGTGTGCCGTTGAACCCATCCCCGTAACGGTGATATCCCCTCACGAAAAACTGTGCCTGGTCATAGCCGGTGATGGCAAACCGGGGGAGCGCTTGCTGCATCTCGCTGCCGAACCACTTCCGATAGCTGCGCTCGAAGTTCAGCGTTTTAGGATCGAGCGGATTATAATAGAACGTCGAGGGTATATAAGCGTTGTATCTGAAGAAATGCTCCAAATGATTCCGAGTATACATCAGCCACTCCGTATAGCCGTACAAGATGACTTTAACATCAGGGTTCACAGCCGTCAGACCATCGATCTTGGCCAGCGCCACATTCAGTTCGGGCGATCGCCCGGTGTTCAATATCACGACATTGGGCATCGTCCGGCTGAACGACTTGGCAAAACTCGCTTCCGAGGACTTCAGGTTCGTGATGTTGTACCTGATGCCCTTCTGATCCAAGACCTTGCGCAAGCCAAAGGTGAAGATCCCTTTCTTGCTGGTCGAATCATTGCAGTCGATGAAGACGGGATGGCATCCGGGGAAGCGCTGCATATAGGCTGCGATCGCGTCATTGGTGAGATTCGAGTCATCCTGATAGACCTGAAAGACCTGAGAGTTTCTCACCACCTCGTCGCCATTGATCGAGAAAGGAATGATCAGCTTGATTCCGTTCCTGCTGCAGAAATCGGCTAATGGCTTCACTTGGTGCGTATAAAGCGGACCGAAGATGAGGTTGCAGTCCTTGGCCCTCTGGTCCAACAGCGTCTGCCGGATGTCGGCGTCGATCGGAACATTCCATGCACGGATCTCCGTAGAAATGCCTTGGCTCTTCAGACTGTCGCAGGCGAGCAGCAATCCACGGTAATACTCGACCATCCTGCGGCCGTCTCCGTCAACGTCGTGCAGCGGGAGCATGACCCCGATCTTCACGGTCGATGACCTGGCAGCCTCTTTCTTCTCCGTCTTGGCTGGCACGACGGGCGCACTCACCGTTTTTGCGTGAGGGATAAAGATCGTTGTCCCTTTCTTCAGTTCATATCCCTCGGCCTTCATCTCCGGGTTTGCATCGAGCAGATCCTGCAAGGATATCGAATACTTTCTGGCTATGCCGAAGAGCGTGTCCTTCTTTTTGACCTCGTAAACGTCCTGCCATTTGTTGATCTGGGCCATCATGCGGGAGGGCAAGGCCAATAAGACGGAAAGCAAGAAGTATATAAACAGATGTTTCATTCAAAGCATTTTTCTGATTCCAATTGCAAATTTACAAAAAATTCTGTAATCCTTAATTTCTAATCCCTAATCTTTTCGTATCTTTGCAATATTATAGGAGTCAGCAATGAATTTTAAGTATCTTATCTCGATAATTGCCACCCTGATGTGGGGGACCAGCCTTCTTTGCGCCCAGAATACGCCTTCTATCAGTCCTAAAGCGCACTTTCAGGACGCCGGCGGACAGGAAGAGGATGTCTTTCCGGCAAGCTCTTTCGCCGGTTCGGCACCCATCAGCGGGGTCTTCACGGCTAATCCGGCAAACGCGGAAGGCTGGACCGCAAACTACGAATGGCGCTTTTACACGGATGCAGATGCGGAGTCTCCGTATCTCGTAAGATACGAACAGGACACGCAGTTCACCTTTACGAAGGCCGGCAACCATCGCATCGTCTGCTACGCCACATTCACCAATGGCGGGGAGAAGATCTCTTTCACGAAAGAATACTGGGACGAAGCCGGCGCCATTGCAGTCACCATTTCTGAAAGCAAACTTGAAATGCCGAATGCCTTCTCGCCCAACGGCGACGGGATCAACGACATCTACAAAGCCAAGAGCGGCTATCAGTCGATCACGGAGTTCAGTGCCTACATCTTCAACCGATGGGGACAGAAACTCTACGAGTGGCATGATCCGGCCGGAGGATGGGACGGAACCCACAAAGGGAAAGATGTCCCGCAGGGCGTCTACTTCTGTCTGGTGAAGGCGAAAGGGGCTGACGGCCGCGACTTCAACATCAGGAAGGATGTCAATCTGCTGCGAGGATATACGGAAGAGAAACAATAAGCTATCCGCATTCCAAGATGGAGCAAGTGACGAGAATTAAAAGAACAATGAAAGAAAACGACATACAGACAAATAACAGCAGCCGTTCGGACCAGCCGCATACGCACGGAAAAGAAGACGAAGGCACGACGAACGGACTGCAGACAAGCAATGACAGGATCCGGGAGGGCGCTTCATCCATTCAGGTATGGGGCGCCCGCGTTCACAATCTGAAGAATGTGGACGTGCTGATCCCACGCAATTCACTCACCGTCATCACCGGACTGTCCGGCTCGGGCAAGTCTTCGCTGGCCTTTGACACAATCTTTGCCGAAGGCCAGCGGCGATATATCGAGACCTTTTCAGCCTATGCGCGCAACTTCCTCGGCAATATGCAACGGCCGGATGTGGACAAGATCACCGGCTTAAGCCCCGTGATCAGCATCGAGCAGAAGACTACGAACAAGAATCCACGCTCGACAGTCGGCACGACGACGGAGATCTATGACTATCTCCGGTTGCTTTATGCCCGCGCGGGAACCGCATTCAGCTATCTCTCCGGGGAGCGCATGGTCAAGTATACGGAAGAGAAGGTGCTCGAGATGATCATGACCGACTATGCCGGAAAGCGCATCTACATCCTCGCCCCACTTGTCAGGCAGCGCAAGGGTCACTACCGCGAGCTGTTCGAAAGCATGCGCCGGAAGGGCTATCTCTACATCCGGATAGACGGAGAGGTGAAAGAGATCGTCCGCGGAATGAAGGTTGACCGCTACAAGAATCATAACATTGAGGTCGTGATCGACAAGCTGCAGGTTCAGGAAAAGGACGACGAGAGACTGAAAAAGAGTGTCCAGATCGGCATGAAGCAAGGTGACGGCGTGCTGATGATCATGGACATCGACCAGTCTGAGGTGCGTAACTTCTCCAAAAGGCTGATGGATCCGGTGACGGGCATTTCCTATGGCGAACCCGCCCCCAACATCTTCTCCTTCAACTCACCCGAAGGGGCCTGCCCCCACTGCAAAGGTCTCGGCGCCGTCAACGAGATAGACCTGAAGAAAGTCATTCCTGACGACAAGATGAGCATCCACGACGGCGCGATCATCCCATTGGGCAAGTACAAGAACCAGATGATATTCTGGCAGATAGACGCCATCCTCCAGCGCTATGAATGTGACATCAAGACACCGGTCAAGGACATTCCGCAGGAGGCTATGGATGAGATTCTCTACGGATCATTGGAGAACGTGCGGATCTCAAAGGACGTTGTCCACACCTCTTCCGACTATTTCGTCACCTTTGACGGCATCATCAAATATCTCCGCAACGTGATGGAGAACGACGACAGTGCGTCCGGACAGAAATGGGCAGAGCAGTTTCTGGCCATGAAAGAATGTCCCGAATGTCACGGCCAGCGCCTCAAGCGCGAGTCATTGTCCTACAAAATATGGGACAAGAACATCTCGGAGGTGGCCAGTCTCGACATTGCAGACCTGCGTGACTGGCTTGATCACGTGGAAGATCACCTGGAGACGAACCAGCAGAAGATTGCCAAGGAGATCGTGAAGGAACTCCGCTCGCGCGTCAGTTTCCTCCTCGACGTGGGGCTCGACTATCTGACGCTCAACCGACAGTCGGCATCCCTCTCCGGCGGAGAGAGCCAACGGATCCGGTTGGCGACCCAGATCGGCTCCCAGTTAGTCAATGTGCTCTACATACTTGACGAACCCAGCATCGGCTTGCACCAACGGGACAACGAACGGCTGATCAATTCGCTCAAGCAACTCCGCGACCTCGGCAACACCGTCATCGTCGTCGAGCATGACAAGGACATGATGCTGAATGCCGACTATATCGTGGATATCGGGCCGAAAGCCGGTCGCAAGGGAGGGGAAGTGGTGTTCCAGGGGACGCCGGAGGAAATGCTTCGACAGCAGACGCTCACCGCCCAGTATCTGAACGGCATCCAGGAGATCGCCCTGCCCGACCGGCGTCGCAAGGGCAACGGCAAGCAGATCGTGCTCCACGGATGTCGCGGCAACAATCTGAAAGATATCGACGTGGCGTTCCCATTGGGCAAACTGATCGTCGTAACCGGTGTGAGCGGATCCGGAAAGTCGACCCTCATCAATGAAACCCTGCAGCCCATCCTCTCCCATCGGTTCTATCGCTCGCTGAAAAAGCCGATGTCTTACAGCACCATAGACGGCATGGAGTATATCGACAAGGTCGTGAACGTGGACCAGACGCCCATCGGGCGCACACCCCGCTCCAATCCTGCCACCTATACAGGCATCTTCGGCGACATCCGCAGCCTGTTTGTCAACCTGCCGGAGGCTAAAATCCGCGGCTACAAACCGGGGCGTTTTTCCTTCAATGTGAAGGGCGGAAGATGTGAGACCTGCGGCGGCAACGGCTACAAGACGATCGAAATGAACTTCCTGCCCGACGTGATGGTGCCTTGCGAAGTGTGTCACGGCAAGCGCTACAACCGTGAAACGCTGGAAGTAAGGTTTAAGGGAAAGTCGATCGCAGACGTGCTCGACATGACGATCAACCAGGCTGTGGAGTTCTTTGAGAATGTTCCCCAGATCCTGCCGAAGATCAAGACGCTGCAGGATGTGGGCTTGGGATATATCAAACTGGGACAGAGTTCGACCACCCTGTCAGGCGGAGAGTCGCAGCGCGTGAAGCTTGCGACAGAGCTGAGCAAGCGTGATACAGGCAAGACACTCTACATCCTCGACGAGCCGACGACCGGTCTCCACTTTGAGGACATCCGCATCCTGATGGACGTTTTGGAAAAACTCGTCGACCGCGGCAACACGGTGATCATCATCGAGCATAATCTCGACGTGATCAAATTAGCCGACTACGTCATCGATATGGGGCCTGAAGGCGGCCGGAACGGCGGTACCGTATTGGCAACGGGCACCCCCGAACAGGTCGCCAAGAGCAAGAAGGGCTACACGCCAAGGTTTCTCAAACAGGAACTTGCAGCCTCCAAATAAACCACTCTTTTCCTCCCTGTTTCAGAGAGGATCAGTGCGGCTTCGCCAAAGCTATGCTCCGGGCCGTCGAAAGCATAGCTTTGGGCCGCCTATATGTATGCTTTCGACGGCCCGGAGCATAGCTCTGCGCGGACCTGAAAACCGACATTGGCCAAGCATCCGATAAATATCTGTAAATGAAACAGTTGCAACGCTGTCACAAAATTGCCGGAACACACGTCAAACAATAAGGGGATGTGTCAAAATAGGCACATCCCCTTTTTTGTCTTTCTCTATGATGCATTCTCTTTACTCACTTTACGCGGCGACTTCAGCCGGTCTTCTTCTGAAAATGTTCATATAAACGCA
>JALFRV010000093.1 GCA_022778905.1 Prevotella sp. | reverse complement strand
ATCCGCACCTGCATGGTCGCTTACTCGATCATGGCCATCGCTTCCGTGTTCATCTACGCGACCGCTCCTGCGATCGGCATGATGTATGTCGGTACTGTTCTGCTCGGCGGCTCGTTCTGCATCCTCAAGGCAACTCTCCCTGTTTACACCCTGCAGGTCTTCGGCAACCGCGCACAGGGTCAGATCATGGGCATCATGATCGCGGTCATGAACTGCGGCGTCGCATTTGGCATGCCGGTTCTCAACGCGGCATATGACATCACCGGCTCTTACAGCGGCATGTTCAAGCTCTTCGGCTTCCTCGGCATCGTTCTTGCCGTCATGATCTTCGTCGGCTGCAAGCCTATGAAGAAGGTCGTTGACGAGAAAAAAGCCATCGAGACCGGTACAAACGCCTGATATCCCACAAATCCGCGGTCGGCTTACCGAACGAGCCGGCTGCGGAAGCAATAAAGAATATAGAACTGACAAGTAAAGGAGTAAATATCACAATGGAAAAGAAAGACTACAGCCCTCTCTTTACACCGTTCAAAATAGGCAAGATGGAGCTCAAAAACCGTCTCGTCCTTTCACCGATGGGTCACAACGCATCCCTTCCTTACGGCGCTAAGTCCGATTGGGAGATCGACTACTTTGAAGAGCGCGCAAGAGGCGGCGTCGGCATGATAATCACCGGCTGCACACCTCTTACCGAGAAGATCGCTCAGGGCTCTCATGAGGGTACCCTCGACAGCGACATCCCCATCCCGGCATACACCGACCTTGTCGAGAGAGTTCACCGCTGGGGCGCAAAGATCTGCCTCCAGATGACTCCGGGCACCGGCCGCAACGGCTATCCCAATGAGTTCGGCGAGAAGCTCATATCTTCCTGCGAGCAGCCTACCTTCTTCAGACCCGACGTTCTGACCCGTGCAATGACCGTTGAGGAGATCAAGGAGCTCCAGGAGACCTTCAAATATGCAGCGGGCGTTGCGCGTGACGCAGGCTTTGACGCTATAGAGATCCATGCTCACGCCGGCTACCTCATTGACCAGTTCATGTCCAAGGTCTTCAACCATCGCACCGATGAGTACGGCGGCTCGGCGGAAAACCGCACCCGCTTTGCCCGTGAGATGGTTGAGGCTGTCCGCTCCGTCGTCGGACCGGATATGCCCATCCTGTTCCGCATCGCACTTGACCACGGCTGGGAGGGCGGCCGTACATTCGATGAGACCAAGGAGCTCGTCGAGTGGCTCCAGAAGTGCAGCATCGACGCATTCGACGTCGACGCAGGCTCCTACGAGCGCCTTGACTACATCTTCCCGCCGTCCTATCAGGGACCTGCGTGCATGTCCTACGTCTGCGACTTTGCCCGCGAGAATATCCACAAGCCCATCCTCAACGGCGGCACCCACGATCCCGATACCGCACTTGAGCTCATCACCTCCGGCAAGGCCGACTTCGCCATCCTCGGCCGTGCGCTTATTGCCGATCCCGATATCCCCAACAAGCTCATCTCCGGCCATCGCGAGGACGTTCGTCCCTGCCTGAGATGCAATGAGGACTGCATAGGCCGTATCTGGAATCGCCGCACCAAGATCTCCTGCTCTGTAAACACCCAGGTCGGCGAGGAGAAGGCGTTCAGGATCGAAAAGACCAACGATCCGAAGAATATCGTTGTCATCGGTGCAGGCCCGTCCGGCCTTGAGGCAGCTCGCGTTGCGGCCATCAAGGGACACAAGGTCACCGTGTATGAAAAGGACGATCATATCGGCGGCACCGCCCGCGTTATCGCGACATCCTCCTTCAAAAACTACATCCGCGCACTGTTCGAGTGGTACGGTGTGCAGATGGAGAAGCTCGGCGTCGAGATCAAGCTCAACACCGAGATCAAGGCCGACGATCCCGTCCTCGAAGCGGCCGATTGGATCTTCGTCAGCACCGGCACCGTTCCCGTTTGTCCGCCGATCCCCGGTCTCGACGGCAAGAACGTATTTAATATGTATGAAGTCCACAAGGATCACGGCCTTGTAAAGGGCGACAATATCGTCGTGTGCGGCGGCGGCGAGTCCGGCTGTGACGGCGGTTACGAGCTGGCGCTTGACTACGGCAAGAATGTTACCATTGTTGAGATGGGCGATATCATGGCCAAGGATGCAATGTTCATAAACCGCGACTGCATCTGCGCAAAGATGACAAAGCTCGGTGTTCGCCTTATGACCAAGACCAAGGTCCTCAGCGTTGACGAAAACGGTGTAAACGTCCAGAAAGAGGACGGCAGCACCGAGTATCTGCCCGCAGATACCGTCATAAACGCTCTCGGCATGAAGCCCAGAACGGAGCTTGTCGAGCAGCTCAAGGCAAAGTACTACAACAAGACCATCGCCATGGGCGACAGCGTCAAGATGGGTAAGATCGGCACGGCCATCCGCAGCGGCTTCTTTGCGGCAATGTCTATTGATCGCTGAAAAGCATGAAAGCTGTCCACGCCGGATATCCGGCATGGACATATAAAAAGAAAGGAGCAAAACCTTATGAGAGATCTCATTCCATATGAGCTGGAGTATCTTTTCTCCTATGCGGCGGATTGCGACCCCAACTTTGAAGTCTATGACCCGTCAGTATTCGGCGGGTTCCGCCTGACCGGATATATAGTCGGCGGCTGGGTCAAGGGCGCTAAGATAAACGGTAAGCTCAAGCCGTTTGGCGGCGACTGGTGTCACGGCACACCCAACGGCACTCAGAATGTAAATGTCCGCGCAACCATCGAAACCGATGACGGCGCAAAGATATACATGCCTTATCAGGGCCGAAACGACATCGGCGGCTACGAGGATGTTCTGAAATATAAGAAGTTCATTTTCCCCGAGCAGGTGCGCAATGCTATCCATTATCAGCTCGAGACCGACGATCCGCGCTATGAATGGCTCAACCACACCTTCTGCATCGGCTTCGGAGTCGCTAAATTCTCCGACCCCGTTGTAGTCCGTTACGATGTGTACGCCGTACGCATCAAGAAGTGAGAAAGGAGAAGGAACAATGTCAAACGATTTGAACAAGACCCGTATAGACCATCTTTTTTCCACGGATATAGAGCTTGACGGATGGGGCTTTTACCCTTCGGTCGGCGGCGGTGTGCGCGTGAACGCAACACCCAGGGGCGGCGAGGTGTTCACTCAAAGCGAGGTTATCGGCCATGTCGTGCCCGGCGGCGAGGTCACTCAGCTTCTGCGCTATAACGGCGTTTTCGAGCTCGACGGCCGCATAACAATAAAGCTCAACGACGGAAATCTCGTCTATGTGCCTTATACCGGCAGAGCCGATTTCTGCACTGTAGACGAGATCAAGGAATTCGCCGCAGGCAATATCAGCAGGGGAGTGGATATCTGTTTTGCAAGCCCTATCGAGTCTACCGACCCCAGGCTTGACAAGATGTTCACCTTTGCTGTCGGCCGTCTGGACGATGCAAAGCAGCCGAGGAAGCTCATGCTCGATATATATGAGTACGAGTGCCTTCCTCTGTGATATGTAAAGGAGAATACAAATGATGTTTGATCTTCACGGCAGAGTTGCCGTAGTAACGGGAGCATCCAGCGGTCTCGGCAGGCAGTTTGCACTTGCCCTGGCAGGGCAGGGAGCGGACATCGTTCTTCTCGCGCGCCGCATGGAAAAGCTCGAAGCCGTCGCACAGGAAGTCAGGGCAAAGGGCGTTAAATGTCTGCCTGTAAAGTGCGATGTCTGTGAGCTTGACGATATTAAGGCAGCGGTCAAGGCGACCATAGACGAGTTCGGCAAGG
>JALFRV010000003.1 GCA_022778905.1 Prevotella sp. | reverse complement strand
TATTTGCAAAGAATTGGAAGCGATTATGAGAAAAATAAAGAATCCTTGGGTACACAAGGAAGGCTACGACTGCTTTGGCTGTTCCCCCGACAACCCGTTGGGACTTCATATGGAATTCTTCGAGAGTGGTGATGAGGTGATCTCTTTCTGGCGGCCTCAGGAGCATTATCAGGGATGGATCGGCGTCATGCATGGCGGCATTCTTTCCACGCTGATCGATGAGACGGCCGGCTGGATCGTGATGCGCAAGCTGCAGACGGCAGGCATGACCGTCAAGCTTGATGTCCATTTCAAGCATGCCGTGCTGGCTTCCGACACCCAGCTGACCATCCGTGGGCATATCGTGAGCCAGAAACGTAACATCGTCGTCATGCAGCTCACCCTTGAAAACGGCAATTCGGAGGTTTGCGTCGAAGCAGAGGCTACATACTATGCCTTTGATGAGCAGCGGGCCAAGGAAATGGGTTTCGTGAGTTGTGAGGTCGAGGACGAACAGCTGTTGTCCATGTGACGGCGTGCCGGTCTGTTTTCTATCGTCAAGCGAGAATCGAACATGAAGGTTTTATTAGCAGACAATCAGGGCATCACCCGGGCAGGTCTGATGTATATTTGCGACGGCCTTACAGGCGTCGAATACAGTCAGGTGGAAGACAAGGCCACGCTGATCGAGCAGCTGAAGATCGAGCCCGAGAGTGCAGTCATTCTCGACTACACGCTCTTCGACATCAATGATGCGGCCGAAATGCTGATCCTCTGTCAGCGCTTTCAGCGTGTTCAGTGGCTCTTGTTCAGCGAAGACCTCAGTTTGGATTTTGTCCGTCTGCTTCTGGCCAGCAGTCCCTGCTTCAGCGTTTTGCTGAAGGAGTCGCCGCTGACCGAGATCCGTGAAGCCGTTGCCTTTACCGTCCACCACCATCGTTTCATCTGCCAGCGCATGGCTGAAATGCTGCTCGCACCGGAGACTAAGTCGGAAGAGACGGTCAATCTGACGCGAGCGGAAACCGAAATCCTGAAAGACATTGCACTCGGAATGACCACCAAGGAGATTGCCGAGAAGCGTTTCAGCAGTTTTCACACGGTCAATACCCATCGAAAGAACATATTCCGGAAATTAGGTGTCAATAATCTGCACGAGGCTACTAAATACGCTTTTCGCGCCGGATTGGTCGACTCGGCCGAATACTACATTTGAAAGGTACGCGGAAAGGTGTCTTTCAGGCCGCCCGGATGATAGTCCTCGATCACCCGAATGATAGCTTCGTCCGCGCTGAATGGATCTTATGGCCGCGTCATGGCCGTTTTCCGTTTCTTCTATATGGAGTTAACTGGCTGTCAGACTATGGATTCCACTGCTGGCAGGCGTCCCTGACGAAGGTGTTGGGGGCGAGTTCGGAAAGGGTCATGGACCGGAAAGGGGAGGACGAAAAAAAAGGATTGGAAATGTCTCACGACAGTTCTAATCCTTTTGCTTTCTAACTAACTTATTATCAACTATTCATTACCTTTTATATACTTTTGCCACAAAGATATAACATTTTATTAATTAATTGATCAAAAAGGTTGAAAAAAATAACGTAAACGTTTGCGTATTTGCCTTTTTTCTGTTATCTTTGCAATCAAAGGATAAATATTCATGAAGCAGCATCGTACATCATTGAAGGATCTGGCCGCTGAATTAGGAGTCAGCATTGCCACCGTTTCGCGTGCCTTGCACAACAGCCATGAGGTCGGAGAGGATATGAAAGCGAAAGTGAGAGAGCTGGCACAGATCCGCAACTACAGGCCTAATCCCTTCGCGCAAAGTCTTCGGAAGGAGGCGCCCCATATCATCGGCGTCATCGTTCCTAATCTCGTCACACACTATTATGCCTCTGTGCTTGATGGAATTGAGGACTGTGCCCGTCGCAACGGCTATTCGGTCTTCAGCGCCAACAGCCATGAGGATCACGAGCGTGAGATTCAGGCCATCGAGAGTTTTGTCTCCCTGCATGTCGAGGGCATTATTGCCTGTCTGGCGCAGACGACTGTCGACTACAGCCATTACGAGCAGTTGCATGCCATGGATATGCCTGTGGTCTTCTTTGCCCGCACCTGTCTGCCCCAGATGTTTTCACAGGTGGTCGGCAACGGGGATGAAGCGGCCTATGAAGCCACCGTCCATCTCATTGAAACGGGAAGCCGGCGGATAGCCTTTATCGGCGGGCCCAACCATTTGGACATGGTCCGCCGGCGCAAGCATGGCTATCTGCAGGCGTTGAAGGATAAGAATATAGGGATTGACCGGAGCCTCGTTGTCTGTGACAAAATTGACTTTGAAGTCGCCCGCAAGGCCACCATCGAGCTGCTGCGTCGTCCGGATCGGCCCGATGCCATTCTCGCTTTCAATGACATCATCACTTATGCGGCCTTCGATGCCATCAAGCATGAAAGGCTCAGGATTCCGCAGGACGTGGCCATCATCGGGTTCACGGATGGCGAGAATGCGGCCTTCGTGACCCCCAGACTGTCCGCCATCATGGACCAGGCGCACGCTCAGGGCACCAAGGCGTGCGAGCTCTTGCTGCGCAATATCAATGGTGACAAGAAGATATATAAGGAGATTGTCCCCATGATCCTGAAGATCCGGGAGTCGTCCGAGAAGAATGGGAGCGGGATGGCCGGACCCAACGAGGCCAGCCGGTTGTTCTGATACCTACTCGAAATTCCGTATCCGCACGTCGATGCCCAATCCTTCGCATGCCCCGCGCATGGCTTCTTTGGATGTCTGCGAGAAGTGATAGGGGTAGAGGACCTTTGGTCTGATCATAGCGGCAGCCTCGTGCAGCTGCTCCGGGGTCATCGTGAATGGTTGGTTGCAGGGCAGGAATGCAACGTCTATAGGACCCATATTCCGCATCTCGGGGATGACTTCCGTGTCGCCCGCAATATAGATACGGAATCCGTCCATTTCGAGGATGAACCCGTTGTCCCGTCCTTTCGGATGGTATTTGAGGTTGCCCGGGGTGGTGTTGTAGGCTGCGGTGGCCCTGATGGCCATGTCGTCTGCCAGCCGCAGGCTGTCCCCGTTCTTCATCGCCGTGCCTTTTTTGATCATGTCTGCGCAACGCTGGTTGAGGATCAGCCGGGTGCCGTCCTTGGCCAGGACATCGATTGCGGCCGGGTCGAAGTGGTCATGATGTTCGTGCGTGACGAGGATGAGGTCCGCCCGCTCCATCTTTGAGTAATCGGTGTGGGGCTGCACTGCGTCAGCGACAGGATCCACTTCGATGATCCGGCCGTCGTAGTTGATTTCCAAGGAAGCATGCTTGATCGCCCTGATCCGGATTGTCTTGCCCGACCGGGTCGTGAACGTGTCCGACCGGTCAGCCGCCTGTGTCCCGCGCGCACAGGAGCTTCCGCTCAGCATGAGCGCGGCCAAGGTGATCAGAAAGAAATGTCGTTTCATATCGTTTGATGCTAAGTGTAGTCACTGCAGTTCTGCTTCCGCAGCTCCGTCCATGTCCTCCGGCATGCCTTCATCGAGTCTGTCGTGCCAGAGATATTTTCTTGTCTCGTGTACGATGATGCCGCTCAGGAAGAGCAGGGAGAGCAGGTTGGGAATCGCCATGAGCGCATTCATGCAGTCAGAAATGTTCCATACTAAGGACAG
Organism: Prevotella sp.; assembly: GCA_022778905.1. Lineage (GTDB taxonomy): Bacteria > Bacteroidota > Bacteroidia > Bacteroidales > Bacteroidaceae > Prevotella. Next base: position 11,902 of record JALFRV010000003.1, on the reverse strand, counting down.
GTTGACGATGCTGCCGATGAAGACGGCTATGATGTACAGCACGCGGTATACGTATGTCCACCGTTTACCGTTCAGATACTCCACCGCCCGTTCGCCATAGTAGCTCCATCCGAGTATGGTGCTGAACGCGAACGTGAGCAATCCGAAGCTCAGAAGAGGCGCACCGATGTACGGGATCTTGCAGAAAGCGGCCTTGGTGAGCGCTGCACCGTCGTTGAAGGTGATGTCCGGATAGGCGAGGATGCTGCTCACGATGATCAGTCCGGTCAGCGCGCAGATGACAACCGTGTCCCAGAACGTGCCGGAAGACGATACGAGGGCTTGGCGGACGGGGTTTCTGGTCTGTGCGGCTGCGGCCACGATGGGTGCCGAACCTAATCCCGATTCATTGGAGAACAGGCCTCGGGCGATGCCATAGCGTGCAGCCATCATGACCGAACCGCCCGCAAATCCGCCCCCGACGGCTTCCGGACTGAAGGCGGAGGCGCCGATCAGCTTGATCGCCGGCCACACATAGGCGCCGTTGACGAACAGGATGTAGATGCAGCCGACAACATAGCAGAATGCCATCAGCGGGACGAGCATCTCGCAGACGCGGGCTATGCTCTTCACGCCGCCAAGGATGACGGCAGCCGTAAGGGCGCTCACGACCAGCCCCACGGCGTAAGGCGAAAAGCCATAGGTCTGACAGGAGATCGTCGCGATGGCGTTAGCCTGCACGGTGTTGCCTATTCCGAACGAGGCAATGGCCGTGAAGAAGGCAAACAGGACGCCCAGCCATTTCCAGCCCAAGCCGCGTTCGAGCGCATACATCGGACCTCCTATCATCCGGCCGTCTTTGGTCTTGACGCGGTATTTGATGGCCAACAGACCTTCGGCATATTTGGTTGAGATGCCGAACACACCCGTAAGCCAGCACCAGAACACGGCTCCGGGGCCGCCCAAGGCGACCGCCGTCGCCACGCCGACGATGTTTCCGGTTCCGATGGTGGCTGCAAGGGCAGTCGACAAGGCTCCGAATTGGGACACGTCACCGGTCGAACCGTCATCTTTCTTGACGGACAGGCGGATGGCGGTGAATATCTTCCGTTGCGGAAAACGCAGTCTGATGGTCAGATAGAGGTGTGTTCCCAGCAGCAGGATGATCATGGGCCAGCCCCAAAGGAAAGCCGAGAGTTGGGAAAAGATTTGATTGATCGTGTCAGCCATAAGCAGTTCTGTTTCGTTTGGAGGGCGTCAGGGTCAGCCCTTTTTCTGTTGTTTGGCAGGCTCACCCGCCTCAAATCCGATCCTGACATATCTGAACCCCATGCTCCGGAGCATATTTTCGAATTGGACAGCGGCATTCCGTTGTGCGTTCCGGACGTTCTCGGGGGTGAGACATCGCTTCTTCATGGCCTGATAGGCTTTATGGTACAGCGCCTCGCGGGCATCCTCTGACCATTTCCCCTCCTGATAGAACGCCCGGCTGCGTGCCTCGTCGATGAAGTCATGATTGAGCAGCTTGACGGGCGGCAGCATCGCAATGATCGTGTCCCCGTCGCTTTTCATCCACCCCGGACGCGCCTCGTGCAGGTCGATCCCTAACCGTAAGGTGCCGTAATAGATCTTCACCAACTGGTCGTCTCCGAAGAAACCGTGCCTGATGGTGTCCACGATCTCCTCGTCACTGACGGCAAGAAACTCCCATTCACCGATGTTCTCGATGGTCCGGATCTGTGTGGGCGTGATGTCTATCCGGTCGTTCTGTTCGATCGAGATCTGATTGCTGCGGTTGATCCATACCACGGCAAAGATGCCGGCCAAGGCTACGAGCAGCAGCGTGGCCATGATCATCAGTGCCGTCTTCGACAGACGTGTCAGGAGCGAAAGGATGCTATTTGCCGGCTGCTTCATGTTCGAGGGTTGATTTTTCAATGAGTGTGGCGATGTCTGACGGCGTGAACCGCTTCCGGAAGGTGATGGTCACATCTTCCTGCTTGAACCCCATCTCGGTGATAAACGGGATCAGCGTGCGGGCCGCACTGGCTTTGGACTGTTCGATGAGGTTCAGTTTGGGCAGGTCATTGAGGATGGCCTGGCGTCCCTGGCGTTCGTAGTTGGTCAGCTCGGCATCACTGAAACGGCTTCTGAAGAGCGGCACATACTGCTTGACTTCAGCATGATTGATCTTCGTCCCGGTCAGTACGATCTTCGGATCCGGCAGGATGATCTCCACCTTGTCGCCGTTCCGGTTCACGTTCTTCTCGCTGAAGGTGCTGAAGTCGATATAAGCCCTGACCGTCGCATCCATGGGGATGGCGATCTTGCGCTGGCCCACGGGCAGGTCAATGCTGAAGTTCCTGCTCATGAAAGATCCCGTCAGCTTCTTCGTATCATCGTGCGTGACGATCTTGCGGATATGGTATTCTGTGGTGTAGAGGCGAGAACTCTTCTGGATGCGCATGACCATTTCGGGAATGGTATCGAGCATTTCGTCCACATTCCCGCTTGTCTTCTTGTCGGAACAGGCAGCCAGTCCGACGGTCAGCAACAGGATGAGCAGGGGATATATTTTCATTTCGGGACTGTTAATAACCCTGCAAAGATAACAAAAAAACGTCAAAATGGAGGAAATGAGCTGTTTTTTTTCATCAGTGATTAAACTTTGAGGGACCATCTGCATCATATTGTTAGTTGCAACCAACACAACTTATATAACAACAAAATCAGAAGGTAGAAATGAAAAAAATGATTTTATCGCTTGTTGCAGCAGTCGCATTCTCTGCAACGTCTATGGCTCAGGAAGCAAAGGAAGAGGCCGGTCAGGGCCGCAAGTTTGACAAGACCGAGATGGTTCAGCGCCGGACGGACCGTGTGGTCAAGAAGTATGGACTCAGCGAAAATCAGGCCAAGCAGTTGCTCAAGCTGAATACAGCCTACGCAGACAAGATGCCTGGCTTCGGCTTTGGACCTCGCGGACCTCACCGCCATATGGGGCAGAACGGCCAACAGAAAACGGACGGAGAGTCCGGAGCAACCACCCAGCAGCAGAAGCAGCGTCCTTCGAAGGACCAAATGGAGGCAAGACGCAAGGAAATGCAGGCCAACAGGGAGAGCTACGACAAGGAGTTGCAGAAGATCATGACCCCGGAGCAGTTCACCCAGTACAGCAACGATCTCAAGAACGCACGCCAGCGCGGACCCCGCGGACCCCGTGACGGGCAGCAACAGCCTGCAGTCTGATCTGCGGCATGATGAAAATGACCATTCATAAACTGAACTTTTATTATATCGTGTGAAAGATCAATAGGATTATTAGTGTATTTAGGATGATGGCACTTCTTCTGGTTGGAAGAGGTGCCATTTTGTTTTTTAGCCGCTTTTTCTTTGCCGTTCAACGAACTTACTGTAACTTTGCAGGGAAGAAAGAATTTGTCAAGATGAAGAAAATCCTGTCTCTCGTCGGACTGATCATGCTGTTCGGAGCAATGGCCGGTTGTCAGGGCGAGAAAAAAACGAAAGACATCATAACCCATAAGCCGATCATCGTAAGGGCTGGAAAACCGCAGAAGATGGGCGATTACAGCCAGTCGAGGCAGATAGTGTGGTCAGGCAATGCCTATACCATAGAGGTGAGCTTCAAGGCTGATCCGGCTCTGCCTCTCATTGAGGAGGGCAGTCAGAAGTTTTATGACAACCGGATCACGCTCCGGATTGTCCGTAAGGATGGGACGGAATTCTTTTCCAAGACTTTCACCAAGGCCGACTTCGCAGCCTGTCTCAACAGTGACTATGGCCGGGACGGGGCATTGCTCGGTATCGTCTTTGACCGCATCGCCGGCGGGCAGCTTGTTTTTGCCGCCAGTGTAGGCTCGCCCGACAAGTCGAGTGATGAGTTCGTCCCCTTGGTGATGAAGATTTCGCGCTTCGGGGAGGTATCTGTCAGCGAAGACACGCAGCTCGACACCAACATGCGGGAAGGCGGTTCGGCTCCCGCATCGGTCGAGGATGAGGATGATGGCGTATAAGTATTTGAATGTCAGATTCATATCGTTTTTTGAATGATCGAAAGGTATAGAGGCTTGGGTGCCGGCTTTTCCAGGATCTGAAGATAGCTTTCGCCTTGTCCGGATGGTTTGGGCCGGATCTTTCATGGAGGTCTTTGCTATCGGCTGAAATAGGGTCCGGACGGTCTTCATGCGCCGTTTTTTTCATCAATGTTTGTGTGTTCCCTTTCCTGTTCGTATTGCATAATCTTGCAGAACGTACCATTTTGTGATGCTTCTGCATGCCTTTTCGCGCTGCGGAGCAGGCATATGGAGCGGTCATAGCTATGCTTTGGGGAGCCCGCATGATAGCTTTGGCCTGCCCGAAGGATAGCTCTTCATAGGCCGGACGATGCAAACGGTTCGTCGGGAGGCGTGATCTTTGTCAATAAAAATTATTTTGAGGCGATTTCGTTTGATCTGTGGCGCGATCTCGGAGCGGATGGCCGAGGGGTCATCCGCCGGTTTTTGCGGGGCGCTCAGATCAGTGCATGAATATGCAGACTTGCATGCAGGCCATGTCTTCCCATTGTCAGGAAATATCGGAAAGCTCCCTTCGCTTTCCCCGTGCCTGTCTTCTGTCGGCTGATCAGTTGACCCGGATCGGTCATTAGCGTCCGAACTGATTTTGTCCGATGGCAGGTCAGACTGCCTGCCGGGGATCCGAAGGCGTAGCGGCCTGCGTCAAGGAAGCCCGGCAGGAAAGATGTCCTGCAAGCGGACGAAAGCAGGCGGAAAGCATGAAATGAGAAGAATAAATGTGCTCCAGCGGTCTAATGGCCGGTCCGGGGTTGAGGGTCAGCCAGCAGAAGAGTGTGACCTGGAGGGCAAGGATGAGTGGTACGCCGTATTTGAACTTCAGATGTCGGGTCTTGTGGTGCATGGTGTACATGGCCGCCCAGGCACCTGTCGAACCACCGATGACGGCGAGCCCGAGCAGCGTAGCTTCGGGGATCCGCCACCGGTGATGGCGTGCCTTGTACTTGTCAATGGCATAGGCGAGGAAGGTGACCATGTTGACCGCAATGCCATAGAGCAGGATGAGTTTCATTTCCATTCGATCTTCAGATTGTGAAGCATGGTGGTGCCTTCGCCGGCCGTGCCGGTATGCTGGATGGCAAAGCCTCCGTAAGCGTTGGGCGTGACATCAGCCTGCAGGGCGACCGTGGGCTTCACGTGCGCGTCGGCGGGCTCCTGAAGCGGCGTGGTGGTCGATGCCGAGGCGGAGAGTGTGTTTCCGTGGAGCGACACACGCAGCGTGCAGTTGGTCAGATAGCAGTTGGAGGTCACGGGATCTGTGAGGGGCGTGATGGTGCCATGATCGTACTTGACGAGCAGGAAGTCCACGGCGTTGGCGTATTTTGTCGTGCGGATGATGCGCAGGCCATAGCCGGTCAACGTCTGCGTGTCAAATTTCAGGCAGATGTCCATATACTGCTGCCGGGCGGAAGAGAAGCCCTGGCCGGCCTGTTTGCAGGGGTCGACGAGGAGAGTGACCTCCATATCGCCGAACGCGCTGCCTGCCGGTGTGTAGCGGAGCCTGCTCCCGGGGCGTGTCTGCAGCAGTCCGGTGCCCTTGCAGCCATTGATTCCGGGGCCGTAAATCCAGAAGTCGGCGGCGTTGTCGACCGTACAGTTCTGCAGCGTCACATCAGACGGCTTGTAGCCGTCGATGGTCCAGAGTCCGGGCTTGAGGTCAACTTGGTTGGCACAGGGCAGATGGGCGAAGTCGGTAGTCAGCTCCCGGTCGCGCAGACCGGTCTGTTTGGACGTCAGAACCTTTGTCGTGAGGGTCACGGCGGTGCCCGGCAGCGAGCGCAGATGTTTCGGGCGGATGGTCACCTGCAGTCGGCAGTCCTTGTCTCCCGGCTGCAGTCGGTAGGCCGTTTCAGGGTTGCCGTTTCGGCTGACACTGACTTCATAAGTCCTATCCTTGTCCACGCGCGACCACGTGATGACCGACTCGTCGGCCCGTCCCTGCAGGTCGAGCGCATAATCCACGCGTGCCACGCCGTCCTTGACGGTCAGCCGGGGCTGCCGGGTGAACGCCGGGGCGGGCAGGGTAGAGGGCTTGACGGTGACAGAGGCTGCTCCTTCCAATCCGTCGTCCGTATAGGCGATGATGGCGAAGTGGCGGGGCTTGTCCTCTTCGATCAGCGAGCGCACCCGGCACGTGCTGCCCGCCGGTTCGATCCTGACATAGCGTTCGTAGCCGGCTTCCACTTTCCAGTGGATCCGTCCTTCATAGAAGGCGTTGAGACTGTAGCCTGTATGCCGCATGGCATCAGCCTTCAGCATGATCGGCTCCTGGCCGGTCTGGATCTCATTGCGCTGTGGTGTCACCGTCAGGCAGGTGGCGAGGTTGGCAGACTGTTCCCCGACAAGCTCCTTTTGCCCTAACGGATCCCAGTCGTCGTCACCCCTCAGCAGATTGTAGACGTTGTAGGTGCCGTCGGCAAGTTTGAAGGCTGCGAGTGCCGGTTTGCCGTCGAGGCGCACCGTGTTTTCCGGTTCGCGGGCTGCGATGACGACCGGCTGGCCGTTCATGGTCACATTGGCCTGATAGCAGCGAAGCCATTTCTCGGGCACAAGTGTCCAGGCCGCGTAGGTCCCTTCTGGTGCATGGTAGCGGCAGTCGATGACGGAAAGGGGATTGAGGCTCTTCGTAAAGTTCTGCCTGAGATAGTTGTGCTTCACGCGGAAGTCTGAATTGAGGAAGACGGCACCATGACGATCGCTGTTCCAAAAGGGCTTCGTGGCGTAGAATTCCATATCGCAGTCTAAGTAAACGCCCGTACTTGTCAAGGCGTCATCCGTGCTCTCCATGTGGCAGTGGTTGAATAAGATGCGCTTGGCACCGCCTAACGGGTTCATGTTAAGCCTGCTGATGAAGCGCACGTTCTCTGCATAGATGCGGTCGCCGTGGCAATATGCCACGTGGGCTTGTGTGTAGGCCGGGTTGCGTTTGGCCCGGTTCAGCTTCGGATTCAAGGGGAATTCAAGATCGACATTGCAGTAGTTACCGAGCGTCATGTCGCGGATGGTCAGTCCGTTGCCGGTGAAGTCAAGCATCGTGAAGTTGCCCCGCGATCCCTGGGTCTGGCCTCTCCGGGAGGCGAACACGATGTTTGCCGGATCCGGGTTGAGCCCCTTCAGGTGGAGATTCTCACATTTCACGTACATTCCGATCGGCGCACTGCCGTCTTTGGTGCGTACTTCGTCGGGCGTATCCGGATCGTTTATCCAGTAGACCCATGGTGCGATGAGCACCGTCATGGGTGCATCGGCAGTCCCGTTCTGCAGGTGCTCGTTGACTTCCTGGAAGGTGCGGAACACGTAGGGATATTTGTCGGCCTCCGCCTGAGTGAGCTGTCCGTCCAAAAAGAAGGTCTTCGGGCCGAGCTGGTAGGTCTGTCCCTGATAGGTGACCGAATGGCCGGTGAACCGGATCGGATGTTGCCGGTCCAAGGATTGGTATTGCTGCGCAAGGGCAGAACCGCTGATCAGGATCAGCAGGAACGTGAGACAGAGTTTGACTTTCATCGTTTTTGAATTGTCTTAGTTGAAATATAGATAGAGTCCGATCATCACGGCGAACAGCAGGAACCAGCTCGTGAGGACCAGGTAGGAGCGTTCATGGCGGATGGGATTCGGTATGTCGAAGCGTTGGCTGCCGTGGTCGCACAGGCTGGTGATGATCATTCCGATGATGAGAATGACAAAGAGGTAGAAGCTCAGCAGCATGAAGTGCGGCCAGAAGTGGTATTTGTCGGCCGGCAGGATCCAGTAATAGAGCACGCCGACAAGCAGGCAGAAGGCCGTTCCGACGGTCAGTGTGAGGTTCGCGCCGCGTGTCGTTGCCTTCTTCCAGAATACGCCGAGCAGGAAGACAGTGGCCATCGGAGGAGCCAGGAAGCTCAGGACCGACTGGAAGATGTTGAACAGGTCGAGGCCTTTGATGCTGTCTATGGCTACGCAGAGCATGATGGAGATGGCAGCCCCGATGGCTGTGACCATCCGACCGGTATGGATGATATGCCGCTGGGAGGCCTCGGGGTGGTATTTCTTCACATAGATGTCCATCGTGAAGACCGTGCTCAGCGCGTTCAGAGCAGATCCGATGGTGCTGACCAAGGCAGCTGTGAGCACGGCGAAGACCAATCCCACCATGCCCTTGGGAAACAGCATCGTCACCATCGAGATATAAGTCTCGTCCGGATTGTCAAGGGTCATCTGGCCCGTACGTACCATAGCGTAGGCGATGATGCCAGGTAGGATGTACAGAGGGACGTCGAGTATCTTCAGCCAACCGGTGAAGTTGGCCCCCAGCTGGCCCTGCTTGATGTTCTTGGCTGCAAGCACCGGCTGCACCATACTTTGATCGGTGCACCAGAACCAGACTCCCATCACCGGGTAACCCAATAGGATCGGAAGCCACGGAAACGCCTTGTCCGTGTTCGGCTTGAACAGGATCCAATAGTCACCGGGCACATTCGCGGTCAGCGTTTCAAGGCCGCCCAAGCGGTGGACGCCGAGAATGGCCAGCGTGGCACTGACAAATATGAGCAGCAGCATCTGATAGACGTTGGTGTAGGCGATGGCCTTCAGACCGCCAAGCATGGTGAAGAAGAGGGAGATGCCCAATAATATGAGCGCGGAAGCCCACATCGGAATGTCAAACACTTGCCTGATGAGCACGCCTCCGGCGAACAGTGTCAGGGCCAGCCAGGATACCAATATCGTCACGATCGTATACCAGGCGAGGATGTTCCGCGTGCCTTGACCGAAGCGTAAGCCCATGAACTCCGGGAGCGTAGATATCTTGCTGCCTAAGTATCTCGGTGCAAAGACGAAGGCTAAAAGGGCTATGAAGATGAACGCATACCAGGCATAGTTGCCCGACACGATACCACTCGTGAATCCGGCGGATGCAGATGCGATCAGCATAGAAGGACCGACGTTGGTCCCCCACATCGAGAAGCCGATGTGATGCCATTGCAGCGAATGCTCCGCAAGAAACAGCGAGCTGTTCTTCTTCCTGCGCATGCTTGCCCATAAGCCTATTCCCAGCAGGATGGCAAAATAGCTTCCCAAGATCAGCCAGTCAAGGCTTTCCATGTAATGTGTCTCCATCGTCTGTTCTTAATGATTATAGTTGTTGGTCCATACCCGTCTTGCCCGTCTCCCACAGGCAGGCAGGGGGAGGGGAATCAGTGTATGAAGCGGTCGATGATGTCCTCGGCTCGGCGGACCTCTTCTTCCGTATGGAAGTCGCAGTTGATCTGTATGCCTTCGGTACCCACGGCATCCAGGAGCAGCGCAATCTCGTCGAGTTCGACCCAGTTGGCCTCTATGCTCTTTCCTCCGGCAATGATCTGCTTGTAGAGATCATACCATTTGGGATTGCCGCCTTGCGGTTCGCCGACGCCGGGGGTCCACTGGATGGCGTCGAGCTCTTCGATCTCCAACAGCGCCGGCAGATGTCTCATGGCACCGACACCATCAAGATGATAGAGCGTAAGATCCAGACGCCGGGCCTGTTCGCGGATGAACGGTTGGACGAACATGCGGAAATCATCTTCCGAAATCATCGTGGAGATATCCGATTGCAGCTTGCTGACCTTGCCGGGACCCCAGAGTGAGAAATAGCAGAAAGCCATTCCGTCATCTTCCTTGATGATTTCATAAAGTTCATCGAATACCTGAAAGTAGACATCGTTGATCTCCTGTAGGCGCTGCAAGGTGCCTTCGGGATCCATCATCGTGTTCATCAGCGCATTGTCTGTGCCCTCCAGTGAGGCCAAGACATCCAATCCCTCCATCAGATCCGGCATGCCTACGTAATAGTTACCATTCGAACGTAGCTTGCATTCGGTCAGGAGCCGCTTATGGAGCTGCCATCCGGCCGAGCCGCGATCAAACTTTATCGGAGCCGAAGGATCAAAATCGTCGGGCTGGTGAATCCATATCGTGTCCGCGCCACCCTCAAGCGGACAGCCTAAAATGGCGGCTAACGAGCCTGGTCCTAACTCTGTGTTGGCCACCGGGGGGATGTCTGCGAGGAACGAACTGTGCGCCATGTACCAGTCCAAGTGCGCTGCCCGCCATTGAGGATCGAGACATCGCTGCCGATGATCAATGGCCGGCGCGGGAGCCAAGCGTTCTCCGTGCGGCGCCATGGCGGGATCTTGGAAGTGCTCCCACATGGTCAGCAGCACGCCCTTGTGGTTCCACCAGTCAATATAACGTCGTTTACTCTCTTCCCAATTTGCTTTCCACGTTTTCATGTGTTATATTCTTTGAAGTTCAAATGTTGTATCCTTTGAAGTCATCGTCTATTTTCAGTTTGACCGTTTGGCGCATGTCCATCTCGTCCGTGCAGTCTACGTCTTCCGGATAGAGGGCAATTTCGGCTCCCGGACGTACAAAGACCGGCATCAACTCGAGTGGACAGGCGTAGCCATAAAGCCATCTGCCGCCTTCATACGATTCACCCGTGAAGAAGTTAATCCATTTCCCTTCGGGCAAATAGATATCTCTCTCCTCCTTACTGTTCATGACCGGGCAGACCAAAAATGCGTTCCCGAAATAGTATTCGTCATCTATGTGCCAGCAAACCTTATCTTCCGGATGATGGAAAATAAGGGCCTGGATGATCGGAAGGCCACTTTCGGTTGCAGTTTTGCTTTGCTCCACGATGTACGGAATCAGCTTATACCGGAGCTTCCACCATCGTTTGACGATCGGAGCGATATTTGGATAGCTCCAGGGTTCACGTTTACAAGTCCCGTGATACCGCATATGGGATGTGAAGACACCAAATTGGGTCCAACGAACGTAAATGTCTTCCTCGACCGGAGAATTCATGAAGTCTGGATCGGAATGAAATCCGGGTACGTCATGGCTCCAGAATGCGAAGCCCGAAAGCCCGAAATGGAGCCCGCCTTTCAATGATCCGGCCATCCCATCCCATGAACTTTGCGAGTCGCCACCCCAGTGCAGCGGGTAGCGTTGGCATCCCGCCCAGGCCGAACGGGCCCATACGATGCCTTGATCTTTGCCGTTCACTTCTTCCGTAGCTTCATAGGCGGCGCGCTGATAGAGCAGTCCGTAGAGGTTATTGAGTCTTTCCGGCGTCATCGCATGATAGATATGGTCCATGTGGATGTTTTCTCCGAAGTCGGTTTTGATGCAGCTTACTCCTTTCTTCAGTAAGTCCTTGAGCAGTCCCTTGTACCATTCAGTCGCTTTGTCATAGGTAAAATCAATCGTCCCGGCATAGTCCAAGGCCGAGAAGTTGGATTGTCCGCCTGCGCCATCCTGCTTCCGCGGATGCTTCGGTTGCGAGATATAGTGGTTGGATTTGGCTTCTTCGAGCTGCTCGGCTCCCTCTGCCACGTAAGGCAGTTGCCACAGACTGACCCGGAATCCATGACTTCTGAGATTGCGGATGAAGCCTTCCGGATCCGGGAAACGTTCCGGATTGAACTTCCATTCGCAGAGCCAGTCGGTCCGAAACCAGCCGGTATCGAGGTGGATCACATCGCAGGGGTAGTGCTCTTCACGCAGTCTGTCACAGATATCATCCACTTCCGTCGCGGAAAAATAGGTCATCCGGCTCATCCATATGCCAAAACTCCATAGTGGTGGCATTGCCGGATAGCCGGTCAATCTTCTATATGTATGGAGGATTTCTTCAGGGTTCCGGCCCCCGATAAGAAACACATCGATCGTGGCCCGGTCACACATGAACTGTACACTTCGGGTGGAATGATCGGCCAAAGACAGTTTGCAGTAGTCGCTCGTATGGTAAAAGGCGCCATAACCTCTGCTTGACAGACAGAACGGAATATTCTTATAGCAGCGGCGGTTGT
>JALFRV010000007.1 GCA_022778905.1 Prevotella sp. | reverse complement strand
GTGCACACACTTTTTGGGAATCCCTCAAAGTTGAGGCTCGCCGGAATGGCATCATGATCCTTGCAATATTGCATGCAGATATCATCGATCTCCTGCGTGTTCATGCCCGGACGGATTGCTTCGGCCACCGCATCGAGGCATCCTGTGTTGACGGCGCCTGCCACGCGGATGCCCTCAATCTGTTCCGGGGTCTTGACCAATTCCCTTGTCGGAACCAGCTTACCTTTATTTTCCCAATACATCACCTGCTTGTCGAGCTCTGTGATCGGCTGACCTGACAGGCAATGCCATCTTTTTTTCTTGCTTATTTTCATTCTTGTTGTTCTAACGTAATGCAAAGATAGTAAATTCTCTTGTAGGATTTGAAAGAGGAAGGGGATTTTTGCCTTCCGTCCATTGGTCTACCGTGTCGGCCGGGTAGCTGTCAGCGGCGGATCCGTGAAATAGTAAGTCCACGTGTAAGGTGCCGCTGTATCCATGACCATCACCTGATAACGCATCAGCTCCACCTTGTTTTTCGGCTCATGGGCGAACTTGACAACAAACTCCTTCCCGTTGTTGTCCATGACCGTGTATTGGACAGCCAAGAGTGAATCCGTCTCTGATTTCCGGTCCACACGAACCACCTTGTAGCTGGTCTCGCCAATGCTTACAGCCGCATTGCCTTCACGGACAATCTGGATATTCACAGGCTGTACCCTGCCAAAGCGTTCGGTCTGCATGTCACGGATGCTGGTTGCAATCGTTTTGTAGACTATCCGCTGGGCGAAAGAGCCTGTGACGGCCATGGCGACGAGGCAAAATAGAAGTATGGTTCGTTTCATCACGCGGTCGGCTTGTCTAAATATTGGCGGATCTCCTGTGTCCAGTCGGATCCGTTGATGGGACAAAAGGTCCTTATGCCAAGCCCTGCGGCGGCTGCACAGTTGCGCGGACCATCGTCCACGAACAGCGTTTCTCCAGGCCGGATGTGCTCGTTGTCCAAGACGTATTGGAAGAAAGCCTCGTTCGGTTTCATCATTTTGACCTCATAACTGCGATAGAGGGCATCAAAATAGAATGACAACGGATGCCCGTCGGCATAGTTTCTGCTTTCAACCCAGCCCTGCATGAAGGGGTTCGTGTTTGATAACAAGAGGATGCGATAACCCTCGGCACGGAGCTGCTGCAACATCCGGATATTCCTCGGAGGCAATTCCTTGTGGTAGCCGAGCCATGCATGCGTGCAGTCTTCAGCCGTCAGCGGGCGCCCTGTGATTTCACTCAGACTGCGACGGAACTGTTCTGCCGTGATCTTTCCGATCTCCAAGTCGCCGAAGATGCCGCTTTGGGTATACGGATTCAGACGTTCTTCGGCATCTGGCAATCCCAAATCCCTGAACCTTCGGACGGCTTCCTGCTGGTCGATCGTGATAAGCACGCCGCCCAGATCAAAAATTATGTTCTTTATCATTTGTCAAATGTTGTGTCCGGACCGTCAGTAATACTTCATCGCACGGTCCATTTCCCTGCGGTCTTCCTTCTCTTTGAGGGTCTGCCGCTTATCATATTCTTTCTTGCCCCGGGCGAGCGCGATGTCCACTTTGGCCCTGCCGTGATTGTCTATGAACAGCAGGATGGGCACGATCGTGAACCCTACGGCTTTCGAGGCTTCCTCCAACTTGTGGATTTCGCGCTTTGTGAGGAGTAGTTTGCGATTGCGTCGCGCTTCGTGATTGGCGTAGGAGCCGTAGAAGTAGGGCGAAATATTCATGCCGTTCACCCACATCTCGCCCTTGTCAATGTAGCAGTAGGCATCCACCAAAGATGCCTTGCCGGCTCTGATCGATTTGATCTCAGTGCCGGTAAGCACGATCCCCGCCGTGTAAGTATCCACGAAGAAGTACTCGAACGAGGCCTTCTTGTTTCTTATCTGTATGGGACTCTTCTTCCGAAGGTCCTGCTCTTCCTTGTTCATCTTGTTTTTTCCGCTTTAAGGAGTCATTCAACAGTGGCAAAATCGCTGATGTGCTCGTCAACGTAATGTGCAATCTGCTCGGTGAAATCGGCTTCTTTCTCCACGAACGCATCATCAAATTCGTCAAACTCGGGGAATTTCTCGAACATGGCCATGAATTCTTCGTCTGTGCAATCCTGCTCGATCTGCTCGTGATATTGCTTATACAGACCATGGCACTTGTGGATGATCCGGTAGAGATCCTGCAGTCCCCAGGCTCGGACAGCCTTGCCGAAAGGATTGCGGAAGATGAATCCTCCGAGCCCGTTATGGATCAGTTGGACGAATCCGCCATCCATGACCTCCTCCCGGAGGGCGACATAAGCCAGCAGCGTGATCTGGTCTGCGTTCAGTTCGCCCATGTTGTCGGCCGTGAGCTGACCGCCTGTCGCTTCATGAATGGCATCCACGAACACCTGGATAAACTCGTCCATGCCTTGCCGGGCAGCCACTTCCAAGTCGGCGCCCTTTACTTTTATTTCTACCATAATGTGTGCAAAGGTAGGGAATATTTTTCAGATAGCCAAACACCTTATTTATTTTTAATACATCATCCGGCTCTTCTCCGACAGATGGTTCACACGGTTTGCCGGACGACTGCAAAACGGCCGTTTTCCCATATCTGTCATGCCCGTTCCGCAGAGCTATCCTTTCGGCGCTCCATATGATAGCTTTGGGGCGCCCGGAGCATAGCTTTTGGACGCCCGGAGCATAGCTCTGCGCGAGGCCCGGAAAACAACCGTCTGAGAGGGGCGTATCGGTCTCCGGACAGCTGACACGCGCCTTCTGAAGGCGTCTGATACGCCTGTTGCATCATGGCATGACAACAATGGAAGCTCGATCGTATCCGTGGATTGGAAAAATCTGCCTGATTGTTGAATTTTAACGCCTTCATGCTCTTCATGTCAGAGTTTTTAATTAAATTTGCATCATGAAATATCGTTTGGATTGGAAGAAAACCCTCGTCTTTGCTGCGGTTTCGGCCGGCTTGATTTTCATTACGGAGTCATTCCTGATGGCTCTCGGTATTATTCTGCTGCTTTTTGTCATCGACTATTGGTTGGCAGAGTGGGAGAGAATGAGGAAAATCAAGAAGGAAAGAGAATCTGGCGAGGAATAGGCAACGATGGAAAAACTGACAGACCTCTATAGACAGCTGAAAGGCGAACTGCCGGTCGCGATAGACAAACTGCCCGTAGCCGGTAGCAACCGCTCCTATTTCCGGATGACGGGAAGTGACGGCCAGACGGTGATCGGTGTCATCGGCACCAGCCGGGATGAAGATCAAGCCTTCGTCTATCTGGCTCAACACTTCACCAAAAGGCAGCTTCCCGTGCCCCGCATCCTTGCCGTCAGTGAGGACAAGCTGCGTTATATCCAGAGCGATTTGGGCAACCTGTCGCTATATGATGCCATCAAGGGAGGGCGTGAAGCCGGCGGACGATACAACCGCAAGGAGCGTGAACTGCTCATCAATACGATCCGCGAACTCCCGAATATCCAGATCCGGGGTGCCCGGGGATTGGATTGGAAGAACTGTTATCCACAGCCTGAGTTCAACACGGAGAGCGTGCTCTTCGACCTGAACTATTTCAAATACTGTTTTCTCAAACCTTCCGAATTGGATTTCCATGAGCTGAAGTTGGAAGCCAACTTTCGTCTGTTTGCCAAGGACCTGACGGCCGAGGAGAGCGACAGCTTCCTCTATCGGGACTTCCAGGCACGCAACGTGATGCTTGACGCGAACGGAAAGCCCTATTTTATTGATTTTCAAGGTGGACGCAAGGGACCGTATTACTATGATCTCGCATCTTTCCTCTGGCAGGCATCGGCACAATACTCTTATAAATTGCGTCGTGACCTGATCGCGGAATATTACAATTCGCTGAAGAATTACGGAGAAGTGCCCTCTGTCAGGCATTTTGCCAGCCGGCTGAGTCTCTTCGTGCTGTTCCGTACGCTGCAGGTCTTGGGTGCCTATGGTTTCCGTGGCTACTTCGAGCGCAAGCAATATTTCGTCGACAGTATACCGCGCGCAATGGACAACCTGCGCGATCTGCTGCAGTTGGACAGCAACATATTTCCTTATCCATATATGATGGACATGTTGCGCCGACTGACCGCGCTGCCTCAGTTTGCCCATGTCGACCAGCCGGTAGCCATGCGGGCTGACGGCTATAAGGTCACCGACAGGCCGATCTATCAGGCACATCCGCAGGACGGACCGGCCACTTTTTCCAAGTATGACGGCAAAGGGCCGTTGGTGGTCAGCGTCTATAGCTTCTCTTATCGCAAGGGAATACCGGAGGATCCGTCAGGGAATGGGGGCGGCTATGTGTTTGATTGCCGCTCGACCCATAACCCCGGCCGTTACGAGCCCTATAAGCAGTTGACCGGGTTGGACGAACCCGTGATCCGCTTTTTGGAGGATGACGGCGAGATACTGACTTTCCTTGAGAGCGTGTATCGGTTGGCTGACCATCACGTGAACCGCTATATCCAACGCGGCTTCACGAGTCTGGTCTTTGCGTTCGGATGTACGGGCGGTCAGCATCGGAGCGTCTACTGTGCCCAGCACTTAGGCGAGCATCTCCATGAGAAATTTGGCGTCGAGGTCCATATCACCCATCGGGAGCAGCAGATCGATCAGGTGCTGCCACCGAAAGAATCTGCACGCGGTTCGGCTGACGAGCAAGGCGGATTCTTGGCGATTTGAGAATTAATCACTAAATTTGCAAATCAAAAATAAAGGCAGACAATGAGCAATCCCAAAATGCAGGCCATGATCTTTGCAGCAGGCATCGGAAGCAGGTTGAAACCATTGACCGATACCATGCCGAAAGCATTGGTCAGGGTGGGTGGAGAACCGCTGC
>JALFRV010000293.1 GCA_022778905.1 Prevotella sp. | reverse complement strand
GCAGTCTCGGCACGGATGAGTATTCCGCATACAAAGAATCACCTACCGTCGGCAATGCAACCGATTATATTTCGGCAACCATAGAGGACAATCTCTCATCAATTATCAATTCACCGACCTATGCAGATTATATTGCCACCCGACCGAGAGCGGAGCGGATCGGCTCTCACGGTCTTTTCTCATCCGGTGACGAACCTATTGTGTTGTCAAAAGTATCAGAAGAGCTCAATAACCATCAAGGAAATGTGTGGACGATCATCGCTTCTCTCAAGCGGGAGGATGCCGAACGATTGGGGTTCGACAATGCCGCCCGATGGAAGTCAATGATAGGCAGTCAGGTATGTCAGATCGCCTCCAACATGCGGATCCCCGTTGAAAACTTGAAATGGTACGGTGCCTTTCACAACGAAGGAAATCATCCTCATGTGCATATCATCGTGTACTCAACGAATCCCAAAGAAGGTTATATCACGAAGGTTGGAATTGATAATCTTCGGTCTTGCTTTGCACAAGATATTTTCGCACAGGATCTTCAGAGTCTGTACGAAGATCAGACCGAGATCCGTCAGAAGCTGAAAGAAAGATTTAGCGAATTGCTGAAAGAAATCCTTGCGGAAGCGGACGGAAAAGAGATAAACAATGTGCTGATCGAACAGAAACTAACTCTCCTTTCAGATAAGTTGAAGACGACCAAGGGCAAGAAGGTATACGGTTATCTGAGCCGGGACATCAAGGATATCGTCGATTCTATCGTCGACGAACTTGCCCAAGATGAAACCATCAGAGAACTCTATGACCTTTGGTATGATTACAAATTCAGAATACTTGGGATGTATTCTTCCCAAAGACCGATAATGAAACCGCTTTCGGATAACCAAGAATTCAAATCGATCAAAAACGCAATCATCAAAGAAGCCCTCCATCTGAATCAGGATGGGGAGAAAAAACAGTATTCTTCGAAGCAATTGTCTTCAGAGAAGCACAGGGTGAGTGCGACTGCAGTCACTCGTCTGTTCAAAAATCTTTGCGGTGTCTTTCGGGATAAATTTGACGATGAGAACAGACGAACCATCTACACGCACGCTGTCGACAAACGCATTCGCCGTGAGGATGAAGCTAAAAGGAATGCGGAAATTCTATATGATTAAAAGTGAAAGGAGTCGCCTTGCCCTATATAAAGTTTACCGAACAAGAAAAAGAGTCGGCGAATGCGGTTAGTCTCGTCGACTATCTGACCGCCCACGGCGAATCAGTAAAGAGAGTCGGACGGGAATATGTCTGGGAAGCCCCGTCCGGCAAAGTCTCCATCCACGGCAGTGAGTGGTACAGTCAATATGAACTGGTTGGCGGCGGAGCGATAGGCTTCGTACAAAAATATTTCGGCTTATCCTATCCCGATGCCGTCCGAAGTTTGCTTGGCAACAACGCAGGTGAAGAAGTAATCGGTGAGAGGAAGCCACCGAGTATAAAGTCTAATAAACCTTTTGAACTGCCCGAGAAGCATACAGATATGCGCAGAGTCTACGGGTATCTGATACTCGAAAGACTGATCGACCGTCAGGTTCTCAATCGTTTTGTAAAGGACGGACTTATCTATGAAGATGCGGATTACCATAATGCTGTCTTCGTTGGAAAAAATTCTGAAGGAGTACCTGTCCACGCACAAAAGCGAGCGACCTCTGCAAAATCGGATTTCAAAGGCAATGTGGACAACAGTATCGCTGAATACAGCTTTCATTTCACAGGGACTTCCGAATATCTTTTCGTATTCGAAGCACCGATCGATATGCTTGCGTATATCACAATGCACAAGCAAGGCTGGGAGAATCACTCCTATGTTGCCCTTTGCTCCACGTCAGACCGTGCAGCTCTCCAAATGCTGAAAGACAATCCTCATCTCAAGACCGTATACCTTTGTCTCGACAATGACAGTGCAGGTCTGCTTGGTTGCAAAAGAATTGCCGATTCCGTGCACGCTCTTGGCGACTACACAATATGGAGAGTGCCTCCGCAGAACAAGGACTGGGATGAAGACCTCAAGGCTCTGAACGGTCGCGAAGCGATACCTGCAGAGCAGAAAAGCACACCCGAAACAAACAATATCGAGTTGACTATGTAAGTCAGAAAGGATCAAAATGAAAAACAAAAAACTATTTGCACGCACGAGGTACACGATTGAGATACTACGATTCCAAAAAACGTGATAACCCCGGCGATTATTTTCCGTTGCCCAAGGCGGTCTTCCGAATGGATCTGTCAGCAGGTGAGATTGCCGTGTATGCGTTTCTGATGTACTGCGAGGAACGGGACACCTTTCAGTGCCATCCGAGTTACGCCACAATAGGCAGTGCTGTCGGTATGAGTGACAATACGGTTGCAAAATATGTAGCCAGTCTTGAACGCAAGGGCTTTATTCATACCGATCCGACCACGGTCAAAACCCGTGACGGACGGACGCACAACGGAAGCCTCTTATACACCTTAAACCCGATCAAG
>JALFRV010000295.1 GCA_022778905.1 Prevotella sp. | reverse complement strand
CATCGAGAGCGGTCAGGTGACGACTCAATCGGGCAAACAAAAGAAAAACATAGACATGAAAGGGAACGCCCTATTCGAGAATATCACGGGGATGATGATGAATACGGTGTCGGGCAAAAGTCTGTCCAACAATCGCGATTTCCAGGTGGACATGTACCTGAAAGGCAATGAATGGATCGCTTTCCTTACGCCGAAGCGGCCTGGGATGAAGAAAATGTTTGCCTCAATCCGCCTTCATTTCAGCCCCAAGCGCCAAATGGTGCAGGAAGTGGAGATGATTCAGGCCAACGGGGATCGGATCAATATCACATTGTCAGATATCAATGCAACGTATCGTAGATGAAGCTCTTGGATTCCATGTTCAGTGTTGTGGGAAGGTCAGATCTGACCTTTGAGATCGCATTCAACGAAAACCATCCGATCTATAGGGCTCATTTCCCCGGCAAACCGATCACGCCGGGCGTATGCATCATGAAACTGATCGAGGAGTTGGTGGAGATCTCGGTGAAACGAGAAATCCGACTCTCGGTAGCCAAGAATGTGAAGTTCCTCCGTCCAATAGCTCCCTCGGCGTCTGCGTACATGACGATCTGCTTCGACCTCCTTCTTGAAAAGGACGCCCTTGTTCAAGCCCGAGGAACCATCACTGCTGAAGGACAGACCTGTACAAAGTTCTCTTTGATATTCCGGAAACAATGAACAAGACCCTCGACTATCTGAAACAGGAGCGCATCTGCGTCATCGTTCCGACATATAATAATGCCGGAACCATTGTCGATGT
Source organism: Prevotella sp. (assembly GCA_022778905.1). Lineage (GTDB taxonomy): Bacteria > Bacteroidota > Bacteroidia > Bacteroidales > Bacteroidaceae > Prevotella. The sequence goes on along the minus strand of JALFRV010000295.1, from coordinate 5,271 downwards.
GCTGAAGCGCATCCGGGCATATGCAGCAGATGTGATCGTCGTCAATGACGGATGCACGGACGACACGGACGACAGGATAGCCGAAGCGGGGATAGAAGGTGTGCACACGGTTCATCTTCCACATAATGAAGGGAAAGGTTCCGCATTGCGGAAAGGATTCCATGAAGCAATAAGATTAGGATTCAGGGCTGCTATTACCATCGATGCCGACGCTCAGCATTATCCTGAAGATCTGCCGTCATTTGCCGAGGCGTACAGAAAGAATCATGAGGCGCTGATCATTGGAGCGCGCACTTTGGATCCAAACCTCATGCGAAAGGGGAGCAATTTTGCAAATCGCTTCTCCAATTTCTGGTTCTATGTCCAGACAGGGCTGTCCCTGAGCGATACGCAGAGTGGATATCGTCTCTATCCATTGACATTGCTCAATGATCGTTGGATCATCACTTCACGGTATGAATCGGAACTGGAGTTTCTCGTATATGCGGCCTGGAAAGGAATCAGCATCACGACCATTCCTGTCCGGGTGTATTATCCGCCAAAGGATGAGCGCGTGAGCAGTTTCCGCCCTGTGTATGACTTCATGCGGATTACGGTGCTGAACGTGGTTCTGACGGCGTTGTCTTTCTGCTATTATTATCCTGTAAAACTGTTGAGGAGGATATGGCATGGTTGAGTTTTTGTTAAAAATCTATGACTGGTTCGAAGCACATAAGAAGACCGCAACAGGCATCTTGGTCAGCCTGATTGTCGTCTTGGGGTTCTTGGCATGGCATGTGAACTATGAAGAGGATATCTCCAAGTTTTTGCCAAGAAACGAGCGGAATGCTAAATTGCAGCAAATCTACCAGGCACTTACGTCTCAAAACCGGATCGCCGTTATCTTTTCTGCGAAGGATTCCACATCTGTAGAAGCCAAAGATTCCATGAAAATGGCGATGGATTATGTCGGGAAGAAACTTCAGAAACACCGGGTGAAAGATCTGCAAGTCACTTTCGATGAAAACCAATTCACCGAAATGACCGATTATATATACCGGAACATTCCGCTGTTCTTGGAAGATGCGGATTACAGAAGAATAGACTCCTTGCTCGCAACGCCCGATTTTGTCCATCGCCAGATGCTCGAAAACCGTCAGATGCTGATCATGCCTGCCGGAGGAATGATGATGGAGGCCTTGCAATATGATCCTCTCCGGCTGTTCTCACCCGTGATGAGCCGACTGCAGCATATCAGTATCAACAGTCAATATCATTTGGATGATGGTTATATCTTCTCCAAGGACGGCACCTGCTCTTTGATTACTTTTGACTCACCTTATGGCCCCAGTGAGACAAAACGCAATACCGAACTGGCCAATATCGTTGATCTGATCGAAACAGAAGCTGAAAATACCTTTCCAAGCATTCGCATTTCGGCGATCGGAGCACCACTTATTGCAGTCACGAACGCTTCTCAGATCAAGCAAGATGCTATCCTCGCAGTCTCCATAGCGGTCATTTTGATTTTGCTCTTGCTCATTCTTCGTTATCGCAGTGTGGTGGATATCTTGTGGATCGTCTCTTCCATTGCATTCGGTTGGCTTTTTTCATTGGCAGGAATAGGACTGTTCAAAGATTCAATCTCCATCATCGTATTAGGCATCGGGTCCATTATCATTGGCATAGCCGTCAACTATCCATTGCACTTTTTGGATCATCTTCGGGAGATAAGGGACAGAAGGGAGACGCTAAAAGAAATGATCCCGCCTTTGCTGATCGGCAATATTACGACGGTGGCAGCCTTTCTTTGCCTGCTCTGGCTAGACGCCCGGGCGATGCGCGATTTAGGTCTGTTCGGATCATTGATGCTTGTCGGTACAATTATTTTTGTACTCATTTTCCTACCTTTATATGCCGATGTCAAGACGAAGCAAACGATCAAGCCATCCCAAGAAGCACGCAGTTACTGGCACTTGCCGCACATTCCATATACATTCGCTATCATTCTCGTTGTCACTGCGATTCTTAGTTACTTCTCGTGGCAGACTTCGTTTGATTCGGATATCTCACATATTAATTATATGACAGCCGAACAGCAGCGAGACATGCACCTTATCACTTCATCGGTAGATCAGGATCCCGTCTACGCAGTCGCGGAAGGCCGTAGTTGGGAAGAAGCACTGACAAACAATGAGTTGTTGAATGGGAAGATCAAAGAAATGGTCTCGGCCAATGACACTATTTTCGGAGCGGGAGCATTCCTGCCTTCTCAACGCACACGGGACAATCGTATCGCCACGTGGAAGCATTTCTGGGAAGAGCAAGGAAGAGCGGAACTGCTGATCCGGGAACTGCGGCAGCAAAGTTCGCAGTTCGGCTTCAGAAATCATGCGTTCAGCCCCTTTGAATCGTTGCTTCACCGTGCGTACAATACACCTTCGGACTCCGTAAGCGCCCCTATCATGGGCTTGCTGAACAATACATATCTTTTCCAAACCGATTCTATATGTCAGATCGTGAATGTCATCCACACTTCCAATCCGGATCGGGTGATGAAACAACTCAATGAAGCCCCCGATGGCTACTTCACATTTGGCAAGCACGACATCAGCAATCAATTGGTTGAAATGCTGAATGATTCTTTCAACTACATCGGATTTGTCTGTAGCTTCGTCGTCTTCATCTTTCTTTGGCTCTCATTCAGACATATAGAGCTCGCCATCATCTCATTTCTGCCGCTGGCTGTGTCATGGATCTGGATTCTCGGAATCATGCAATTGCTCGGGATCCAGTTTAATATCGTCAACATCATATTGGCAACTTTCATTTTCGGACAAGGCGATGATTACACCATTTTCATCACGGAAGGCCTTGTCTATGAATATGCCACCGGTAAGAAACGATTAGCGTCATATAAGCATTCCGTGCTTTTCTCTGCGCTGTTGATGTTCATCGGAATCGGCTGTCTGATCGTTTCCAAGCATCCGGCCCTGCGTTCGTTAGGAGAAGTGACGGTAGTTGGCATGTTCACAGTTGTACTGATGGCTTATTATCTGCCGCCTTTCCTCTTCCGGTGGATGACCATGTCTGAAGGGCAGAAGCGTCCCGTTCCTGTGACACTAAAGCGGTTATGTTATTCCATATTTTCCTTGCTTTTTTTCCTGATCATGATGTACGGCTTCATGCTGCCCTACACTTGGCTTTATTTCCATATCGGCAAGATTACGGAAAAGAAACGCTTGCGCTATCATCGGCTTATCCAACGCGTCTCCCATTTCATTATCCGGCATGTACCGGGGGTGGCTTATTCGGAAGCAAACATCTATAGGGAACGATTCGAAAAACCGGCCATCATCATCTGTAATCATCAAAGTCATCTTGATCTGATGTGCTTGTTGCAGCTGACACCTCGAATGATCTTCGTCACCAATGACTGGGTGTGGCACAATCCGTTCTATGGAGCCGTGATCCATCATGCAGAATTCTATCCGATCAGTGACGGTATAGAGAAGAATTTCGATCGGTTATGCGATTTGTACAAACGTGGATACAGCATCTGTATATTCCCTGAAGGAACGCGAAGCGAAGATAGTTCCATTCTCAGATTCCATAAAGGTGCATTCTATTTGGCCAGAGAATTGGGTGCGGAGCTGCTCCCCATATTTCTCCATGGAGCTGGGCATGTGCTCCCCAAGAAAGATTTCATGTTACGGGAAGGCTTCATCCATGTTGAGATTGGGAAGCGGATCCGTTACGAGCAACTACCCGGGATTCCTGCAAATGAAGCCGACAGACAGATGACAAGGCGTATGCGACAATATTATATCAGCCATTATAAGGAACTTTGCGACAAGTTAGAGACCGACGCATATTGGACTCCGTATCAAAAATATAATCGGATGTATAAAGGAGGATTGGCATGAAAGGGCATGTTGTGATCATTGGCAGCGGATTGGGCGGCCTCTCAAGTGGGATCATCTTAGCAAAGAATGGATACAAGGTTACCATTCTTGAACAGGAATCCCAAGTCGGTGGCTGCCTGCAATGCTTCAAACGCGACGGCGTGAAATTTGAAACGGGCATGCACTTCATAGGCTCCGCCTCCAAGGGACAGACGCTGCAGCGTCTGCTTCACTATTTGGAAGCGGAGGTTCCCTTGTCACCCTTGAATCCGGAAGGCTATGAAGTGATCGCATTGAATGGCCGTCAGTATTCCTTTGCGAATGGTCGGCAGCAGTTCATTGATGGCCTTTGCAAATTCTTTCCCGACCAAAGGCCTAATCTGAACCGATTGTGTGACACGATCGAATCTTTGGCCAATGCCTCCAATCTGCATTCTTTAACAAGAACGGATACCGATCCTACGATTAGTACAGAATATCAGCTCCGAAGTATCAATGATGTCATTGACGAACTGATCACAGATACAGAGCTGCGCAAAGTTGTGGTAGGAAACCTGCCTTTATACGGGGCTGTCAAGGATAAGACACCCTTTTCGACCTATGCATTTGTCATGGACTTCTACAATCAGAGTGCTTACCGGATCATTGGTGGCAGCGACAGACTGACAGCCGCCCTGCTGTGCACGCTCAGGAAGTATGATGCGGAAGTTCTTTCATGCCATAAGGTAGTCGAAGTCGTATGCAATGACCAGCGGGCAACAGGCGTTCGGTGTGAGGATGGTACGTTTTTTGAGGCCGACATCGTCATTTCCGGAATCCATCCGGCACGTTTAATGGAGATCGTACACGCGCCTTTACTGCGACCGGCTTATAGACATCGGATCCAGACGATTCCCAACACGATTGGCGGTTTTACAGTCTACCTGCATTTCAAGCCAAAGTCTGTACCTTATATGAACTACAACTTCTATAGCTATAACACGAATACGCCGTGGAATTGTGAACAATATACTGGTGATGACTGGCCTCGCGGATATCTGTATATGCACCTTTGCGATCACGAAGATCAGCAGTATGCCAATTCTGGAGTGATCCTGTCCTATATGCATATGCGTGATGTAGAGAAATGGAAAGGCACGAAAGTCGGTCAGAGAGGTGCGGACTATGAACGTTTCAAGGAGTTGCATGCCCGCCGTCTGTTATCCTGTGCAGAGAGAGACTTTCCTGGTTTAACGAGCCAACTGCAGTCTTTTTATACGAGCACTCCTTTGACCTATTATGACTATACGGGTACAGAGGACGGCTCAATGTATGGTATTGTGAAGGACATTTCCTTAGGACCGGCCGCCCGCGTGCATCATCGAACGAAGATCCCCAATCTTTTATT
>JALFRV010000237.1 GCA_022778905.1 Prevotella sp. | reverse complement strand
GAGATGCCGCCGTGCTGGAACGTGTCCTTATAGTAGGACACATAGTAGTTATAGTTGTTGGGATAGGCAAAGAACGAGTCTCCCGTAGCGAACACATAGGAGGTGCTCAGGTTGGGTGCGGGCAGCTGGATCTTGTGCGGTTCCTTGATGACAAACACTTCCTTGGGGTTATAGTTGAGGTTCTTGCCCAACTTATAGCGCAGGTTCGTGTTCGTGTTACGGTCGCCTATGATGCGCACCGGCCGCGTGACGCGGATCGATCCGTGGTCTGTGGTGACGAGGATCTTGGCATCCGTCTGGGCCAGTCGCTTGAAGAGGTCGGCCATGACGGAATGTCTGAACCAGCTCTGGGTGATGCTTCGGTAGGCGGATTCATTGTTGGCCAGCTCGCGGACCATCTTCGACTCGGTCCGGGCGTGTGAAAGCATGTCGATGAAATTGAACACGATGACGTTCAGATCATTGCTGCGGAGCTCGTGGAGACGGTCAATAAGTTTCTCGGCAGCGGCCGAATCGTTGATCTTGTGATAGGAGAAGGTGTCGTGGCGGCGGAATCTGTCGATCTGAGTCTGTATGAGTGGCCGTTCGTTCAGGTTCTTCCCTTCGGCCTCGTCCTCATCTACCCACAGGTCAGAGAACATCTCCGCGATCCGGTTAGGCATCAGCCCGCTGAAGATGGCGTTGCGTGCGTACTGCGTAGCTGTGGGCAATATGCTCATGTACATATCCTCTTCGATCTCGAAGAGGTCGCCGATGTCGTCCGTGAGGGTGCGCCATTGGTCATAGCGGAAGTTGTCAATGACGATGAGAAAGACCTTTTCCTGCCGGTCGAGGAGGGGGAAGACCTTGCGCTTGAAGATGTCTGTGGACATCATGGGCTTGAGGTCCTCGTCGGCCGAAGGTTTCTTTTGCGGCATCGAAGGACTTTGCGGCGCGGCCCAGAGCGGATAGTTACGGGCGATGTACTTGGCGAATCCGAGGTTTGCCTCTTCCTTCTGCATCTGCAGCATTTCCTTCATGGCGCTGTCCGTGACGCTGAGTTCGAGTTCCCAATGCACGAGCCTCCGGTAGACTTCCATCCAGTCGTTCCAGGTCTTGCAGTCTGCTATCTGCATCGCTATGCCTTGATAATTCTGCTGGTAAGCCGTCTGGGTGACTTCGGCCACGATCTCTTTGCGGTGGATATTCTTCTTGAGTGTGAGCAGGATCTGGTTGGGGTTGACCGGCTTGATCAGGTAATCGGCGATCTTGGAGCCGATGGCCTGGTTCATGATATTCTCCTCCTCGCTCTTGGTGACCATGACCACAGGCGTGGCGGGCTGTATCTCCTTCATTGTCTTGAGTGTCTCGAGACCGGTCAGTCCGGGCATCATCTCGTCCAGCAAGATCAGGTCAAAGGTCTGCTGACGGCACTGTTCGATGGCATCGGTGCCGTTGCTGACGGTGATAACCTCATATCCTCGTTTTTCAAGGAAGATGATGTGCGCTTTCAGCAGTTCGATTTCATCATCCACCCAAAGTAAAAGTCCGTTGATCATATTTAAAATCCTTCTAAGTCGTAATATTCATCTTCGAGATCGTATGCCTTCTTCTTTTTCGGCTCCTGCTTCTTTTTGTCTGCTCCGGCGTTGCCTTTTTGCTTGTCCGCAGCTGCCTTTTCGGCCTTCCTGTCACCGAAGTAGATGCCCGTGCTGCTCTTCTTCGGCCGGGCTGCAGGTTTCGGCTGCGGGGCTGTGGGCTTGGCTGCGGGCGCGGCAGGTGCCGTGGTCGGTTTCTGCGCAGGCGGCGTGGCGGGAATGGAGACACCTGACGGGGTCTTCGCGCTGTCGGCTTTCAGTGGCGCTGCAGGGATCGTGGTGCCGGTCGGACGGGGTCTTGACGCCGGTTCAGAGTTCTCCTGCGGAATGACCGTCGTGCTGCTTCCGGTAGTCGTTTGAGGCGCTTCGGTCCGGTCGGGAATCACGGTTGTCTGCGCCCCGACAGTCTTCTCTCCGGTCTGCTGCTGCACGGGGATGGTTGTGCCGTTGGCAGATGGCGGCTGCGAAGCGGGCAAGTCGGGGATGACGGTGGTGCCAGTGCCGGCCGCGGGAACGCTGAGTCCGTTGTCCAGCATCAGTCCGTCGTCCAGCGCCCGGTCTATTTCCTCCGGCGTAGGTTGTTTTTCCGGCCGTGTCTCCACATCCGCCGGCTCGGTCAGGAGGTGGAATGTGCTCACCTTCAACGGTGCAAAATGCTTCGCGTAATACTTGTTGTAGTCATCGTAGCTGAATGGATTGCCGAGCAGATCAAGGTTCGGTTGACTGATGACAAAGGGTCTGCCCCGGTTCAGGAGACGGATGATCGGGCTTTGGGCATAGAGCTGCCGGGCATACTGAAGGGCTTCGTCATAGTTGCGGAAGCCCGTGATGACCATCCTGTGTAGCCCGTCCACCTCTTCGATACCGACATCGAAGTTGCGCACGAGAAAGCTTGTGAAGTTGAATTTTGCGACCTCAAAGAGCAGCTGGTTTTCGTTGAGCGAGTCGGGACTGTAGGCTAAGAAGAAGACGAAAGCCGCATTGCGGTCGGGCGAAAAGGTGCGGGCGGCGATCGAGTCGCTGTCATTGAGCACGACGGAGCGCCGCTCCCAGATGTTGCCAAGGTCGAACTTGCCGCCGTGGAGGCGGCGTCCGGCCTTGACCCCGTTGATGATCATGCCTGCCATTTCGCCCAGACGGCTTTCCGGGAAGTCTGTGACGAGCGTCTGCATGTTGGCCAGACAGCCGTCGGCATCACCGTCATTGAGCTTGCTGAGACCTGCGATAAAGATGAATTTGTCACGGTTTGCCCCCGTCGGGAAACGCGTGTCGGAGATGCGGGTGTTGCATCTGACCTCGCCGTATCGCCCTGCCTTGAATGCATCGTAGGTCGATGCGTAGAGCGAATCTTCCATGTGGGTGCCTAATCGGGCGTTTTCCTTGAAGTAAGGATCGGTAAGCAGCGTCGTCCATTGGCTGTCCGGGAATTTCGACTGCAGCAGCTTGACGTATCTGTCGGCAATCTCCGGCTGATTCTTGCGCGAATAGAGGAGAAAGAGATGATAGTAAGCGTCGTCCGTGTGCTCATAGTCCGGATAATGGTCGGTGAGTCTGCGCAGATGGCGTTCGCTCAATGTGAGGTTGTCCAACTGGTCCTTCAGGATGATGCCGGCATTGTAGAGCGCGTCTTCTATGATGCGGTTGCTCTCCTGCAACTGCTCTTCCGTGAACGGTATCTGTGCCAGATAGTATTCTCGCCGATGCGGGTCGTTCTGTGCGGAGTCCATCCGCTGCCTGAGCGAATCCTGCATTTGGGTCGCTTGGAGCAGCGAGTCGCGCGCGGCATCCGTCATCTCCTCCGGGCCGTTAAGGCCTGCAACGACGGTCTTGTTGATGCGCTGCCAGTTGTCCACATTCTCCCTCTTGCCCCACAAGCGCTGGAATGTCGACTTGCCTTGGCTGACAGCCGTGGGGTTGTAGAAGTACCATTGCTGGTTGTCCTGACGCTGCTGCGCGGGGGCGTTAGTGGCAGGCGACGCATTCGGATTGCCGCTGTTCTGCATGCCGGCACGCGCTGCGTCCTGCTCGGCCTGTGCATCCCGTTCCTCCTTCTCTTTCTTCTTGAGGGCCGCGATGACACGGTCGATGGCGGCATTGCGGTCTTTCTCGATCATCTTGGCCAATGCCTGGAGCGAGTCCTGCAGGTGTATGTCTTCGGTATGCGGTACCAATTGATCCAGAACTTTAGCCCTTTCCGAGAGCTGCCTGTAGTCTTTCCGATCCTTGTCAAGCAGCCCGATGGCCTCGTTGTAGCACCTGCCGGCGTCTCCGAACTGTTGCTTTTCCCAATAAAGATTGCCTAAACGGAGGAGCAGAACTCCTTTTTCGGTACCGCTTCGGGTGGCTTTCCGGTTGCCCTGTTCGTAGGCATTGAGGGCGTTGAGGGTATCTTTCTGGCTCAGATAGATGTTGCCAATGGCATAATAAACCTGATCCAGGTAGTCCTTGTTCTTGTCGGAGGCGGCCATACTCTTCAGCCGTCCTATCATCTTATGCGCCTGCCCGCCGGCCATGACCTCCGTCATGGCGATCCGGGCGTTGAACTCAATCTCATAGGGAGGATTCATCCGGGTGACCTTTCTGAAAGCCCTGTAGGCCTGATCCCTATGTCCCAATGCAGCCTCGAGCTGTCCGAGCAGATACCATTCGCGGGCTTTCTGTTTGCGGCGCATCTCATGTCGGATGACCTTTTGCAGATAAGGGATGGCTTTGGCGTATTCTCCGGTATGGATATAGTAATCTGCATAAGTGTAGTCCCACTCCTTGACGGCCCGCCAGTCGAGCGAATCGCGCCGGATGTTGCGTATGACATCCTCGGCGTCATACATCCATCCCTGCTCGATGTAGCTCTTGGCGAGCCACGCACGGGCCTTGCCATAGATGGCCGGTTGGGTGCTGTAGAGGCGGCTCATATAAGAAAAGGTGGAGGCGGCATCCTCAAATTGGCCTGAATGAAACTGCGAGCGGCCCATCAGGAGCCATGCCTTCCAAAGGAAAGGATTGTATTCCCGGCGGTTGAGCCATTCGATGTCGCTGGCCGTCTTGCGCCTTTTCTTGTCCCATACGGGCCTGTTCTTGATGCTGTGAAGATGAATGGCCTTCTCGCTCTTGGTGATGGCGCGGTCGAAATTGCCTTTGCCTATCTCGCGTGAAGCTTTGTTGCCCACGGTGTAGAGGGGAATGATCTCGGTGAAATTGTCCACGTTTCCCTGCTCCTTTTCCATCGATCCGTCAATGTAAGCGACCGTACCGTTGTAATAGGTGTTGTATTTCGCATGAAACGAGTGCCACCATCGGGAGGACGCAGTGTTCTTCTGCGTCGAGCAGGCAGCTGCCATCAGCATCGCGGCCGACAGGAGCAGCAGGGCTATGATCTTCGTCTCATGCTTCATGCAATTGCTTATGGGCAGATGATCAGGGATTTTCGGAGATGATCATGACGACCTCATCCTTGAGCTGATCGGGCAGGTTGATGGCGCGGAGGATCAGGCTGCGGTTCCATCCGGCCACTTCCTTCGGTTCCATCGTGTTCAGGATCTCCTGAAACTGGGCGGCTTCATCGTCGGTGTAGCTGTCGGATTCTCTTCCGGCAAAGGCGTCCAACTCCTCGTCGTCATAATATTCGATCTCCTTGGTGGCGGCTTCCAGCATGCACGTCTGCTCGCATTGCGCCGGAGAAGTGCCGCAAGCGGCGCATGAAGAGGCGGAATCTACGCCTGCACGGTTGACCTTCTGCCGGTTTTTGGAGAAGAGTTCGAACAGGGCGGCGACAATCCCTAACGCCACTATGGATATAACGAGATAGATCATGATTTATTCTGTAATGCTGAAACCTGCCCCACGCAGATCGTTCCAAAAGTTGGGATAGGACTTGGTGACCACGTGTGGATCGTTGATGCGAAGGCCCGGAAAACGGATCGCAAGCGGCGCGAAGGCCATGGCCATACGGTGATCCTCGTAGGTATCGATAGGCTCCATGGTAGCCTCACATCGTTCGCCGTCCCAGACCAGGATGTCATCGTCCTGGTCGTGAAGCACGAATCCCAACTTGCGAAGCTCGTTCTCCATGGCGATCATGCGGTCAGTCTCCTTGATCTTGAGGCTCCGAAGACCCGTGAAACGAAACGGGATGTCCATGCCCGCACAGCATGCGATCAGCGTCTGGGCTAAGTCCGGCGAATTGATGAAGTCGTAGTCGATGCGTGAAAGCGTGCACGGGTTGCGCCGCAAGGAAACCTCCGTCGGCACGCCCTGCAGCTTGTCCTTGAAGGTCGTCTTCAGTCCGAGCAGCGAAAAGATATATCTCACCACCGAGTCACCTTGCTTGGATCCGTCCATGAGGCCTGCCAACTGCAGTCCGGAGTCGGGATCCGCGCGCAACGCAAGCATCTCATACCAGTAGGAAGAGGCCGTCCAGTCGTTCTCGATGAGATAATGGCGCTGCCCGTAGGGCCTCGGTTCGATGGTGATGGTGTCCACGTCCGTCCATTCGGCAATGGCGCCGAACTCGCGCATGGTCCATAATGTCAGCTCGATATAGGGGCGGGATATGATCTGGTCAGTCAGCTTGAGTTCGAGCCCCTTTTGCAGAATGGGCCCGATCATGAGCAGTGCAGAGATGAACTGCGAGCTGATGTTGCCCGGCACTTCCAAGTGTCCGCCCTCAATGGGGCGGCCCTTGATGCGGAGCGGAGGATAGCCCTCCTCGCCCTCATAGGTGATTTCGGCCCCGAGATAGCGCAACGCCTCAACCAACACGCCGATCGGGCGGAGCTTCATCCGTTCAGTTCCGGTGAGGACGTGCTCGCCCCGAGTGACCGACAGGAATGCCGTCATGAATCGCATCGCCGTTCCTGCGGCCTTGATGTCGATGACTTCCGGCATCAGCGCCAGCGCGTCGAGCATCACCATGGTGTCATCACAGTCGGACAGATTGTCCGGCAGTAGCTGCCCGTGGGACAGCGCATGGATGATCAGGGCACGGTTGCTGATGCTCTTGGAGGGCGGCAGTTGGATGGTGGCATTGATATGTTGGGGTGCATGAATGGTATATTGCATGATTCGAAAGGATTATTTGACGGTTCTGATAGGTAAGTCGACGATTCCCTCCACGGCTCTTGCAGACCGGGTGCTGCGGTTCTTCTTAGGGCCCGGAATGAGCGGACTGTAATAGAGAACCTGCCGCACTCGGGCCTTCTGATCAGCCGTGAACTGATAGCCTAAGCCGATGGCGTAGTCCATGATGCTGGTGGACCGGAACTGCTCGTTGCTGCAGTTCGTCCGCCGCATGAGCACATTGGCGTCCGGATTGCTGCCGGCAGTCCCGGCGAGATAGTTTTTCACGAAGTCGTCATACTCCACTTTGTTATATGACGGCGTGTCTTTACAGTAGTCCGTATCGCCGCATGAGTCGGCCGGTTCGCCGTCCTTCTCGGTGAAGACGTGGTGCAGCCCCAAGTAATGTCCCAGCTCATGCGCGAGCGTCAGATTGACATCGCGCGAGTCATAGGTGAATCCGTTCTTCCCCTTGTCAGCCTGCGTGTAGCGCGAACTCTCCTTATTAATATAGATACTGTTGATTGACGTGCCATAGGGAAAGGACAGATTGGCCTTCGTGAGGTTTGAGACCGATATTTCATTCAGGCCTTCGAGTGTCGAGTCACCTTTGATCACATAGGGCAGGTGGCTGATTCCGAGCGTGATGGACGAATTGTCCGTGTCGGGCTGCTTGAAGTGATAGAGGAAGATGTTGATATAATCGTTCGGCTCCCAGAGATACTTCGCATATTTCTTCGTTTCGTCCTTCATGAACGCATCGACATCGATGGGATAGGAACCGGTCCATTGAACATAGTCCACACCGGGGTTCTTGAGCTGGTTTCCCTTTTCGTCGTAGTTGGCAAGGACGAACTGCACGTTCAGCGTTTCACTCTCGCCGTAGATGTTGCCTTGATAAAGGTCATTGACGCGGTTGATGACTGTCTGCAGCCGGGCAGGCTCCACGTATTGCGTGACGTCGTTCTTGTCGGCATAGAAAACATGGAATATGACAGGTAGTTTGTATACATAGCTGTCGGAGATGGTCCCCGTGAAGTTGTCATCATCCTCGTCCGTCGGCGCGAGGAGCCCGCTGTCCTCACCGCTGAGAGTCTCATCCTTCGAACAAGAGCCAAACACGATGCAGGCCGCGCATATCAGCATGTAGAGATAGAGTCGCATTGATACCTATATTAGTCATGCAAATGTACAAAATATTGCGAGATTGTCCAAGCAGATTATCATGTAATAGGAATAAATAAAGATTTTTAAAAGAAAAGTGAAAGATAAATTTGCACGTTTCCTAATTCCTTTGTATCTTTGCACAGAATTTAGAACGGGATGTAGTTCAGTAGGTTTAGAATGCTGGTCTGGGGGACCAGTGGTCGCTGGTTCGAGTCCAGTCATCCCGACGAGAAACGAAGCCGAGCAGCCCCTTTCCGCGCTGTTTGGCTTTTTTCTTTTAAAGCAATGGCGCCCTTGTTTTCATGCACCGCCCCCCGCATCTCTCCTCAATCTCCCCCTTGTTCTCATGTATAGGCACCTGCATGGAGGCTGTGCCCGGTCGTCACAGTTTGTCTCTTCCTGCCGGTCAGGTTATGTTTCGCATTGCCGGATGGATTTACTGAGTGACGTGGAAGAAAATAGTTGATTAATTATTTGATAATGAACTCGTTGCGAGATGATATCTTTGGGCTGTGCAAAGGATAGCTCTTCCTACCTGATATGATAGCTCTTGACCGGCGAAAGGATAGCTTTGTGCCAGTCGGATGATAGCTTTTGAAATTTGAATGTGATTTTCTGGTTGTTTTGTTCATTATTTACAGGCGTGGCATAGATCGGACGGCTACGCCGATCTGCTCTGCTGTATAACACGCTCATCAACAGTTACACACTTCTTATTGATGATTCAATATTTCCCAGTTACTTTTATCCACCCTCATATACGGCTGTAAAGCAATAGCATATGACCTGCCCTGTAGTGACCGCATGACAGTAATATCCTGTTTTCTGCGGTCATTCTTCTGATTAAAAGATCTTGAGCAGGGCGTCCATTTTATATAAAAGGTGGCTGTAGAGCACTGCCTTGGATGTTAATATGTGTGAATGTTTGTGAATAGAAAGAACAACTTTAAGCAATGTTTGCTATATTTGTAATCATGCATGAGCTATTTTAGCATGAAAGCAAGCCATATCGTTGTTTTGATTACTAACTAAATATTTAAGGTTATGAGCAAAAAGTTATTTCTTTGCATGATGTTTTTCGTTTTGAGTTCAACTGCATGCTTGGCTTCTGTTCTTTTCCATGGATATGTCGAAGATCTTGCAACAGGGGAACCTATAATAGGTGCAGCTGTCCTGAATAAAGGTCATTTGGGAGGCGGTAGTATAACTGATATGGATGGGAGATTTGCTATCTATGCCGATTATGGTGATGTCCTGCAAATCTCCTGTGTTGGCTATGTAACTTATGAATTGAAGGTATCTCTTTTAACCACATTGTACATTCATTTAAAACCTTATGTTGAACCTTGGGAGGGACTTTCGCAATATAGCAGTTCGATGGAATCAGCATGGATTAGAAAAGAGAATAAACCTTATTTGTCAGCATGAGTCATAAAACCTGTTTTTTTATATTTGTAAGTATCGTTCTCTGGTGTTCGCTGACAGCGAATGCGCGTGATCCGGTTTCAGATGGTGTGAAGAAAAGCGGCTGTGGAACTGTAAAACTCTTTGCGCAACGTACGAGCGGCATGTCCTCTACGCAAGAAATCAAGATGTATCTTGTATGTGGCAACGATACACTTTGGGCAAAGAGTACAAACGGGTCTTGTGAGTTTACGGATGTCCCGGCCGGTATGGCGCATGCTTATGCCATTGCGGAGGGGTGGGCACCGGCTTCGGTGATCTTCGAAGTGAAAGCGGACGAAGAGACTGTGATCCCAATTGAGTTTGCTGAACGATTGAATGGCAACTCGAAGGGTGTGATGAAAGCTGCCCATGGAAGCATTAGATGTTATGCGATGCGCAATCGTAGCATGTCTTTTACACAGGATATCAAGATATATCTCGTGTGTAGCAGCGATACAATCAAAGGTAAAGGCACAAGTGGCAGCGAAATCTTTAAGAACGTCCCCGCTGGTACAGTACGTCTATATGCCATCACGGAAGGATGGGAACCGGTTGTGTTGACTTTCGATTTGATGGCGAACGAAGTTGTAATAATACCCATTGAGTTTAATGAGCGATCAAATCAGAGCAGTCAAGCAGAGCAGTCGTCCGAGCAAAAAGCGAAGACGGCTGCTTCTGTCAGGCAGGATCCCATGTCCACAGCACATTCACCGGCGGTAAGGGAGAAAGGTTCGCTGCAAGTTATACTGGTGAAATCGAGGCTCATGGAAGCGGCAGCTGAGTTCAAGCTGATTTTGATCAATGGTCAAGACACCATCCGACGAACTACCCAAGATATCTTGTGCATATTCGACAGCATTCCTGCTGGAACAGTTCGTGTTTACGCTTCCTCTGACGGTTTTGTGCCGGCCGTAGGAAGCGTTGTTGTTGAGGCGGGTAAAAAAGCTGACTTGACGTTGACGATAGGCGAGCGGGTGATCGATTTGCAAGCTGTTGTGGTCAAAGGAAAAGCTCCGGCCGTGATCATGAAAGGTGATACCATCCAGTTCAATCCCGCTGGTGTGAAAGTGTTTGAGGACGATATGGTGCGCCAGATTCTTGAGCAGATGCCAGGCGTGAAGATAGGGGAGAACAGCATATCCGTATTGGACAAGGAGGTCAGAAAGACGTATGTCGACGGCCGAACGCTTTTTGGCGATAACCCGATGACGGCTGTCGACCATGTGCAGGGTACTGATGTGGTGAACATCAAGGCCTATGAGGAGGACGAGCATAAGAATCAGAAACGCAAAAACCGTCGTGGTCGAAAGCAGATGGTGCTGAACATCGAGACGAAAAGCAAGATGATCAACTCCATGGACGCGTGCTTACTGGCAGGCATTGGCGTCAACACCGAGCGCCATCGGTATGCCGATCACCGAACGCGATATGCTGTCGGGGGCACTTTCAACTTCTTCTCCGACCAGTTGCTCTTGTCTGTTGACGCGATGCACAACAACTTGGCGATGCCCAATAATACGCCTATGGCCTTTACGACTGCTCCATTAAGACAGAGTCCAAGTCCCGTCTATGGCGAAGCCAGTTTGGGGAAGTTCGTCGTGGAGCGCAACTGGAACAAACAGGGAGGATTCATCAACAAGATCAGCAGCTATTATCAGTTTACCCGAAAGACAACGGACTTGAATAGAGAATCACAGACTGACTACTTCGCGACGTCCTCTTTCCATGAGCGTACTTACTCCACTTTGAACCATCAGACTAATCAGGAGAACAAACATCGTACAGGCATTGCCTATGCGATGGACGATGAGAAATTAGGTCGGATGAATGTTTCCTACGACTTTGAGTCGAGCCATAACCGCAACGGAGGAGACCAACAGGCCTCTGACAAAATCGATGCGACAGCCGTGAAGACCGACTTACTGACTCGCAAGCTTGGCATCACGCGCGCCAATAAAGTTGGTTTTGACTACGATCTACCCGTCAGCGACTGGGAGTTTGGTCTGCATTCCAACTTCAGCCATTCATCTTCGACCGGTACGGAGTTTACGGACAACCGTCGCGACAACACGCAATTGTCACTCCTCCGTATGCCCACTGACAACAAAGGAACAAACGTTGGAGCCACGGCAAGCGCTAAACGGATGCTGGCTGAGGATCATCCGCTGTGGGTGCAGGCATCCTACAGCTTCAATGCAGTCAACGACCGCGCC
>JALFRV010000291.1 GCA_022778905.1 Prevotella sp. | reverse complement strand
ATGACGCAGGCCGCGATAGCAGCCGATCTCGGTCAGGCGCTTGATATCGAGCGCCACGCTGCGGCGAAGGTCGCCTTCAACGATGTAGTGGTGGTCGATGCACTCACGCAGCTTTGCTTCTTCCTCTTCGGTGAGGTCTTTGACTCTGGTGTCGGGGTTAATTCCGGTTGCCTCGAGAATCTTGGTTGCGCTGGTTCTGCCGATACCGTAGACATAGGTGAGACCGATCTCGATTCTCTTGTCCTTGGGCAGGTCAACGCCGGCTATACGTGCCATATTATACGATCATCCTTTCGAATAATTGTTCCGCATTCTTTAACACGGAGACTTGTTCCCGCCGGAGGGGAGTCCCCCGTTTGATGCGGATGTTGTTTATAAGGACAGGCTTTTAACCTTGTCGCTGAGTTGATGCGGGGCTGTGCCCCTGTTTCTGCTTAGCCCTGACGCTGCTTGTGCTTCGGGTTCTCGCAGATGACCATGACTTTACCCGTGCGCTTGATGATCTTGCACTTCTCGCACATGGGCTTCACGGAAGGTCTTACTTTCATTTGTTATACCTCCTACTTGCTTCTCCAAGTGATCCTGCCGCGGGTGACGTCGTATGGAGACATCTGCACCGTGACCTTGTCACCGGGGAGGATCTTGATAAAGTTCATCCGGAGCTTTCCGGAAATGTGAGCCAGTATGGTGTGACCGTTGCCGATATCCACCTGGAACATGGTGTTGGGCAGGGATTCTACGACCGTGCCCTCAAGTTCGATTACATCGTCTTTTGCCAAAGTAATTTTCCTCCAAAGTTCGGTGTTGACGTTTTGTCAAATATCCTCTGCCATTGTGAGTATTTCCGGCTCGCCATCTGTGATGAGGATGGTATTTTCATAGTGAGCCGAGAGGGAGCCGTCCGCGGTGACGACCGTCCAGCCGTTGGGCATTTCCTTCACTTCGTATCCGCCGATATTGACCATGGGCTCGACCGCTATCGTCATGCCGCGCACGAGACGCGGATCGGGACGGTGGCCGGAGTGCCGGTCAGGCCGGTAGTTCGGAACCTCGGGTGCCTCATGGAGCTTGCGCCCCACACCGTGGCCGACATAATCGCGGACGACAGAATAGCCGTGGCTCTCCACGTAATCCTGCACCGCCGCGCCTATATCGGAGATGCGGTAGCCCTCCTTGGCGAACTTTATGCCCTCAAAGAAGCTCTGTCTCGTAACCTCGATGAGCTTTCTCGCCTCTTCGCTTATCTCACCGCAGGGGTAGGTGCCGGCGCAGTCGCCGACGAAGCCCTTATAGGTGGCGCCGAGGTCGAGGGACACGATGTCGCCGTTTCGGATCACTCTCTTGCCGGGGATACCGTGTATGATCTCTTCGTTTACCGAGATGCAGGCGCTGGCCGGAAATCCGCAGTAATTGAGGAAGGTCGGGTAAGCGCCGCTCTTGACGATGAAGTCATGCACATGTTTGTCTATCTGCTTTGTGGTCACGCCGTCGGCCACTGCCTGCCGCGCGATGGAGCGCGCGGCGGCGGTGATCTTGCCGGCCTGACGCATCAGCTCAATGTCTCTGACAGACTTGATAGTAATTGTTTCAGCCATCGTCAGATACCCAGAGCCTTGGTGATCGCGGCCGTTGTTGCTTCAATGCTCGGCTGGTTCTCCACGGACTTCAGCTTGCCGCGGGCTTCATAGAAAGCCTTCAGCGGTTCGGTTTCCTTATGATAGGTCTCCAGACGCGCCATGACGGTTTCGGGAGCGTCGTCCTTGCGGATCGTCAGCTCGCCGCCGCAGAAATCGCAGAAGCCTTCGACCTTGGGAGGATTGTTCTCCACATGGAAGGTCTGGCTGCAATCCCTGCAGGTACGGCGGCCGCCCATGCGGCGCACGATCACGTCGTCCTCCACCTCGATGGAGAGCGCGCAGTCGACGCCGATGCCCTTTGCCTCCATGGCCTCGGCCTGAGGAATGGTGCGGGGTACGCCGTCAAGGATATAGCCGTTGGCACAGTCGGGCTGGGCGAGGCGCTCCTCGATGATGCCGATGATGACATCGTCGGGAACGAGCTTGCCGGACTCGACATAAGCCTTCGCCTGAAGTCCCACGGGCGTGCCATTTTTCATGGCAGCCCGCAGGATATTGCCTGTGGAAATGGTCGGGACATTGAGCAGCCTGCTCAAAATCTCAGCCTGAGTACCTTTGCCGGCGCCGGGAGCGCCCAAAAGTATAAGTCTCATAGCCTTACTCCTTTTATCAGGACAGGAAGCCCTTGTAGTTGCGCATAAGCATCTGGGCTTCGAGAGCGCGGACGGTCTCAAGCGCGACGCCGACAACTATGATAATGGAGGTGCCGCCGAGGGACAGGCCGGTGAGAGCCGCGGCATTGCTGAAGTGGGAGATCAGGATGGGTACGATAGCGATGATGCCCAGATAGATTGCGCCGAACAGGGTGATCTTGTTCAGGACCTTCTGGATGAACTCGCTGGTCGGCTTGCCGGGACGGAAGCCGGGGATGTACCCGCCGTTCTTCTTCAGGTTATTCGCAACTTCCACGGGGTTGAACTGAATGGTGGAGTAGAAGTATGCGAAGAAGATTATCAGCAGGAAGTAGATTATCGCGTAGGGGATGGAGTTGTTGGCAAACCAGGTGTTGACCCAGCCGTCGGTCTTGCCGGCGAAAGCCGCAAAGGTCGCGGGGACGGAAGCGATGGACTGAGCGAAGATGATGGGCATAACGCCGGACATATTCACCTTCATGGGGAGGTGAGTGCTCTGGCCGCCGTACATCTTGCGTCCGACAACTCTCTTGGCATACTGAAC
>JALFRV010000221.1 GCA_022778905.1 Prevotella sp. | reverse complement strand
TCGTTCACCTTGCGCCCCAATTCGTCTTCGTCATCCTGGCGATAGTGAGCTTTCTCCACCTCTGGTTTCTCCTTGGCGAAGATCGCTTCGACCCATGTGCCCTTCTCAATCTCAAGCACCTCAAATCCGTCACTCACCTTCTTGTCATAGAGTCCGCCTGCCTTGTGCAGCCGGTCTTTAGGAAGCGTGGTGGTGCTGATGTCAAAGCCGCTCTGGATGATGTCCTGAATGCTCTGCGATAAGGAATCCCAACCTCCGCCGAAGTTGCGGCTGATGACCTCCATGAGCTTTGCTGCGGAGATGTGACGGATATTCTCATAGGTGAGATCAGTGACCCGCATGATGGGACGTTTCTTGATTGCGAGTTTGACCTTGGCGGCATCTTCCATGCGCGCCATGCCGATCTTGAATCCGCGCTCTTCATATTTCCGGACGACTTCAGGCTTGTCAATCTTGATCTCTTCGATATCGAATGCGGTTTTGATGATGTCCGTGTAGTGGCGCATATTGTCTTTCAAGTCTGCGTCTTTATCCGCCGACTCCCACAAACGGAACACATCGTTTTCCTGAATATCCCATACATTGCTCTTGGTCAAGGTCTTTAAAGTCAATGTCTTTTTGTCTTGTTTCATATTTATCAGTCTTTTTACTTATCTATCATATTCGATCCCGATCCTCCAATACGGGAAAATGCGTTCTGTAACGATGCAGGTCTTCGAGCGAGATCTCTGCTGTGAGCGTCGTTTCCTTGTGCTCACCGCCGGTCGCCAATTCCCTCCCTAACGGATCCAAGATGACGCTGCAGCCCTTGTAGCGGATCTGAGGATCATCGCCGACACGGTTACAGCCCACGAGGTAGCATTGGTTCTCGATGGCTCTGGCCTTGGTCAGGATCTGCCAGGCGTCGGTGCGTGACGCTGGCCAGTTGGCTACGACAATGGCTGCATCGTAGTCTCCGTTGTACCGACACCAGATGGGGAAGCGCAGATCATAGCATGTGAGCAGCAGGAAACGCCACCCACACCATTCTGCGATCGTCCTCTTCGATCCCGCCTGATAGTGTTCGTGCTCGCCTCCGACCGTAAACAAGTGATGCTTGTCATAGAAACGGCAGCTACCATCGGCTGTCACAAAGAAGTGTCTGTTGTAATATTGCCCTTCTGCCTGCCAGGATACACTGCCGGAGACTGCTGCTTCCCGCTCCCGCGCGATCGCCTTCATCGCTTCGAGCGCATCGTCGCCTTGCCCCGTCAACGACCGTGGGTCGGTGATAAAGCCCGTGCTCCACATTTCCGGAAGCACATAGAGGTCACTCGCGGGCGCACTGTCGATCAGTCGATGAACTTGCCGGATATTACCCGTAACATCAGTCCATTCGAGGTTCATCTGAAGTGCAGTAACTTTCATTGTGACATGTTATTCTCGATGCAAATGTAAATACTTAATTCTTAATTCGCAAACTTTTACGATAAAAAATATATCTCTTCTGAAAAATATTAGCTACCTTTGCACATATGAGTGAACCCTTGGCAGAAAGAATGAGACCCCGGCGGTTGGATGACTATGTCGGTCAGCAGCAGTTAGTTGGCGAAGGCGCTGTCCTCCGCAAGATGATCGATTCCGGTCGCATCTCTTCTTTCATCCTCTGGGGCCCCCCGGGAGTGGGGAAGACCACGCTGGCACAGATCATCGCCAACAAGCTCGAAACGCCGTTCTATACGCTGAGTGCCGTTACGAGTGGCGTCAAGGACGTTCGGGAAGTGATAGACCGGGCTCAGAAGGGTCGCTTCTTCAATTCCGCTTCACCCATCCTCTTTATCGATGAGATCCATCGTTTCAGCAAGTCCCAGCAGGATTCGTTGCTCGGAGCGGTGGAACGGGGAATCGTAACGCTGATCGGAGCAACGACGGAAAATCCTTCTTTCGAGGTGATCCGTCCGTTGTTGTCACGCTGTCAGCTCTATGTGCTGAAACCATTGGAGAAGGATGACCTGCTGAGTCTCCTCGAGCGTGCGATCCATGAGGATGTGGTGCTGAAAGAGAAGCATATCACGCTCGTCGAGACGGGAGCGATCATGCGGTATAGCGGGGGAGATGCGCGCAAGCTGCTGAACATATTGGAACTGGTCGTAGGGGCTGCAGAGACCGACGATCCCAATGAGGAGATCCGCATAACAGACGAAATCGTGGAGAGCAGAATGCTGCAGAACCCATTGGCTTATGATAAGGACGGAGAGATGCATTATGACATCATCTCGGCCTTTATCAAGAGTATCCGGGGCAGTGATCCGGATGCAGCGCTCTACTGGATGGCCCGGATGATAGCCGGCGGGGAAGATCCGCAGTTCATAGCCCGGCGGCTTGTCATCAGTGCAGCAGAGGACATCGGACTCGCCAATCCCAATGCACTCCTGATGGCGAATGCGGCTTTTGATGCCGTGATGAAGATAGGCTGGCCCGAAGGACGCATTCCGTTGGCAGAGGCCTGTGTCTATTTGGCTACGAGTCCAAAGAGCAATTCGGCTTACAAGGGGATCGGAGAGGCGCAAGCGCTGGTCGAAAGGACCGGCAACCTGCCTGTGCCGTTGCACCTGCGCAATGCTCCGACGAAGCTGATGGCTCAGCTCGGCTATCATGATGGCTACATGTACAGCCACGATTATGAAGATAATTTCGTGTTGCAGCAATACCTGCCGGATGAGATACGCGATGTCCGGATATGGCATGCGCAGCACAATCCCTCCGAAGAGAAACTCTATCAGCGGATGTTGAAAGACTGGGGGGACCGATATAAGAATTAAGGATATTGGCTTATGAAAATTGTTGTGTTGGACGGATATGCCATGAATCCCGGCGATCTGTCATGGGAACCTATGAAACAGTTGGGGGATTTCGTAACTTACGATCGTACATCGGACGATCAGGTCATAGAAAGAGCGAAGGATGCCGATATTATCCTGACCAATAAGGTGCCCTTCGATGCTGCCCGCCTGAAGGATTTGCCCAAGGTGCGCTATATCGGCGTGCTGGCTACAGGCTATAACATCGTGGACGTGGAGGCTGCAAAGGAGTTGGGAATCTTGGTTACCAACATTCCCGCATACAGTACGGACAGCGTGGCCCAGATGACTTTTGCGCACATTCTGAATGTAATGAATCGCGTAGACCATTACGCCGAGCTGAACAGACGTGGCGAATGGAGCAAGGCTGTGGACTTCTGCTACTGGAATACGCCACTTCACGAGCTGGCAGGTAAGACCATCGGAATCGTCGGACTTGGTTCCATCGGTTCAAAGGTGGCGCAAATAGCGCGTGTGTTCGGTATGGATGTCTTCACCGTCACAAGCAAGAACTCGGCCGATTTGCCTGACGGCATACAGAAAACAACGCTTGACGGGCTCTTCGGAATCAGTGATGTGCTCTCGCTCCATTGCCCTTTGACTCCTACAACACATGAGATGATCAATCGGACAACGTTGGCCAAGATGCGTAAGGGGGCCATTCTTGTCAATACGGGGCGTGGCGGTCTGATCAACGAAGCAGACGTAGCGGAGGCCCTCCGCACCGGCAGGCTTTCGGCCTATTGTGCAGATGTGCTGACTTCCGAACCGCCCGCTGCCGGTCATGTGCTCTTTCAGCAACCCAATGCCTTTATTACGCCACACATCGCCTGGGCCACCTTGGAGGCCCGTCAGCGTCAGATGCAGATCGCAACTGAAAATATTCGCTGCTTCATGGAAGGCCAACCCAAAAACGTCGTGAATCTTTAATGTTGTACGCAGATCCTAATGTCGTCCGTCAGTTGCAGCAAATGATCGAGTTTCTCGGTACATTTGCTTTCGCCATCTCGGGCATCCGGCATGCCGCCGCACGCCATTTTGACTGGTTCGGAGGCTTTGTCTGCGGCGTGGCTGTGGCTATCGGGGGTGGCACAATAAGAGATGTGATGCTCGGTGTCACACCTTTCTGGATGACATCTTCCATCTATTTCATCTGTACCTTGCTGGCCCAGGTTTTCGTCATTGTGTTCGCACGGTCGCTGAAGCGGTTGGATAATGCCTGGTTTGTATTCGACACATTGGGCTTGGCATTGTTTACCATCGCGGGAATACAGAAGACGCTGTCGTGCGGACATCCTTTCTGGGTGGCCATCCTGATGGGTTGCATCACCGGATCTGCCGGTGGCGTGATCCGGGATATACTCCTGAACAAGGTGCCGGTGATATTTCACAAGGAGATTTATGCGATGGCCAGCGTCGCCGGGGGATTGCTCTATTGGGCCTTGATCTCATTGGGCGTCAATGTGGGGGTCACCGCTGTGGCAACTTTTCTGCTGATCAGCTTGATCCGTTTCTTTGCTGTGCGTTATCATATTTCACTCCCTCGTTTGCGTTCAGAGGAGGAGTGAACCGGCAGGAGGAAGTCCGCTCAACGCCTGATCTCGAAAAATCCGATGCGGTGGGCGATGCCTTTGCGGTTTAAGGATTTCAATATGTAGATCCCGCAAGGGATGTCGCGCACGTCAATCCATAAGCTATTCTGGCGCCGTGTGGCGATAGGGCAGCTCTGGAGGCTTTCAATCAGCCAGACATTTGCATCGTTTTGCTTGGCCGGAGACGGCAAATGGACCCGCGAGCCGTCGCATGCAAGCATGGGAAGTTTGCTTTTCGTCACCGCCGGAGCTTGCATATTGGCTTGCTGGAGCGCCACGCTCTCATTACCATAACGATCCATGGCCGTCACCGCATAATAGCGACCGCCGTCCGTAGGCAGGCTGATGTTTGTCTGGTTGTATCGTATGCGGATCAGGTTCTGTGCATCTTCTATGTCAACAGGATAGCTCCGGCTGCTGTAGATATTATAAAAGACCAAACGGGAACTTGACGGTTGCCAGCTGACAGAGCCGTCCGCAATGTGCAGACCATGTGGGGGATTGGGATTGGAACTGCTGATCCAGGTCATGGCTGGTATGAGTGCGGGCGTCGCATCAAACGAGTTGGCGGCAAAGTCGTAGATTCCTTTGAGGTTATCGGTCAGAAATTGCCCTCGGAAATAGGTGTGCCCAAGTCTGTATTCGCGCAGGAAGTGCATTTCGCGGGTGATGACTGAGGCATCCCAATTCCGCTCCTTGGGCGACATGAGATAGATGCCCAATCCGGGAGCGACAATCTTTCCGGCGGCCTCTTCCGCCCAGTCGATGGCGAAGGGATAGAACTGCTCGTCGCGGAAATACATCATCGGGAACAATGCATCCATCAGTCCGGACTTCAACCAGCCTTGTGCGTCTTGGCAAACTTTGGTGTATGCGTTCCATCCATGGCTCCAATAGCGACTCAAATCATTGAACTTCCCGATGGGCGAACAACTCATTTTCACCCATGGCTTGAGCGTTTTCACGCGATCATGAATGGCCTGTACGATGCGTGTGATATATTGCCTGCCTTGTTGGTGGGATACTTTGAGCGGCCAGGTTTCAGGATATCGGATATAGTCAAGGTGTATGCCGTCGATGTCATAGTTTCTTGTGATTTCTTCGCAAATATCCGCTAAATAATCTGCCGTTTCCGTTTTCTCAGGATTCAAGTATCCTTCGTCCCCGATTTTTCTGATCAGTGAAGGAAAGCGCTTGCGCAAACGGCTGCACCCTAAGGCATTCCACTTGCCGACGGGTAGGGTGACTACCCAGGCATGAATCTCCATTCCACGGCTGTGTGCTTCATTTATGGCAAACTGCAAGGCGTCATACCCCGGGCTCTTACCTGGAATGCCGCTGAGACACCCGTCCCATGGCTCAAGAGCGGAAGGATAGATCATCGTACCCCGAATACGCGTCTGGATTAAGAGGGTATTGATTCCGGCTTTCTGATATTTATCCAATGTGCTCCGGAGCTCATTCTTTTGCGATTCGACACTACTGCCCGAGCGTGCATAAACGTGTGGCCAGTCAAGTCCTCCGATCGTGGTCAGCCAGACGGCACGTACCTCCCGCTTGGGCGATTTGGCAAGTAAACTTTGTGCTGAAGACGAATGTGCCCCCGTCAGGAGCATGGCAATGCCCGACAAGGCGACTTGTCTTACGCGTCTGGAGAATGTTCGTTTCATGCCTTTGAGATTTTTGTTCACAAAGGTACAGATATTTTTTTGTATTTCAAATTATTTACTTAACTTTGCCGTAAGTATTAAACTTAACTGATAAAATAACCGAGATGATTTCTTTTACTATATCCCTGTTGGCTTTGATAGTTGGTTATTTGATCTACGGCAAGCTCGTAGAGCGTGTCTTTGGGCCGGATGACAGACCTACTCCTGCGGTTTCCATGGCTGACGGAGTGGACTATGTCGTGTTGCCGAACTGGAAAGTGTTCATGATTCAGTTCTTGAATATCGCCGGTACAGGGCCGATTTTCGGAGCCATCATGGGTGCTTGGTACGGCCCTTCAGCTTATATCTGGATCGTGATAGGATGTATCTTCGGCGGTGCCGTGCATGATTATTTCAGCGGCATGCTCTCCATCAGGCATGGGGGAGCCAATCTCCCACAGCTCGTTGGTACTTATCTCGGGGACAAGGCAAAGAATGTCATGGTGTTCTTTTCGGTCTTCCTGCTGCTGATGGTGGGTGTTGTCTTCGTCTATAGTCCTGCTTTAATCCTGAAGGATTTTGCCTGGTCGACCATCGTCTGGGTATTGGTTATCTTCACCTATTATATATTAGCAACCATGCTTCCTATCGACAAGATCATCGGGAAGCTGTATCCGATCTTCGCTTTCGCCTTGCTTTTCATGGCTGTAGCATTGTTGGTGGTGTTGTTTGTGAAGATGCCGGATCTGCCGGAATTGTGGAGTGATCTTGATTCGGCGAACCTGAATAATCCTCAAACGCTTCTCGGAACGTCCTCGTTCTTTGTCAATAACCCCTTGTTCCCCTGTCTTTTCATCACGATAGCCTGCGGCGCTATCAGTGGATTTCATGGCACGCAGAGTCCCCTGATGGCTCGTTGTGTGAACTCAGAGAAGATGGGCCGCCCTATTTTTTATGGCGCAATGATCACGGAGGGCATTGTTGCGTTGATCTGGGCAACGGTTTCTTCCTACTTCTTTTATTATGGGGGCTGGATGGAAGTACTGGATGCTGAGTCTGTAAACAAGTTCCTGGCTCAGGCGAACAGTGAAGGCGGGAAATCGCTCATTCAATATTTTTCTGCTCCGAATGTTGTAGAAAAAGTCTGCACGGGATGGTTGGGGTTGTTTGGTGGCATCATGGCGGTCTTTGGCGTTGTGGCAGCTCCGATCACCAGTGGTGACACCGCTTTCCGCAGTGCGAGGCTTATTATAGCCGAAACCCTGCATTTAGAGCAGAAGTCAGTTATCAAACGGTTCTATATTGCCTTACCTTTGTTCGCCTCCGCTGTGGCCTTATTAGTATGGCAAATGGAGAATCCGGATGGTTTCAACACCATTTGGCAATGGTTCGGATGGTCAAACCAGACCTTGGCTGTATTCACTTTATGGACCGTCACGATCTATTTGGTTCAGCAAAATAAGGCTTTTTGGCTGACTTTAGTTCCAGCATTGTTCATGACGACCGTATGTTCGACTTATCTGTTCATCAGTAAGCAGGCATTGGGATTGGATGAGACGCTGGCCTACACCCTCGGTATTGTCAGTCTGGTTGCGGCCTGCGTATGGTTCATCATCTGGCTATACCGTTTCCATTCACAGCATTAAAATTATTAATAAATAAAACTCAGTATGAAGAAATTATTCTTGATGATTGCAGCTTTGTTGATGACAGTCACGGCAAGCGCACAGTTCCAGGCTGGTAAAGGTTACATCGGTTCATCATTGACGGGGCTCGACCTGCGATATAATGGTGCTGATGACCTGAACCTTGGGGTGGAAGCCAAGGCCGGTTATCTGTTTCAAGACAATTGGATGATGCTCGGAATGGCTTCCTTTGAGCACAATGGGTCGGACGCTGTTGCTGATCATTTCACCGTAGGTGCCGGACTTCGCTATTACATTATACAGAATGGGCTCTACCTCGGGGCTAATGCGAAGTTCACGCATGCCAATCATAACTACAATGATTTGATGCCAGGTGTGGAAGTAGGTTATGCCTTTTTCATCAACAGATCGGTGACCATAGAGCCGGCCGTCTATTATGACCAGTCTTTTAAGAATTCCGATTATTCAACGATAGGGCTCAAGATTGGTATCGGTATCTATCTTTTTGATGATTGATAGTGGATCAACGGTATCCCTCCCAGCTTCTTGAGAAGGCAGTAGGCGAGTTTGCCAAGCTGCCGGGAATAGGACGAAAGACGGCTTTACGTCTTGTGTTGCACCTGCTGAGGCAGGCTGACAAGGACGTAGAGTCGTTTTCCCAGTCAATTCTCAGGATGAAATCCGATGTCAAGTATTGTCGTGTCTGTTACAATATCAGTGATACAGAGATCTGCCCAATATGTTCGGACCCGCATCGAGACACTGCTACGGTCTGTGTGGTTGAGAACATTCAGGACGTCATGGCGGTGGAGAATACGCAGCAGTATCATGGTCTCTATCATGTATTGGGGGGCATCATCTCTCCGATGGACGGTGTAGGGCCGGGGGATATTGAGATTGACTCCCTTGTCAGGCGTGTCGAAGCAGGCGGTATAGACGAAGTAATCCTGGCTTTGAGCTCCACGATGGAAGGAGATACGACCAACTTCTATATCTCCAGAAAGCTGCAGCCTTATCCTGTCAAGGTAAGTGTCATTGCCCGGGGAATATCCGTCGGTGATGAGCTTGAATATACGGATGAGGTCACGTTGGGGCGTTCAATCCTGAATCGTACTCCTTTTTCCAAAGATTAAGCAGATGAAAAAAGTTCGCAGTCTTTTACTCTATACGTTCTGGGGTTTCATTGCGTTGTCTGTACTCATGGCCTTTGCGTTCGAGACCGACTTGATGCCGGCCGGAGTGGGGGCAGAGGAGAAGTCGCTTGACTTTGTCCTTCTGTCGGTCATGGAACTCGTTACGATCTGCCTGATTCCCCTTGCGTTGCGCCTGTTCAAGTTTTCCGGCATCAGACGCCGGCTGCTGACCGGCACTGAAGATGATCGTGCGCAGCAGTTGCTACGCTGGGGCGTGTCGCGCATGATGTTGCTCTGCGTGCCGATGTTTATCAATACTTTGTCCTATTATTGGTTTCTCAATGTCGCCTATGGCTATATGGCTATCATCGGCTTGTTGTGTCTGGTCTTTGTCTACCCATCCTTGCAACGCTGCCATGACGAAATCTCTGATGAATGAAGTTGTCCGTCATCATAGTAAGCTATAACGTCAGGTATTATCTCGAGCAATGTCTGCGGTCACTGCAGGAGGCGCTCCGAGGTATCGAATCAGAAATCTTGGTCGTGGACAATCAGTCTGATGATGATTCCGTGCCGTATCTGTCGACGCGCTTCCCTGATGCTGTCTTCATTCAATCCCCTCACAATCTCGGTTTTGCAAAGGCCAACAATCTTGCCATCAGGCAGAGTTCGGGCGAGTATGTGCTGCTCTTAAATCCTGATACCATTGTCTCGCAGTCGGCGCTGAAAGAATGTTTGGACTTCATGGAGGAGCATTCCGGCGTGGGCGGAACAGGTGTTCGGATGATGAAGACGAATGGGGCGGATGCCTTAGAGTCGCGGCGGGGCATTCCCACGCCAATGGTCGCCTTCTATAAGATGTGTGGACTATGCGCGCGATACCCCAAGAGCCGTCGCTTCGGAAAATATTACATGGGCTACCTGCCATGGGACAAACCGGCAGAAATCGAGGTCATCAGCGGGGCTTATTGCATGCTCCGCCGTGCGGCATTGGATCAGGTAGGCCTGCTTGACGAGACCTTTTTCATGTATGGAGAAGACGTAGACCTTTCATTCCGATTGCGGAAGGCCAACTGGCAGAATTGGTATGTTCCTTCGCGTATCCTGCATTACAAAGGCGAGAGCACACAGAAGACGAGCTATCGTTATGTCCATATCTTCTACCGGGCCATGCTGATCTTCTTTCGCAAGCATTACAGCGGGATGAGCCTCTTGCTCAGTGTGCCCATCAAAATGGCGATCTTTCTGAAAGCCATATCGGCTCTGTTGTCGATGGAGTTGGAAAAGATCAAAACGAGTCTCGGCCTTTGGACTTCACAGCAGGCTGATCCGGTCTATCTGATGATCGGCGATGAGGCTGCCGTAGCAGACTTTCAGCGGTTTGCCATGGCCAAAGGACTGCAAGTCAGATGTATCGTCGGAGACTGCCACTCGCTGCCTTCCGGCCACTTGGACAGGATGATTGACCATGACGGAATCGTCCATTCCGTCTACGACACGATGTCTTACAGCTACACACAGATGCTGGAGATCTTTGCTAAAAATGACCGGTCGAATGTAAAATTAGGTACTTACGACCGCCGTCAGCATATACTTATAACGGAAGGGGAGGTGATCAGGTGAACACGAAGGAAGTGAGTCTCCGAGCCATGGAGCCAGAAGATCTGGATCTCCTGTATCGGATCGAGAATGATATGGAGCTGTGGAGCGTCGGCAATACGAATGTTCCTTACTCGCGTTATGCCCTTCATGACTACATCGCAAATGCTTCCGGCGACATCTACGCCGACAAGCAGTTGCGGCTGATGATTGAAAGCAGGGGCGCAGAGACCGTGGGCATCGTCGACATTGTTGATTTCAACCCTCAGCACCTGCGTGCCGAAATAGGTATTGTCATACAGCGGACGCACCGCTCCCAGGGCTATGCACATGCTGCATTGGACCAGTTGATCAATTATTGTCAGCGCATCCTGCATCTGCATCAGATCTATGCGGTGGTTGATTCAGACAATCAAGGCTCCGTCAGTCTGTTCGAATCTATGGGCTTCGGGCGGACAGCCGAACTGCGGGAATGGCTCTATGACGGGAAGAATTATCACACGGCCGTCATGATGCAGCGTTTTCTCTGATCGTCGCTGCGCTTTTACTGTGGTCTCGGGCCAGTGCATCCTTTCTTCCGATATGTAGATCTGCTGTGCTGGAAATAAGCTTGTGGGGGGAATCATTCCCCCTTTTTCATGGACTTGACGGTGGCATGGAGCGCCGTGTCATGATTGATGTGTATGACTATTTTGTCAGTTATACAATTTTATGGCACATGGTTTGTAGTTGTTACAGAAGAAATGATTATTTTTGTAAACGTATAATAAGTAAAAAGAGAGGGATAAACCAAGATGACCAGTCAATTTTCACCAAAGGTTTCGGAGATACTTGCCTTCAGCAGGGAAGAGGCTACCCGTTTAGCCAGCAAATCTGTGGGACCGGAGCATCTGCTGTTGGGAATACTCAGAGAGAAAGAAAGTCCTGTTTTCGATTTGTTCTATCAGTTGGACGTCAACATACATTCCGTCAAGACAGAATTAGAAGAAAAAGTAAAGGCAAAGGAGGTCGGTCAGCCGATCAACACTTCTGAGTTGGTTCTGAATGAGCAAGCCAGCAACATCTTAAAGTTGGCGGTGCTTGAAGCGAGGGTACAGTCGACGCAGCTGGTCGACGTGCAGCATCTGTTGTTGGCAATCCTGCACGACCAGGTCAACAACGGGGCGAAAGAGGTGTTGGAGTTCAACAACGTGACTTACGAAGACGCATTGGCTTTCCTCCAGAAGAAGACGACACCTACGAAAGATGGGATCGGTCTGCCTGATGAGGACGAAGACGAAATGGAACAGCATGAAGGCATGAACATGGGAGGCAGCCATCAACAGCGCGGAACAACGGCGCAGGCCCGCAAGCCCAATGACAAGACGCCCGTGTTGGACAACTTTTCGACAGACTTGACGAAGGCCGCAGAGGAAGGGAAGCTGGATCCGGTCGTGGGACGTGAGAAGGAAATCCAGCGCATCACAGAGATCCTGTGTCGCCGGAAGAAGAACAACCCCATCCTGATCGGTGAACCCGGCGTGGGCAAAAGTGCCATCGTCGAAGGATTGGCACAGCTGATCGCCAAGCATCGCACATCGCCTGTGCTCTTCAATAAGCGTTTAGTCAGTTTGGACATGACTGCTGTTGTGGCAGGAACCAAATACCGCGGACAGTTTGAGGAGCGTATACGGGCACTGCTCAAGGAACTCGAGCAGAATCCGGATATCATCATCTTCATCGACGAGATCCACACCTTGATCGGCGCCGGCAGCACGCCGGGCAGCATGGATGCCGCCAATATCATGAAGCCGGCATTGGCCCGGGGCACCATTCAGTGCATCGGGGCGACCACGTTGGATGAATATCGCAACAGCATAGAGAAGGATGGCGCGCTTGAGCGGCGCTTCCAGAAAGTGCTCGTCGAACCAACGACAACGGCAGAAACCATCCAGATCTTGGAGAATATCAAGGATCGCTATGAGCAGCATCACCACGTCAGCTATACGGACGGGGCGCTTCAGGCTTGTGTCAAGTTGACAGAGCGCTATGTGACAGATCGTTTCTTCCCGGATAAAGCGATCGACGTGCTCGACGAAGTCGGTTCGCGCGTACACCTGCAGCATGCAGAGATTCCGGATTCGATCACGGACAAGGAGAAGGAAATCACTCTCGTCAAGGAGAAGAAGCAAGCTGCCGTGAGAAATCAGAACTTCGAGCTGGCTGCCAGCTATCGTGACCAGCAGACTGTCTTGGAACAGGAGCTGGAAAAACTGAACCGTGATTGGACCAACGGAGACAGTGGCGAGCGCGAGGTCGTGACCGAGAAGGAAGTGGCTGATGTCGTCTCTTCGATGACCGGTATCCCCGTCCAGCGCATGGCAGAGGCTGAGGGCGTGCGTCTGAAGAACATGGGCGCCGAACTGAAAGGCAGTGTCATTGCCCAGGATGCGGCGATCGACAAGATGGTGAAGGCCATCCAGCGCAACCGCGTTGGTCTGAAGGATCCCAACCATCCCATCGGAGTGTTCATGTTTCTCGGGCCCACAGGCGTCGGCAAGACCTACTTGGCCAAGAAGCTCGCGCAGTTCATGTTCGGCTCGAAGGACGCCCTGATCCGTATTGACATGAGTGAATATACGGAGAGTTTCAATGTTTCCCGGTTGGTCGGAGCGCCTCCAGGATACGTCGGATATGAAGAAGGCGGTCAGCTGACAGAACAAGTGCGTCGGCATCCTTATTCGATCATCCTGCTTGATGAGATCGAGAAGGCCCACGGGAACGTGTTCAACCTGCTCCTGCAGGTATTGGACGAGGGTCGTTTGACGGATGGAAACGGCCGTTTGGTCGATTTCCGCAACACGGTCATCATTATGACATCCAATGCCGGAACGCGTCAGTTGAAAGAGTTTGGACAGGGAGTCGGATTCACCGCAGGACGCTCCAACGGCCTGAGCGTCAGTGAAGACGACAAGCAGTATGCCCGCTCCATCATCCAGAAGAGCCTCAGCAAGCAGTTCGCACCGGAGTTTCTGAACCGTTTGGATGAGATCATCACCTTCGATCAGTTGGATTTGGAGGCCATCAAGAAGATCATCGATCTCGAACTGAAAGATCTCTTCGACCGGGTTGAAGGCTTAGGATATAAGGTTCAGATCACGGATAAAGCCAAGGAATTTGTGGCATCCAAAGGCTACGATGTACAGTTTGGAGCCCGCCCGCTGAAGCGTGCGATTCAGAGCTATATCGAAGACGGCCTCTGCGAGAAACTGCTCTCGGGTGAGATCCGGAGTGGTGACACGATCTCGATCGGCAAGAATCCGGGTAAGGAAGAATTGACGTTCAAATAACGCAGCGTAA
This sequence comes from Prevotella sp., assembly GCA_022778905.1. Lineage (GTDB taxonomy): Bacteria > Bacteroidota > Bacteroidia > Bacteroidales > Bacteroidaceae > Prevotella. The sequence continues at coordinate 311 of JALFRV010000221.1, read as the reverse complement.
GTTCCGGGGTGTGGCCGTCATGTGACGGCTGACTTTCCGGCACCTGCAGAAACATAAGGAAGAAGGGTATTTCTTGAGGTTGAAAACCTTGCGGATCATCGGAATCCGTATGGTTGGAGCCGGTAAGAAATGCCCTTTTTCCTTTATTGTTTTCATGCGTGAAAACCATATGATACGTGAGTTCGGGATAAGATTAGTATGCAAACAGTTCCAATTGCCTTGTCTTTTCTATATGCACAGGCAATGCCTCTGGCTTGTTGTCAAAGAAACAGTAGGCAGTGAGTGCCGAGCAGATGTTCATCATAAAATTG
>JALFRV010000212.1 GCA_022778905.1 Prevotella sp. | reverse complement strand
TAGAGATGACGCTCTGCATGCGCGCCACGATGTCGGGATATGGATGCGGCCCCATGGTGCTCCCGACGATATAGAAGGTGTCTTTGGGATGGCAACACCAATCCCTTATGGCTTCCGAACAGGCGTCACTGAGCGTCATGTTGCCCGTCAGGACCGGATGGACGGTGGCTCCGAGCATCCGCATGCGCTCAACATTGGTGTGCTGACGTTCCACATCGGTCTTGCCCATGAATATCTCGCACTGCATATCCATCAGCGCACAGACCGTCGCAGTGGCCACGCCGTGCTGCCCCGCGCCTGTCTCGGCGATGATGCGTGTCTTCCCCAAGCGCTTCGCAAGCAAGATCTGACCCACGGTGTTGTTGATCTTGTGGGCGCCGGTGTGGTTCAGATCCTCCCGCTTGAGATACAGCCGGCAGCCGTATTTCTCACTCATGCGACGGGCATGGTAAAGCGGGGACGGGCGCCCGACATAATCCTTGAGCAGCGACTCGTATTCTTCGCGGAACGAATCCGACTCGATGACGGGCAGATAAGCATCTTGCAGATCATGCACGCACTTGTAGAGGATTTCCGGAACGTATGCGCCGCCGAACGGTCCGTAGAACCCTTGGCCGTCGACAAAATAATTCTTTGCCATCTTTCTCTCTCCTTTTCCTTTTATATATATGGTATCCTTGCAGTCGGATCAGCTGATCCGCCCCTACAAATACCTATAATCTAACAACTCAAAACTTATAAACTGACAACTTAAAACCCAAAAACTGACAACTCCCGGCTATCTCTCCAGCGCCTCATGGAGCCGGTCCATGGCGGTCTCAGGATCCCGGGTGGCATTCAGGAGCGTGACAAACTTCGAGCCGATGATGGCACCTGCCGCATTGGCTTGCGCGCTCTCCAAAGTCTGGCGGTTGCTGATGCCGAATCCGATCATACGCGGATTGCGCAGCCCGAGGGCATTGATGCGGCGGAAGTATTCCTGTTTGGCGTCGTCGAAGCGATCCTGCGCCCCGGTGATACTGGCCGAACTGACCATATAGATGAATCCGTCGGTGTGATCGTCGATCAGCCGTATGCGCTCCTCCGATGTCTCCGGGGTGATCATCATGATGATTCTGAGATCGTAACGGTCGGCAACCGGCTTGACCACATCCATATAGTCCTTGAACGGGAGATCGGGAATGATGGCGCCCGAGACGCCGCATTCGACGCACGAACGGCAGAAACGCTCGAAGCCGTAGTGCATGATGACATTGAGATAGCCCATCAGCACGAGCGGGATATGCACCTCGTCCTTGATCTCGCGCAACTGTCCGAACAGACGGTCCAGCGTCATTCCGTTGTGCAGCGCCACCGTTCCGGCCGACTGGATGACCGGGCCGTCGGCCAGCGGATCGCTGAACGGGATACCGACTTCGATCATGTCGATGCCGCGCTGTTGCAAAGTCTTGATGACATGACCCGTCGCTTCGAGGGTCGGACAGCCCGCACAGAAATACAGGGAGAGCAGCTTCCGCGCTCCGCGATCGGCAAACAACTGATTGATCTTATTCATTTTCGTTTCTGATTTCATTGATAAACGTCCGCAACAGGTCCACATTCTTCACGCCGGGGGCGGTCTCAAACCTGCTGTTCAGATCCACGCCGACGAACCGGGGATGTCTGAAGGCCTTCACTCGGGCCGCACTCTCGGGGCCGATGCCGCCGCTCAGGAGGAACGGGATGTCACCATCGTAGGCATCAAGAATATGCCAGTCGAACGGCATACCACTCCCGCCGACGGTGCTGCAGCGCGTATCGAAGAGGAACAAGTCGACCACTCCGGCATAGTCACGGCACCGATCGAGGTCGCGGGGATCCGAGATGCTGATGGCCTTGATGATCCGGATGCCCGGATGAATGTCGGGATCGATGGTCGCCCGGATGTTTTCGCAGGTCTCGCGTGGTTCGTCCCCATGGAGCTGGATATAGTCCAAGCTATAATTATAGGTACGCGTGACAATGTTCTGGGGCATGTCATCGACAAAGACTCCTACGCGCTTGATGCCGCGGAGGGCAGCAGCCGCATCGTCAACTTTGCCTATTTGGGTCTTCAGACGCTCCGCGCTGTAGTCGGGAATGATGCCTGCCGAGGATGAGATCATGCGCACAAAGCGCGGCGAACGGGGCCAGAAGATGAATCCCATCATGTCAATGTCCAACTCGGAGACGGCCCGGATGTTATCCGCATCGCGCATTCCGCAAACCTTCACTGCTATTCTTTCCATCGTATTATCTGTTGGTTTCATGTTCATGTAATGCTTCTACAAAGCGGCGTAGTGCCATGCCCGGATCCTGCTGCATGAAATGCTCGCCGATGAGGAACCCACGGAAGCCCATCCGGCGCAACTCGGCCACGGTCTGTGGATCGGAGATCCCACTTTCGCTCACTTTACAGACCTCCTTTGGTAATAACTCCGCCAGACGGAAACTATTGCTCACATGGGTGACAAATGATCCCAAGTTGCGGTTATTGATCCCATAGAGGTCGGGGCCGATGTCTGCGTAGTCGAGATCACGCTCATCGTGCATCTCGAGGAGCACCTCGAGCCCGATCTCATGTGCAGCCTCACAGAGCGTCCGGGCCTCATCCTTGCACAGCGCAGCCGCGATGAGCAACACTGCCGAGGCCCCGCAGCGGCGCGCATGGAGCAGCTGATAGGTGTCGATGACAAAGTTTTTGTAGAGGATGGGGATGCGTACGCCGGCTGCACGGGCGATCTGCACATACTCGTCATAGCCTCCGAAGTAGTGGCTGTCGGTCAGGATGCTGAGCGCGGAGGCACCGTTGGCGGCATAGGACAGGGTCACTTCGTCGGCCTTCGCCTCACGGTGTATCCATCCCTTCGACGGAGACTTGCGCTTGAACTCGGCGATGATGCCCGTCGCTGACTGCATCAGTGCCTCGCGCAGGGAAGCCACGGGCTGGGGCAAAAGCGGCTCCACGAGCCCATAGAGCATGTCGACCGGGACATACTGCCTGAACTCCTCTATCTCCTTGCGCTTATGCGCCACGATCTCATTCAGAATATCCATACGCTCGGGAGGGATTAACTGTTCAACGCAACGAATTTCCTAAACGTCGCCAAAGCCTTGCCGCTCTCGAGCGACTCGCGTGCAATGGCGATGCACTCATCGATGTCCTTGCGGCCTTTCTCAAGCACCTGGATGCCGAATCCGGCATTGGCAAGGACGATGTTCTTCTGCCCTTCGAGGCAGCGATTCTCCAAGACGGCATCGAAGATGGCAACAGCCTCCTCCTCGGTCGCACCTGCCACCAACTCCTCGGGGCTGACGGGGGTGAAGCCAAGATCCGTTGTCTTGAACACGCGCTCATACTGATTGGTCGTCACTTTGAAGTCGCCGGTGAGCGAGATCTCATCGTAGCCGTCAATGCTGTTGACAATGCCGTAGTCGATCCCGATCTTCTGATAGACACCCTTGTAGAGTCTCATCTGGTCAAGGTTGGCCACTCCGAGCAGCTGACACTGCGGCACGGAGGGGTTGACGATGGGTCCGAGGAGATTAAAGAACGTCGGGAACGGCAGCTCCTTGCGGATCGGGCCGACAAACTTCATCGCCTTGGCAAACAGCTGGGCATGCAGGTAGACGATGCCACACTCGTTGAGCGAGCGGTTGAGCCTGTCGATGTCGTCCGTGAAGACCACGCCATGGTCGCGGATCACATTGGAGGCGCCGCTCACGGAGGTCGCTGCGAAGTTGCCATGCTTGGCCACCTTATAGCCCGCACCGGCGATGACGAAGCAGGAGGTGGTGGATATGTTGAACGTATTCTTACGGTCTCCGCCCGTCCCAACGACATCAATGTAGCGGTCGGCATCCAAAGGGACGGGGACGCCTGTGGCCAAGATGCCGTCGCGGAAGCCTAACAGCTCGTCGACGGAGATGCCGCGCATCTGGATCGCAGCAATCAGGGCGGTGATCGCCTCGGTTGTAAAGTGACCCTCGGTGATACCGACCAAGATCTGCTTTGTCTCTTCGCGGGTCAGCTCCTGATGGTCCAACAGCCGTTCAAAAATCATTTTCGTTTCCATATTGTTATTGTTTAATCATTCGTTCGAATCAAAAAAAAGAGGCCTGTCGCAAGAACGACAGGCCTCTGAAATATCTGTTTGGAGTATCTACACGGCTTCGTAACTCACGACTGTATCAATCTTGAGCAACGCCACCACCATGCTGTAGAAACTGCAAATGTCATATCTGTTTGTTTATAATCTGACTGCAAATATATAGAGAATAATTCTTTCTGCAAAACATTTGGGCAGAAAATCGACAGTTCATCAGTATTTTAACATTTACACATCACATATATACGATAGTCGGAAGCCGCCCCGGCCCCTCCGGAAAGAAGGGAACCAGAATGTCGGGGAAGCATTTCAGCCCCCTCCTCCACCGAGGAGAGCCGGGGGAAGACTCCCCCTTCGCCCTCCTCTCCATAGAGGCGGATCGGGATGGCCGTTCCCCTCCGAAAAGCATAGCTGTCGAGTGGCTTCCGCAGAGCTATGCTCCGGGCGGTCAAAAGCATAGCTCCGGGCGGCCGAAAGCATAGCT
>JALFRV010000190.1 GCA_022778905.1 Prevotella sp. | reverse complement strand
TGTCTTTGAACTATATCCAACGCTTCGGGGGGCATAGTATCAATGCTCTTATGTTGTTTGAGGAGCAGTATGGCACTTGGGACAGTTTCTACGCCCAGCGTCAGATGTTACTTGATAGTCAATATCTTTTTGCAGGAGAAGAAGAAGATCAGGTTGGATCAATGTATGGCGTCGGCGACTCCACCCGCAAGGCTTGGATCGGTCGTATCAACTATGATTATTTAGGTAGATACTTGCTGGAGTTCGCATTCCGTGAAGACGCTTCGTCCAAATGGTCGAAAAACAGTCGCTGGGGATTCTTCCCGTCTGTTTCTATCGGTTGGAGAATCAGTGAGGAACCCTGGATAAAGAAGATAGTGCCTTTCTTGACAAACTTGAAAATACGCGCATCCTATGGCAAGATGGGAGATGATAGTGGCGCAGGAACTTACCCACCCACTGTCGTAGGTTACAACATCCAGAAAGACAGATATGGGTGGTTCTATAATGATGCACTGACTACCGGTGTCTCTGCCACCGCCATCCCCAATGCAAACCTAACTTGGTATACGGCGAAAACCTATAACGCCGGACTTGATTTCGATTTATGGAACGGGCTCTTAGGTGGAACCTTTGAACTCTTTACCAGAAAAAGAGACGGATTGCTGGCTACTTCCTCCATTGTTCTTCCTGGGACGGTGGGTGCCTCTATGCCACAAGAAAACCTGAACAGCGACAAGACTTTTGGTTGGGAAATCAGCTTAACCCACCGGAATCAGATCAATGCCTTCAACTATTATATCATGGGGCAGATCTCTGCCACAAAAAACCGATGGGACCATTTGCTCGACAGCAAAGCCGGTAATTCAATGGAGAACTGGTATCGCACAGATGTATCAGGAAGAAACAAGGATATTTGGTTCTCCGTAGAAGAAGGCGGACGGTTCAATAATTACTCGGAAATACAGCAAAGCGCCACAACAGGATGGAACTATGGACAAAACACGCTACCGGGTGATTATTGGTACAAAGACTGGAATGGCGATGGCATCGTGGATGGAAATGACAGTCACCCCGTAGCCAATTTCAACCTGCCCGTATTCAATTATGGAATTACACTTGGCGCGGAGTGGAAGAATATCGACCTTTCAATGAACTGGCAAGGTTCGGCAGGCGTTTATAACTCATATGACGAGGTGTTTACCGAAGTGTGCCCGTTCAACGGGGGCGCTGCACTCGATATATATCTGGACCGCTGGCATACGAAAAACATCACGGATGATCCATGGAATCCCCATACGGAATGGATCAGTGGATACTATCCGGCTACAGGCCATAGCTTCAACACTGGCACTACAGGTATAAAGAACACCTCCTACATCCGACTAAAAACATTGGAATTGGGCTATGCTTTACCTAAACATCTCACCAGCTACATTGGGATTCAGAGCTTAAGAGTCTATGTAAATGCTTACAATCTGCTGACCTTCTCCAGATTGGAGAACATAGATCCGGAGCGGCCTGGACATCAAGGTGGAGCCAACAATGACCGGTCATCGGGCATTCTGTTCTACAACTACCCGGTAAACCGTACGATCAATGTCGGCGCCACGATCAAGTTCTAAAAATGATAATGATAATAGATAGAGAACAATATGAAAATCATTAAATATTTATTTTGCACAGTAATCATTGGACTGACGGTTGCTTCATGCAATGATCTTGAGCTTGAACCCAAGGGAATCATTGACGAGAACACACTGCTCAGATCCGATAACGGTGTAATGAAGTACCTTGCTGGAATATACAATGATCTTCCCATAGAGGATTTCAATTACAAAGCTACTGGTGACGGAAGGGGATACACCCATCACGACGGACAATTCTGGGAAGCACAGAAAGGAAGCCCGGCAACTGCTGCGTGTGAAGGAACCGGACGGGGCGAAACAAACGGAGATGGATTTGGATATTGGCCTTATGGCCGAATCCGTGACATCAATCTCTTCATTGAAGCCTTGCCACGCTATAAGGGGAATTATACGGAGGACGAATACAATGCCCTTTTAGGCGAGGGACGTTTTCTAAGGGCCTTCTATTATTTTGGTTTGGTGAAACGATATGGCGGCGTGCCTATTGTTGACAAGGTTCAGGATCCTACTGCAAATATAGACTCGCTCCGCTTGCCAAGATCCACGGAATACGATTGCTGGAAATTCATTCATAATGATCTTAAGTTTGCAATGGAAAACGCAAGCACAAAAAGAGCCAACACAAGCAGAGCCAACAGATATGTAGCCGCAGCCTTGATGTCGAGAGCCATGCTGTATGCAGCATGCAATGCCAAATACGGCAGCTACTCAGGGATAACAGGTCCCGCTACTGATAGCGGTCTGATGGGAATGGCTCCTGATCATGCCGAAGAATTCTTCCAATATGCTTATGATGCATGCAAGTTCCTTCACGATGCGGGATTCAAGCTGCACACTGGGGCTGATAAAGTGGCCGCATATGTTGAGGTGTTTTTAGGAGACAATAACCAAGATGAAGATATCTTTGTCAAGAAATATGGCCCTAACGCAACAACGCCTTTCAACATGAATCTGTATCATTCGTGGGATTCAATGGTTCTTCCTCTTGGAACCGGCCTTTCCTCTTCCGTCGGGTGTGCATTGCAGCCAGTATGGGAGTGCATGGGACTGTTCCAGATGCCTGCCATTGTCGATGGGGATGGAAATCCCGTTCGTTTCAATAGTCTCAGTGATATTTGGAATAATGATGAAATGGAAGCACGATGCAAAGCAGACTTCTTTTTCCCGGGCATGACCGATCCGGTTTCCGGAACTGTATTTGACATCCAGGCTGGAGTTTATAAATCCTATCCGGGCTCTGCTGCAGACGGGACACCGGAGGCCAGTGAAAGCGACTTTACAAATAAGTACCGCGTACGCGCAAGGGGCGCATCCGTTACCCAGACGATTAATGGGAAGCAGGTAAAGGTTAACGGAAAGTTCGGCTTAGACGAAGGTGCAGGCGACGAAGGGAAAATCTACACGGGCGCCGTCATTCGAAAATATATCGGCAATACGGCTGACCGGGGCGCTGAATTATACAAGAGTTCACAGCCCTGGAAGGTATTCCGGTATGGAGAGATCCTATGCAACTGGGCCGAAGCTGCTTATGAGCTTGGTCTGATAAGAAATGATGAAAGCCTGAAGAAAGAAGCGGTCGATCATGTAAATGAGTTGCGCAACAGAGCGGGGGCACGTCCTTACAGTTATCAGCAGTCGCCCATAGACATCGGATTCGAGAAGTACGGCTTCTCCGTTGATGAGAATCTCCAGTTTATCCGTGATGAAAGGGAGCGCGAACTTTGCTTCGAGAATCAGCTCTATTGGGATCAGCGCAGATGGAGGATATCAGATGTCATTTTCCAGAATTACTGGCCTCATTCACTCTTGGGTTATTATGTGGCCGATGAGGATAAGTATATCTTCCTGAAAGAAGTAACTTTCTTCGGACGCAGACTCACCTTTGAGAAACGTTGGTACTACGAACAGATTCCTGGCGGAGAAATCAACAAGAATCCTCTGTTGGTACGAAATGACGGTTATTAAACGATTAGAACGATTTATAAAAGAAATTGCTTTATGAAAAAAATACTATATAGCTTTCTGATGGGAGTTGTAGCCTTGGGATTCAACGCCTGCATAGACATTGATAATTTCGATGAGCCAGCCGCATCCGTCCATGGAAGGCTGATCGACACGACCACAGGGGAAAACTACATGACGGATCAGGGTGATGTACATATCCGCATCTGGGAAAAGAGCTACAGCACAAATCCCACCCCGCAGGACCTTGCCGTAAAGATGGACGGCAGTTACAACCGCGAGAAACTGTTTGCCGGAACCTACGACATGCTGCCTTACGATGGTTCCTGGTGGCCGTGTGACACGACGTTTGATGTTCCTATCGGCAACACGAATCATGCAGAGAAGGATTTCAAAGTGACCCCTTACCTGAAAATAAAAGACTTCAAGGCGGAGCTTATCCATAATGAAAAAACCGAAATGGACACCATCGTCTTCTCCGGCCGTCTCTTTGCTCCGATCACCCGGAATCTTCCGCAAGTGCTTGAAATCCGTCCTTTCCTGAGCATTAACCAGTATTGCGGCGCCAGCAACCATCTGGACTATTACTATAGCAATGACTATCGCATTAACGTCAGACAAGACTGGTCACGCCTCGGAGATATGGAAACGGGAGAAGGCGCCAAGACCTACACCATCAAGTGTCCCGTCAAGAAGGGTTACACCTATTGGTGCAGAATGGGAGCAAATGTCCGTGATACGAACCAGAAATTCAATTATTCTGAAATCGTCAAGATTGAAGTTCCTCAAAATTAGTAATCACATAATTCTTCTGATATGAAACTGAATAGCATTTGTTCATCTATATTCCTCGTTTGTCTGACAATTGGTTTTGTAGGATGTAAAAATGGGCTTGACGACTATATTCCGCCGGCAATCCAACCCCACACTGATAACGGCAACGGGAATCCGGGCGACAATACCAACTTCAACAATCTGGGCATTACCCCCCATCAGGACGGCACACCTTATGACACGTTCAAGGGACTCATCATGTGCGGATACCAAGGATGGTTTGGCACACCCGACGACGGGTCCCTGTTGACGAAGCAGGAACGGTGTTATTATCACTATCAGGAACACGGCCAATTCCGCCCTGGTGTGATGAAAAACTCAATCGACTTCTGGCCAGACATGTCTGAGTACGAAAAGCAGTACACGGTAGGCGAAGAAGTTCCGAATGCAAACAGCTCACCGTTTATCCTGCCCAATGGAAAGAAAGCTACAGTTTTCAGTCCATACGACAAGTCGAGTGTTCTTCTTCATTTTAACTGGATGAAGCAATATGGAATTGACGGTGTTTTCATGCAGCGCTTTGTCGGTGAGATCAGTGGCGCTACGCACAAGGAGCATTTCGACAAGGTCCTTGACAATGCCATGGAAAGCTCTAACACCTACCAGCGTGCCATATCCGTCATGTACGACTTGAGTGGAGCGAAGGAAGAAGGCTGGAAACTGATGGTCAAGGATGCTCAAGAGCTCATGGACAAATATGCTCTGAAAGACCGTACCAGACAGCGATTCTATCTTTATCAAAATGGGAAACCGTTGCTGGCCCTGTGGGGAATCGGGTTCAATGACACTTCACATCCTACGGCCACGAAGATCAAACCCTACGTAGATCAGTTGAAACTGCAGGGATGGAGCATCATGCTCGGATGCCCGGCATATTGGAGAATGGGAGGAAACGATTGTGTCAGTGGTACCGAACATACGGCATTGATCAACCTGATCAAGGAATGTGACGCATTCATTCCATGGTATGTAGGACGTTACGACTACAGCAACTTCTCAGGAACCGATTGGCAAAACCGTATCAGGCTGGATATTTCCACTGCAAAGACTTACGCGAATGTCGTTTATGCCACACACGTCTATCCTGGCGGGTCCGACCGCAACATGCATCCTAACAACGGACTGGACGTTGAAAATACGGACAACACTGGTGGCAGATACGGCGGCAAGTTCTATTGGCAACAGTTCTATCATGACATCAAGAATGGCGTTGAAGCTATTTATGTCGGCATGTTTGATGAGATGGATGAAGGAACCGCCATCTTCAAGCAACTGAATGCGAAGGACGTGCCAAGCAATATCTATGACGGACCGGACTATTACGTCACCTACAAACGCGACGGATCCTATGATATCTCAACCGATGTGAAGACTGGGGACAATGTTATCTGGAGCCGTCTGGCAACCTCTTTGAAGGTGAACTTCCAGGGCATTGACAACAACCTTCCCACAGACCACTATCTCTGGCTGACCGGACAGGCTGCCAAGATGCTCAACGGACAGATCAGAATGACAGAAACGATCCCTGACAGATAAAGTAGCTCATGATTCACTTAAGCCCACAACACAAGAATAGAACTGCCTTTATTATTTTGATAGAATTAATTGTTTCAGCACTCGGCTTCGGTCCATCCGAGGCCAGTGCTAAAACAATGAAGGAGCCCCATGGCGTAACATTCACTTCGCAGGGACTCAACGTCAGGATCACGTTCTTCACCCCCTCCATCGTCCGAGTCTGCAAGACACCTCTTGATCACGCTTATCAGAAGCAAAGCCTCGTCGTCATCAAGAAGCCGGAACAGGTCGACTACAACCTTGCGGAAGAGAAAGACCGGTTGGTCCTTGCCACATCACAACTCCAGATCAAGGTCAATCTGTCTACGGGAGGAATAGAATTCCTCGACAGCAAAGGCAAACGGATGACCCTGAACAAGGACTATGGAACATCGTTTGCCGTGAACGACCGACTCAGACCTGACTTCTATACCGTTCGCGAATCCTTCCTGCTTGAGCCTGATGAGCCTATATATGGCATCGGCCAGATCATGGACGGGAAGTTCAACCGCCGGAATGCCTCCTATCATCTTCAGAATGAGAATATGTTTACCTATTCTCCCTATTTTCTTTCTCCCAAAGGATATGCCGTTTACTTTGACAGCTACTCCATCTCCGATATTATCGATACACCGCAGGACTTCTCTTATCTATCCATTGGCCATTGCTCTGACTATTATGTCATTCTGGGACCTACGACGGATCGAATTATTTCGGGGCTCCGGCAGCTGACAGGCAAGGCACCCATGCTCCCGCTGTGGGCCTACGGTTTCTTTCAGAGCAGGGAACGCTATCGCACCCAGCAGGAGAGTTTGGACGTACTTGAGCAGTTCCGCAAATCAAGGATCCCGGTCGACTGCATCATTCAGGACTGGCGTTACTGGCCGCAGTATCAGCATTCGGACAGTCTGTGGAACTGTCAGGCCTTCGACTCCGAACGATTTCCAAGCCCATCGGATTGGGTTCGCCGGATTCATGGACAGCATGCCAAACTGCTGATCGTCACATGGCCGGGATTTGGTGGAAAGACTCAACAACGTCAGGAATTGGATGCCAACAACCTGACGCTTAATTTTCTGACATTCCCTCCCAACAGTGATGCCCGTCCCTATGACCCTTTCAGCCCCAAGGCGAGGGATATTTTCTGGAAATATCTGAATAAGGGCGTGTTCAGCTACATTGGTAATGACGGATGGTGGCTTGACTCTACTGAGCCTGATCATATCGACCGAAAAGAGGCCGACTATGACCAACCGACCTTCCTCGGCCCTTATCGGACGGTCAAGAATGCCTTTTCATTCATGCACAACCTTGGGATTGCCACCCATCAGAAGGATCAGACGAAGGATAAGCGTGTGGTTATCCTCACGCGTTCTGGCTTCATCGGACAACAGCGCTTTGGCTCCAACACATGGAGCGGAGATGTCGAGTCGACATGGGAAATGCTGGAAAAGCAAATTCCTGCCGCACTTAATTTCACCTTGATGGGTCTCCCTAACTGGAACAGCGACATAGGAGGGTTCTATGCGCATAGATGGGTTCAAAACGGCGGAAACAAGAACCCGGAGTTTCAGGAACTATATGTGCGATGGATGCAGTTCGGCCTTTTCTGTCCCATGATGCGCTCACACGGCACCGGCTTGCCACGCGAGATCTGGCAGTTCGGCAATCGGGGCGACTGGTGTTACGACGCGCAGGAGAAGGCCATACGGCTGCGCTATCGTCTACTGCCCTATATCTACAGCACATCCTATGACGTATCAGCCAATGACGGCACGTTCATGCGCCCGCTCTTCATGGATTTTCCGTCAGACAAACACACATTGCAGATCGGCAACACCTATCTTTTCGGCCGCTCCCTATTGGTGTCTCCGGTGACAAAATACCAGGTCAGCCGGTGGGACGTCTACCTTCCCAAAGGCACGGGGTGGTGGAATTTCTGGACCGGCCAGATGGCTGAAGGCGGCCAGACGATATCCTGTCCGGTGACCAAAGACATCATTCCGGTCTACGTGAAAGCAGGTACAATTCTGCCCGTCGGGCCCGATGTGCAGTATGCAAATGAAAAGAAATGGGACAATCTTGAGATTAGGGTCTACCCGGGGGACGACGGAACATTTACCTTATATGAAGACGAGGGCGACAATTACAACTATGAACAGGGGCGCTATTCGCTGATCAAGTTCACCTGGAACGAACAGAACCAAGAACTGACCATCTCCTCACGCAAAGGGCAGTTCAAGGGCATGCTCAAGTCTCGCCGCTTCAGGATCCGCCTCATGCAGTCTTCGCTGTCGAAAGAAAGATCGGTCAGCTATTCGGGAAAAACTCTCCGGATCAACTTGTAATCCCAATAGGGGGAAGGCGAACGGGGCACAACGATGATGCGTCCGAATGTTTTTTCCCCGTTTCCTGTAGATTTGATTCTCTGGCTTCAGACATTTACATGTGCCTGAAGCCAGATTTGTTTTTTCCGGGGCACCCTTGGAATGTCCGTATCCCCCTCTGCCTCTCGCCATAAAGTCCTGCACTTCATAAGTCTGTCCGCAACTCTGCAATGAACAGACGACTGTAGGACTTCCAATAAATATCCAGACAGGAGCAGGCGGAAGACAGACGTCCTTCAATTGAACGACAGATTGCTTTCGGGATGGCGGGAAATATCCTATTTTTGCAGATAATCTACGGAAAAGGTTTAGTAAAGCCGTTTTCGCGTGTAAGATATATGTATGAATGAAAGGAAACAACTCGAGCTGCTATTTCATGCCAACTACCGCCGCCTCTACCTGCTGGCGAGCATGATGCTCCACGACGAGGCGGAGAGCAAGGACATCGTGCATGACGTCTTCGCCCGCCTGATGGAGTGCGGGCGCAGTCTGCAGGACAGCACGGCGGAAGCCTATCTCACGGCCAGCGTGCGCAACCGGTGCCTGAACCGGATCCGCAGCATGAAGATCCAGAAACGGGTGGAACGGGGCTATATCCTGGACCATCAGATGGACGACTGCACGGATCCCGCGGCCTTGGAAGCCAAGTTGAACGCCATGGAAAGTGGCCTGGCCCGTCTCCGCCCGCCCCAATGCCGCGAGGTTCTGAAGCTCCATTACCATGACCGCCTCACCTTCCGGCAGGTGGCCATGCGGCTGAACGTCAGCGAAACGATGGTCTACAACTATCTTCGCAGCGCCCTCCGGCAGCTGCGCGAACAACTAAAAAACCTCTGAAAATGGAAAAGACTGACCTCCTGCTCCGCATGATGGAGCATCCGGATGATTACTCCGAACGCCAGTGGGACGAGATCCTCGCCGACGAGAACTGTCGGGAGCTGTATGCACTGCTGGCTGACATGCGGGGCGCATGGGCCGCCATGGAAAACGGGAAGCGGCTTACGGACCAGACGGTGCAGCAAGAATGGCAACGCATGGACGGCATCCGGCCGACCGGGACACATGGGCGGTGGCCCTGGCGGAAGATTGCAGCCGCGGTCATCGGCATGCTGCTGATCTCGGGGCTTGCCCTTGCGGCTTTCATGACCGGTCTCTTCGGACTCCGCCCGGCCAAGCTCCCCGACTCCCCTTCGGGCCCTGCCGCCGGCGTGCAGTCTGCTCCGGCAGCCGTCATTGCCGACACGCTCCGGAGGGATACGACCGTTCTCGCACAGCCCAAGCATTATGACAATGTGCCCTTGCACATTATCTTGACCGAGCTTGCGGCCTATTACGGGCTGCAGGTCCGATACGGCAGCGGGGACGCAAGGCTGCCCCGGCTCTACTTCAAATGGGATCCGGCCGACTCGCCGGAACAGGTTGTCGAGCTGCTCAACCACTTCGAGACCTTCCATCTGACCCTTGAGGGGCGCACACTGACCGTCGAACTGCCTTCCACACAGCCATGAAGAAAATGCTCCTGATGCTTCTCTGGTGCGCACATGCTGCCTTCGGAAGCGCGCAGACCATCACCCACACGTTCAGCAACGTCCCCATGCCGGACGCCCTGAAGTATATCCAGTCACAATCGAGGCAGTATCAGATCTCCTTCATATACGACGAGTTAGAAGATTTCAGGGTTACTGCCTCTGTCAAGGACAAGCGCGTGCCCGATGCCATCATGCAGCTCATCGGCTTCTATCCGCTTCGGATGACCGTAGGGGCGGACAGCGACATCTACGTGGAATGCGTTCCCAAGGCGCAGCAGAAATATGTCGGCCATCTGACAGACAGCCGCAACCGTCCCATAGAGTTCGCCAACGTGGCGCTGCTCACCCCCCGCGACAGCACATTCATCACCGGCGGCGTCACCAACAGTGACGGACTCTTCGTGATCCCATGTGATGAGCGGCCGGTATTGGTCAGGTGTTCCTATGTCGGATATCAGACCTTGACCGTCCTCAGCACCGCATATCGGGTGGGAACGCTGCGCATGCAGGAATCCGTCAGCCACCTGAAGGAGGTGCAGGTGACCTCCATCCGACCGACGATCACCTACCGGAGCGACCGCTATGTGATCGATGTCCGCAACAGCATGATGGCTGTCGGCAACACCGCCGAATCGCTACTGAGCCAGCTGCCCGGCGTTTGGGTCAACGGAAACCGTATCTCCATCAACGGCATATCGGGCGTTCAGGTGATGATCAATGACCGGGCACTGAAGCTCTCTGCCGATCAGTTGATGAACTATCTGAAAACTATCCGGTCGGAAAACATAGACCGCATCGAGATCATGGCCAACCCGCCGGCCGAGTTTGAGGCACAAGGGGCCGGCGGGGTGCTGCGAATCCTGACCCGCGAAAGGCAGGGCGGCATGCAGCTGAACGTTGGTTCGACGGTCGACTTCATCTCCTACAACGCGCTCAAACCATACTTCTCCTTCGCCTGCAGCAAAGGGAAGTTCGGTGCGGATGCCACTGTCAGCGGCACATTCGGAAAAGGTTACCTGCGGGCGGACGAACTGACGCAGAACCGGAAGAGCCTCGTCAACTATGATAACAGCGATACCGACCGGATGAACGATGTCATCTACTCCATCGACACCAATCTCTATTATGATTTTTCCGAATGGAGTAAGATCGCCCTGAACGTCAACTTCTATCGCTGGTTCAAGCATGAGCACGTCGCAGGCACGACTCTCATCGACGGCGAAAACGCGCCGCAGATCCGCAGAACCCTCACACAGCACGAGACGGTGCAGAACTGCAAGACTTTCAGCGCATCGCTCAACTACACCTGTCTCTTCGGTCCGTCCCGACAGCACAAGCTGCTCGTCATGGCCGACGCAGCCCAGTCGCGCTACCCCACCCGTGACGAATATGCCTATCGGAACGAAGACGCGGAGGCCAACCTGATCTCCACCGAGCGCCACTACCATCTGCAGCACAGTCCTTACCTCATCTTCTCGGGCGAAGCCCGCATGCAATGGGATTTCAAGACCGACGGCACGGTGACGGCGGGTGTCAAGAGCAGCCATTCGGAAAAGGGCAACGACCTCCTCTCCAAGACGCTCACAGCGAGCGGATGGGCTGTCAACGGGCAGAGCGGATTTGACCTCAACTACAGCGAGAACCTGCAGGCGGCCTATCTGAAGTATGAACTTTCGCGCAAGCGATGGAGCCTCTCGGCCGGACTGCGGGCCGAATATGACGAGGCGCACGCCGAGGGTTACGAGCAGCAATACCATCACTTCGATCTCTTCCCGAGTCTCTACTACACGCTGCGCGTAAGTCCCATGCACACCGTCAGCGTCACTGCGGCCCGGCGGACGCAGCGTGTGAACTTTATCCGGCTGCTTCCTTACCGTTACTACGGATCGCGCTACACGATCATGACGGGCAATCCGGAGCTGCGGCCCGACTACAGCAACCATCTCTCGCTGGCTTACCGGATCGACGACAAGTATGAGCTGACGCTCTCGCACGTGTGGAGCAACAACGGCACCGACCATTACAACCACACCGAGACCATCGGCGGACAGACGCTAACCGTCGCCTCCTACGTCGACGGAGTGAAAGAACGGCTGACCAATCTCAACGCCTTCCTGCCCGTGACCATCTGCAGCTGGTGGTCGGTGGTCAATCAGGCGCGGGCCTGCTATGACAGGTATGAGACGGCGGAAACGGATGTCCGCAACTTCGACTGGAGTGCCTATACGCAGCACACGGTCGTCCTGCCCCGTGCCGTCAGGATGCAGCTGCTCTACCGATTCCAGTCGAAATCGAAGTCGGCCTATGGCTGGGCCAGTGCCTATCACACCTTGGACGTCTCGTGGATGAAGACCTTTCTCAAGGACAGGCTGACCATGAAGTTGGCCGTCAGCGACCTGATCTGCGGGCAGAAATCCAGCAATTACGTCCACACGGGCTCCATCTGGCAGCAGACGGCGATGTACGGGCGGCGCTCACCGTTCTTCTCCCTCTCGGCCTTCTACAACATCAGCCGGGGCAAGCGCCGTCAGCACGAGCAGATCGAGCGCAGCAACAGCGAAGAGAAAGCAAGGGCCTACTGACAACCGAGGCAGCTTCAGCCCGCACCATTGACCGCGGACCGAAGCCGCCTATACCTCATTTAGGCCGGTTCTATCAATCAGGTCGAGGCGTATGCTGCAAGATATCGTGTCTCAAAACGTAAGTTAAAGAGGGAGTGTAGCAGGCCACATGGCCGATGATACTTGACGTTCTGAGACCGATAGATGCAACATACGACCGAAAGGACTTCTATGCTTCCTCTGTTAGTTTTATAAACCTGATTGACAGAACTAACCTTTAATCATTCATTCTCCTCTTTCCAGCCGGAAGCAGTCGATGTCAGGCGCCCAGGTGTAAGGGCTGCCCATGCGGATGACGTTGTATCCGGGGCGCAGCGTGACGGGCACGGTGACCTGCACAGGCGTGTCGCCCTCCTTGGTCTCCAAGTCGGTCAGGAGCCTGCGCAGGCCGTTGACCTCGACCTCGAGTTTGCGGTCGACATGGGGCATATAGCTGATGATGAGCCGATAGGGACCGCCTTCGGCACTGTAGACGCGATCCCATTCGGCCACGTTGTCACGGCTTCCGCCGATGTTTCTCACCGTGGTGCCGCCCGAAGCCTTCGGCTCCGGCATATAGGTGACGAGCCGCTTGCGCTTGTTTAGGGCGTTATAGCGTGGCAGGAAAGCCCATTCCGCCTCGTAGAGCGACGGCTCAATCCGCTGCCGTCCCGTCACGCGGAGCACGGCGGTGGCATGGGGCGGCACGGTCATGGCGATCGAGTCGCGCGCGGGTTTCAGGTCTTTGCGGCTGACGAGATCACGCACCTGCGCCTTCCCCGACAGCTCCAGGTCGGCCAAGGCGACACTGATGCGCGCCGCAGTGTCCGTGGGATTGTAGAGCGCCACGGCCCTCGTGAGCCCCCGCAGCTGCAGGATGTCCTTGGCGAGCACATAGGTTCCGCCGCGATGCTGCACCACGCGCGCCTGCAGTCCGAGCCGATCCTGATTGAGCGCGATCAGCTCCGTGTTGAGCAGCAGCTGCCGCGACGCCTCGGGGATGGTCGTCAGGTCGCAGCCGATGAGCAGCGGCGAGCTCATCATGCACCACATCCCGAAGTGGGTCACCTCCTCGTCGGGGCTCATGCCGCGCCCGATCTCGAGCATGTCCATATCGTTGTAGTGGCCGTCGCGGGCATAGGCGGAGAGATGAAGGTTGCGCTCGATGATGTCCTTCACCGAGCTCCAGCGCGGCCGGATGTCGGGACTGATGCGCCAGGAAGTGGCAATCCCGGCCGCCCAAGTGCCCGGAAAGGCCCAGCGGCAGATATTGACCGACACTGGACGGTGGGCCACCCGGCGGATGGCCTGACAGATCTCCGTGTAGCGCTGCTGCTCCTCGAGCTCGAGTTCCTGCCCTGCCCCGCAATAGTCAATCTTGATGAAGTCGAAGCCCCACTCGTTGAAGTAGAGCTGTGCGTCCTGCTCTTCATGTCCGTAAAGGCCCGCCCCGACGCCGTTCTTGTCATGATCCCAGATCGAACCGCAGGTGTTGCTGCCCGCGTCGGAATAGATCCCCGCCTTCAATCCCAACGAATGAATGTAGTCGGCGATGCCTTTCAGTCCGTCGGGAAAGCGTTGGGGATGGGTGTGCATGCGTCCGGACTCGTCGCGAAAGCCGAAGAATCCGTCGTCGATGTTGATCTGGCCGTAGCCGGCCTGCCTGAATCCGCCGTTGACCAAGGCATCGGCCTGGCGCCGGATCAGCGTGTCGTTGATGTTGACGCGATACGTGTTCCATGAGCTCCAGCCCATTACCGGCGGGTCGAAATCAGCGGCATGAGACAAGGCGACGCTGCCCGAGAGCAGCATAAAAAGGGAAATCAGTCGTTTCATGGTTGTGATTGTTGAATGATAGTTAAGTCTTTCGGATGACGGTGCGAAGATAAGAAAAAAAGGTGAAACGATCAAGTCCTGATCCGAAAAAACCGCTGCGGCGCGTCTGAAAAACCGCTGCGGCCCTTCAGAAAGCCATGTCCACGCCCGTCGCAGACAGCAGGAAGACGCGGAAAAGACATTGTTGGCGACAACCGAAAGAAAAAAAATGACGAATGGGGAGGATTATCAATTAAAATCATTATCTTTGCAAACGGATTGGTTCCGTAGTTTAATGGATAGAACGGAGGTTTCCTAAACCTTTGATCCGAGTTCGATTCTCGGCGGAATCACGAAACCAATGCCCTGACCTAACCTGTAACCTGCCATGATAGGAGCCATCATAGGAGATATTATCGGATCGCGGTTCGAATTCGGACCGGCCCCCAAAGAAGGTTTCGAGCTGTTCACCAACGAATGCAACTTCACGGATGACACCATCTGCACGGTAGCCATCGCCGATGCCATTCTCAACCGACGTCCCTATCAGGAGGCGCTGCTCGACTGGTGTCACCGCTATCCCGATCCTATGGGAGGCTACGGTAGCATGTTCCACAAGTGGCTGCTCTCACCCAATCCGCTGCCCTACAGCTCCTTCGGAAACGGTTCGGCCATGCGCGTGAGCTCCGTGGGGTGGCTGATGGACGACTATCACGACGTCCTGCGAGAAGCCAAACGGAGCGCCGAGATCACCCACTGCCACAGGGAAGGCATCAACGGCGCGCAGTGCGTAGCTACGCTGATCTACTGGCTGCGCACTGTCCGCATCACCAAGGACGAGGTCGAAAGCGCCGTCAAACGCAACTTCGGCTACACGATTCCCCCGCTCGAAGACATCTATAAGATAGGACGCGAAGGCCACTTCGACAGCACCTGCGCCGAGACCGTGCCATGGGCGATACGCTGTTTCCTTGAAAGCGAGAACTTCGAAGATGCCGTCCGCATCGCCGTCATGGCCGATGGCGACACCGACACCAAAGCCGCCATCACCGCATCCATCGCCGAAGCCTTCTACGAAATTCCGGAATCCCACATCGAGCAGGCCTACGCCTACCTGCCGGAAGACATGCTCGAGATCGTCGAACAGTTCTATACCGTCATCCAGAACGGGATGAACCGATAGCCATCCGCATCCGCCCGAAATGTCCTTTCTGCAACTTCGCACAGCAATCCGTCACAAGAAGGCGCGACGGAAGCTAAAACCGTGCCTTGACAAATGATCTCAACCAGCCGGGCAGAAGACTCCGGTTCATCGTTTAGAAGACACTTCTCCGCCGTCTACATGACACCTTCCGATCGCAGAGAATCGTCCTCCCCATCAACCAAATGACGTCCGTCAAATGGGCAGAAAATACCTGCTTTACGCGCTGCTGACACCTGCCGTCCGCGCATGAGATACATGTCACCTGCGCATATGATACCTTTGGGGCGCCCGGAGCTATCCTTTCGACGCCCCGGAGCTATGCTTTTGACGGCCAAGAGGATAGCTCCGCCAACGCATTGGTTATCAAGTTGTTGTAGGGATGGATCAGCGTATCCGCCCACAATCAATGATGTACCCGCCCGCGGGCACCTCTCCCACCCTCTCCAACGACAGAGGATGCGCCTGAATATGGGACCGCACGAAATGAAAGACGGCCGCATGGAAACATTCACTCCATGCGGCCGTCACCTTTATATATTGACTGATCAAGCCTTTGCAGGCACAGCCTCAGCCTGCTCCTGACGGATCTTGCGCCCCATGACGAGGTAAGCGATCGGGGAAGCAATGAAGATTGAACTCAATGTACCGAAGATCACGCCCAACGTCATCGCAAAGGCGAACGGCTGGATACTCTTTCCTCCGAGGAAGAGGATGCAGAGGAGCACGATCAAGGTCGAGAATGACGTGTTGATGGTACGCGCAAGTGTCTGGTTGATCGAATCGTTGAAGAGCGACTGATAATCCTGTTTCGGATGCAGTGAGAGATTTTCTCGGATACGGTCAAACACCACCACCTTGTCGTTGATGGAGTAACCGATCACCGTCAACACGGCACCGATGAACGTCTGGTCAACCTCGAGCGAGAAAGGCAGCAGGCCTTTCAGCACCGAGAAGAGGCCGATCACCGTGATCGCATCAAACGTCAGCGCTATTGTGGAACCTACGGAGAAGGCCACATTGCGGAAACGCAGAAGGATGTAAAGGAAGATGGCGAACAGCGCGATGATCACACTGATGATGGCACCATAGGTCACATCCTTGGCTACAGACGGTCCCACCTTCGACGAACTGATGATCGAACCACCCTGACGGATGTCCGGATTCTTGAAGTCGACAACACTCTTCTGACTGACCATGCCGGCTTTCTTCAACGTGTTGTAGAGCAGCGTCTCAGCCTCATCATCTACCGTCGGGCTGTTGGACTCGATCTTGAAGTTGGTGGAAATACGGATCGTCTTATTGTCAGTACCCAATGAGAGGGCGCTGTTCGTGCAGCCCGGGAAGGCATCATTGAGGATGGCGCGCACCTGTTCGGGCTCTGTCGACTTCTCAAACTGTACGACATAGTTGCGGCCGCCGGTGAAGTCAATACTCTTATCCAATCCCCTGAAGGCGAAACTGAGCATGAACAGCACAAAAGCAGCACCGGCAACGGTAAACGTCGTCTTATAGGTCGACATGAAGCGGTAGTTCTTCCCCTGCATCAGATTCTCGGATATGCGGGTGTAATACTTCAAGTTGAGCCAGCGATCGTGGTTTAACTGACGCTCATAGACCAAACGCGTCAGATAGACAGCGCTGAAGAAGGAGCAGAGGATACCGATGATCCAAGTCGTGGCGAAACCCTGGATGGGACCCGTACCGAACGCATAGAGGATCACACCGGTAATTAAAGACGTCAGGTTGGAGTCGAAGATGGCACTGAAAGCATTGCCGTAACCGGCGTTGACAGCCTGTTTCATGCCCTTGCCGGCACGCAGTTCCTCCTTGATACGCTCATAGATCAGCACGTTCGCGTCAACTGCCGTACCGAGCGAAAGCACCATACCGGCAATACCCGACATGGTTAAGGCCGCCTGGAACGACGTCAATATGCCGAGCGTAAAGAACACGTTGATCAGCAAGGCGCCGACTGCGATCGAGCCGGGGATGATGTTATACATGACGAGCATGTAGATGATCAGCAGCACGAAGGCAATGATGAACGACACAATACCCTGCTGAATGGACTGAGCACCAAGCGTCGGGCCGACCACTTCTTCCTGTACGATGCGTGCAGGAGCAGGCATACGACCTGACTTGAGCGTGTTGGCCAAGTCCTTGGTGTCTTCAATGGTGAAGTTGCCGCTGATGGATGAGTTTCCGCCATCAATCTCGCCGTTCACGCGGGGAGCACTGTAGACAACGCCGTCGAGCACGATGGCGATGGCCTTGCCGACGTTGGCCTTGGTCAAGGCAGCCCATCTGCGGGCACCTTCCGAGTTCATGCTCATCGACACTTCAGGCGCACCGGTCACGCTGTTGAACTCATCCTTGGCGTCGGTCACCACGTCTCCTTCCAACGGAGCACGTCCGTTGCTCGTCGTGACCTTCAATGCGTGTAGCTCGAAGATATTCTTCGTCCCCTTGATCATGTCTGTCGGCTTGGCGCTCCAGACCAATTTCAGATCGGACGGAAGCACCTGCTTGGCAACGTCCGAATAGATCAGCGCGTTGATGGCGGCTGTATCGCGGACGTTGGCAAAGGCAACCAAGCTGAGCTGACCGGGTCCCGTGGGCTGCAACATCGCCAAAAGCGGATGCAGTTTCTTCTCAGCTGCGATCTGGTCTTCTGTATTATTGGCGACACCGGCCTCCGCTTTCTTCTTGCCGGCATCAAGCTTAAACTTCGGCAGTTCAGCCGTCTTGGGCTGCTCTACGGCTTTCTTGACAGCCGTGGTGTCCGTTTTGGTCGTGTCGGCTTCGGTCTTTGAACCCATGCCGAGCAGTCTCTGGTCAAGCTGGTTCAGGTATGGGATGATCTCATCCGAATTGTATGTCTCCCAGAACTCAAGGTTGGCGCTTCCCTGGAGGAGCTTGCGCATACGCTCAGGTTCCTTGATTCCCGGCATCTCAACCATGATACGGCCGGCCTGTCCTTCCAATTTCTGGATGTTGGGCTGTACGACTCCGAACTTGTCGATACGTGTACGGACCACGTTAAAGGAGTTGTCGATGGCCGACTGCACCTCTTCGCGGATCACTTTCTCCACTTCCGAGTCGGAGCTTTGCGGACTGACCTTGCCCTGGAGCTGCTGTGTGGCGAAGATTTCTGCCAGCCGATGCCCCGGCGCATTCTGATGATAGTACTTGACGAACAGTGAAATAAAGTCACTCTGGCTTGTTTCCTCTTCAATCCGAGCCTGCTTCATCGACTTGGTGAACGCTACGTCTGTCTTGTGATCTGCCAGCATCTCAACAACGTCAGGTACCGAGATCTCGAGGATAACGTTCATTCCGCCCTTCAGATCAAGGCCGAGACCGATCTGGGTTTCAAGACATTTCTGGTAAGAATAAATACCTAAATAGCTCACAGAATCTTTGTAGTCCTGCTGCGCAATGGGATCTTTAATCTTAGCTGCCTGCCCGTCATAGTAGCGCGTAGCGACGGAGAAGGACAGGTAGAAAATGCTTGCCAGCGTCAATAAGACCGCTGTAAGAATTACTATTCCTTTGTTTTGCATTTTGAATTTATTTAGTGATATTTATTTCTATACGTTCTATAGACGTGCAAAGATAAGCATTTTTTCACATTACGAAAAATTTATAGCACCTAAATATTCATTTTTTGAGCTTTTCACTGCATTTTTAGCCAGCCGACAATGGGATAATGATCTGACAACTTTATTTTGCTGTCGACAAAGCAGCGATATGGTTTCCAATCGCGGGAACAGTACAGGTGATCGATACGGACATACATCCCGCTGCGGTGGTAGCTGTGTCCGGGCCCGTTACCCGATTCCCGATAGCAGTCGGTCAGGCCTTTCCCGATGGTCCGGCAGCTGTAGGAGAGCGGCGAATCGTTGAAGTCTCCGCAGACGATTGTTGCCATCCCGCGATGCCTCCGGATATATTCGGCGACGGCCTCTGCCTGCGGAGCACGACGCACTGCAGCCGCGCCCAACTTGTCGATCAGCCGTGTGGATTCGGCGCGGGCACGGTTTTCGTCGAGCTTACCTTTCACCAAGTCCTTGAATCCGGCCTTGTCCTCGACGTCGAGGAGGTTTGACTCGAGATGATTGTTGATCACCAGCACGATCTGATGATTGACATTGAGCTGATAGGCGACGCTCAGGTTGCCGGCGGAAGGATAAGGGATGCGTTCGGCAGACATGATGGGGAACTTGCTGTAGAGCCGTAGCATGTTGTTATTGCCATCGTTCAGCTGAATGTGGCGATAGGGATAGACGGCGCCCATGACCGAATCTATCTCCTGCTTGACATGCAGGCCACCTGCTTCCTGCAGACAGATGAGGTCGGCATGGCTGTCGGCAAGATAGCGGACGATCTCATTGGGACTGTCAGGCTGTGGCTGACCGGGCACAGCTCCAAAGTTCTCGACGTTGTAGGAGATGACTTTGAGCGCGCTGTCCGGCACCTCATGCCTGACGTTGAGGGGCATATAGGACCGGATGGGGCTGTAGGCGACGATGAAACCGAGCACAGGAATGAGCGCTCCTTTCGGTTTGAAGACCAGCCAGAAGACGAGAAAGGCGAAATTGAACAGCAGCAATACGGGAAACAGAAGCCCCATGACGCTGAGCCGGGGATGCCCTACGGGATTCACAAAACCGGCCATTCCCACCAGCAAGAGGATCAGGATGGTCGCCACGTTGGCCCCGGCTATGAGCCGGAGCGTAAACTTCTTGAGCGCCCGGATCATTTATCGGTTGCTTTGATCGAACAGCGTTTGCTTCTCCTCCTTGGTCAAACTGTCGTAGCCGCTGCGGCGTATCTTGTCCAAGATGCGATCCACCTCAGCCTGCTCCCGCTGCTTGCGGGCATTATAGTCCCAGTCGGAGGCGTGCCCGTCCGAACGGGATTGCCGCTCCTCAGGTGCTTTCCGGCGAGACCGCTGTTCCCATTTGTCACGCATATTGTCGAAGAAATGAAATCCGCCGGAATACTCGAAGCCGTCGCCCGGATGCGTTCTCCAATAACGGATGAGCAGATATCCGAAGAGCATACCGCCCAAATGGGCCAGATGGGCGACATTGTCGCCGGGCGTGGCCAATGCTGCGCCAAGCTCAATGGCGGCATATCCGATCACGAACCACTTGGCCTTGATGGGCACGGGCAATGGAAAGATGAAGATGCGTTCATCAGGAAAGATCATCCCGAAGGCCAAGAGGATGGCGTAGATGGCGCCTGAGGCTCCGACAGTGGTCATCCCATTGAGATCGGCAGCCAACTGATTCATCACCGAGAAGGATTCCGCCAGTCCGAGAGGCTGCTGCGCATTGAGCATGAAATAGACCGAGAAGAACTGAGCGATCATCTGTATCAGACCGGCTCCGACACCAGTTGAAATGTAATAAAATAAGAACTTCTTCGGCCCCCACACACGTTCGACCACACAACCGAACATCCATAGCGCAAACATATTGAAGAGTATGTGCTCGAAATTGGCGTGCATGAACATGTAAGTCACCAGCTGATAGACCCTGAAATCAGACGCCATGAAGAAATGCAGCCCACAGACGTTGTTCAGGTCGACCCATCCCATCGACTTCAGGACATACATTGAGAGAAAAGCCAAGATATTGATGATCAGAAGATTCTTGGTCACTGCAGGTATACTACGCATATTATTGAATTGCCCTTTATGATTGATAATGCAGACGCAAAATTACTAAAAATATCTGTCATTGGCTATAAAAAGGAGCTGGAAGCATCTTTTTTTTCAGAAAAACATCACTTTTTTTTATTTTTTGTTTGTTTTATAAAAGGAAAGGCCTATATTTGTGAACTGAAAAGGGAAATAACTCGCAATTAATTAATTAAATAACAAGATTATGAACAAGACAGAACTCGTAAAGAAGGTTGCTGAAGCCGCAGGCCTCAGCCAGGCAGATGCAAAGAAGGCTATTGATGCTACAACAGACGCTATCAGAGCTGCTCTCGTAGCCGGTGACAAAGTTCAGTTAGTCGGTTTCGGCACATTCGGTGTTGCAGAGCGTCCGGCTCGCGAAGGCATCAACCCCGCTACCAAGCAGAAGATCGCCATCGCTGCCAAGAAGGTTGCCAAGTTCAAGGCTGGCGCAGAACTGACAGATGCTGTAAACGCATAAATTGTCAAGTTTATTTGAAATAAAAAAGCGGCTTCTTGAGGCCGCTTTTTTTGTGTCGGTTATTGGGGGATGAGAGGATGAAAGAGGAGGGATGAGAGGATGAAAGATGGGGGATGAAGGGAGGAGAGAGCAAATCACAAAGAGGCCCGACGGGCGAATGCGCCTGCCGGGCCTTATCTTTTTCATTGCCGCCGACTGCCTGTCCTGCTATGGGAACAGCCGGCTGCGGTCCGCAAACGGATCGGATCAGGGCTGCTTACCAATGTAAGCGAGGATGCCGCCGTCCACATAGAGCACGTGACCATTCACTGCATCCGAAGCGTGAGAAGCCAAGAAGACGGCCGGACCGCCTAACTCCTCGGGCTCGAGCCAACGGCCTGCAGGGGTCTTGGCTACGATGAAGCTGTCGAACGGATGACGGCTGCCGTCGGGCTGGCGCTCACGAAGCGGGGCTGTCTGCGGTGTGGCGATGTAGCCCGGGCCAATGCCGTTGCACTGGATGTTGTACTCGCCATACTCTGAACAGATGTTGCGGGTCAGCATCTTCAGTCCTCCCTTGGCGGCAGCATAGGCGGATACCGTCTCGCGACCCAGTTCGGACATCATCGAGCAGATATTGATGATCTTGCCTTCGCGGCGCTCCATCATCTCCGGGAGCACTGCCTTCGACACGATGAACGGACCTACGAGGTCGATGTCGATCACCTGCTGGAAGTCCTTGCGGGCCATCTCGTGCATCGGGATGCGCTTGATGATGCCGGCATTGTTGACCAGAATGTCGATCTGACCAACCTCCTCATGCACCTTCTGCACCATTGTCTGCACCTGATCCTCATTGGTCACGTCGCACACATAACCGTGCACGTTCTCGATGCCTGCCTCTTTGTAAGCCGCCAGGCCACGGTCTACCAGTTCCTGATTGATGTCATTGAAGATGATAGACTGGATGCCTGCGGCATGGAAAGCCTTGGCGATGTTGAATCCGATACCGTAAGAAGCGCCGGTCACCCAGGCATTCCTACCTTCCAAAGAAAAATCTTTTAAACTTGTCATAAATCGTTAGTATTTAAAGGTTTTCATATAAGCCACTGCTGAACATCACGCACCGCACCCGCAGCAGCGCCCCCTGCCCGGCAGACAAGCTGTCCGCAGCGCAGCCGACGCCGTAGTCCCGCGGTCGCCATTCGGACTTCAGGTGCCATGAGGTTCATGTTATCTCAAGTCCGTAATGGGGAAGAAGTCCTGATCCCCGTAGTCTAAGTTCTCGCCGCCCATGCCCCAGATGAAGGTGTAATTGTGCGTGCCGGCGGCGCTGTGGATGCTCCACTCCGGCGAGAGCACGGCCTGATCGCCCCGCATCCAGACGTGGCGCGTCTCCTGCGGCTGTCCCATCATGTGGCAGACAGCCTGGTCTTCCGGCACCTCAAAATAGAAGTAGGCCTCCATGCGACGGCTGTGGATGTGCGCGGGCATCGTGTTCCACACGCTTCCCGGCATCAGTTCCGTCATGCCCATCTGCAACTGGCAGGTCGGCAGCACCTGATTGACGATCATCTTGTTGATCGTCCGCTCGTTCGACATTTCCAATGAGCCCATGTGAACACTCACGGCATCCTGCTTCGAAATCAGCTTGCAGGGATACGGCTGATGGGCCGGCGTACTGTTGAAGTAGAACTTCGCCGGTTTCTGAGCATCCTTGCTCGCAAAGCGGACCTCACGGTCGCCGCTGCCTATGTAGAGTGCGTCCTTGAAACCCAGCACAAACGTCTCTTCCCCTACGGTCACGACGCCCTCGCCCTCGCCGACATTGTAGATCCCGACCTCACGCCGATGGGTGAAGAAGGGAGCCTTCAGCGGATCGATGGCCTCCAGGGTGAGCGTCTCGTTCACCGGCTTGGCGCCTCCGACAACGATACGGTCATACATCGAATAGACCATGTTGACCTCGTCGTCCGTAAACACCTGCTCGATCAGGAAGTCTTTGCGCAGACGCGCCGTGTCATATTGTTTGGCATCAGAGGGATGGGCTGCATAGCGGAGTTCATAGTTCGTTTTCATAATAGTATTTGTTTTTGAATCAATACACATAAATAGTTACTTGCTGCAAAGATACGAAATTATATTGAAGATCGTCTCTTAATTAAGTGTTTCTTTTGAAAAGAATGCTTAAAAACCACGCCCTTAACGGCTCTTTTCCGCGCATGTCATTGCTCCCCTGTCCGCTTCCGTGATCGCGCACGCATGCTTCCTGCCCTTCTGCTTCCAGTGTCTGTCCGTCCACGCGTGATGAATCCCGCATTCCGCCATGGCCATGCCCCCGTAGGGGCGGATCCGCGTATCCGCCCGCAATCAATCCATTGGGATAAGAACAAGGTACGAACGGCCGCCCGCAACTTGCCATCCGAAAACGGCATGCATTGTCCCTGCGATCACCGTTTCGGCCATTTCCGGCTGCAACTTCGCCGTAATCTGCGGGTTACATCATTTCCCCGCGCCGTTTCCCGGATGCTTTCGCTGCGGGCGGGCGGATACGCAGATCTGCCCCTACAGCGGAAATGGGGCTGGGGGTGGCAGGATGCCGGTGTCCGTGCCTGCGGTTGACGGACTCAAC
>JALFRV010000185.1 GCA_022778905.1 Prevotella sp. | reverse complement strand
GCGCCATCGGTTACGAACGGATGTACAATCTGCTGTCTGCGGGCCTGACAAAGATGAATTTCAAGGTATCAACCCATCAATTTTTAAGATTATGAAGAAGATTGTTTTAATGACAGTAATTTTGCTCTCGTCAGTATCCATGTATGCCCAGCACCGGGTAGGTTCAATCACCCTGCAGCCTAAAGCAGGCTTGAACATTGCCGATCTCACCTCTTCGGACGACGACATCCGCGTCGGCGCGGTCACGGGAGCAGAGTTTGAGTTCCAGCTGACAGACATTTTCAGCATCAGTGCGGGTACTCTTTACTCCCAACAGGGTGTGAAGCACGCCAAGTTGGACTATCTGAACGTTCCCCTCTTGGCCAATGTGTACGTCGCTCCCGGCCTTGCGGTGAAGTTAGGACTGCAGCCTGGATTCAACATTGACGACGATGACTACAAGGGTGTGAACAGTTTCGACCTGTCGATCCCCATCGGTCTGTCCTACGAGATCAACAGCTTCGTGCTCGAGGCACGCTATAACTTCGGCGCAACGAAGATCATTGACAACTACGACAACAAGAACAGCGTGTTCCAGTTCACGCTCGGCTACAAGATCAAACTGAAATAAATCAGGCGCAGAAGTCTGCTCCGGAAAAGCAATCCGCCAGCCCCTCACGTGAAGGAGCTGGCGGATTTTCGTTGTAAAGGGCTCCGGGGGAGAGCCTTATCTGTTCAACTGTCGTTTCAGGAGTTCAGGGATCTCGCTGGTCTCACGCGCCACCGGAACGCCGACCGCTTCGAAGGCGGCGATCTTCTCGGCCGCACTGCCCGATCCGCTCGATATGATCGCGCCGGCGTGTCCCATCTGCTTGCCCGGAGGCGCCTGTCGTCCGGAGATGAAAACAGCCACGGGCTTGGTCACGTGCTCCTTGATGAAGCGGGCCGCCCGTTCCTCTGCGTCGCCTCCGATCTCACCGATCATGGCGATGCTGTCAGTCTCGGGATCGTCCTGGAACATCTGCAGCAGATCCTCGAAATAGAGCCCTACGACGGGGTCACCGCCCACGCCGACTGCCGTGGACTGGCCTAAGCCGCTCTGGGTGAGGTTGTTGACAACTTCATAAGTGAGTGTACCGCTGCGGCTGATGACGCCTGTTCCGCCCTTCTTGAATATGTTTGTGGGCATGATACCTACCATGCTCTCCTCGGGGGAGATGAGTCCCGGGCAGTTGGGGCCGATGAGCCGGGCGCCCTTCATGCGGATATAGCGCTGGGCAAAGACGGCATCGACGACCGGCACACCCTCCGTGATGCAGATGATGAGCTTGATGCCGCCGTCTACAGCTTCCATCATGGCGTCCTTGGCAAAGGGTGCGGGGACGAAGATCACGGATGTATTGGCGCCCGTGGCTGCGACGGCATCCTTGACGGTGTTGAACACGGGGATGCCCTCCACGTTCTGTCCGGCCTTGCCGGGGGAGGTTCCTCCGACAACGTTGGTGCCGTAATGCTTCATTTTGACGGCATGAAAGCTGCCGTCACGACCTGTGATTCCCTGAACGATCAGTTTCGTATCTCGGTTGATTAATATGCTCATTTGAATCGGATTTTAATGATAAACGGTTTTCTTGATTGATATGCGGCGGGCGCTGATCCTGACAGCCGGCACGGCGGATCAGGACGGCGGCGCCTGCAGACGGGGGCTACGCGCGGTCCTGAGCCAACGCGACGGCCTTGCGGCCGGCATCTGCCATGCTGGTTCCGACGGTGAACTGCGTGCCCTCAAGGATGGCTCGGCCTTCCTTCTCGTTCGTTCCGGTGAGCCGGATGACGATGGGCACCTGCGTTTCAATGATGCGGAAGGCCTCGAGGAGTCCCTCTGCGACGTCGTCGCAACGCGTGATGCCGCCGAAGATGTTGATCAGCACGACCTTCACATGCTTGTCGCTGAGGAGCAGTTTCATGGCTTCGACGATCTTTTCGGGATTGGAACTGCCTCCGATATCCAGGAAGTTGGCCGGCTCCCCGCCGTATAGCTTGATCATGTCCATGGTGGCCATGGCCAGTCCGGCACCGTTGACCATGCAGCCGATGCTGCCTCCGAGGTTGACGTAGCTGAATCCCTTGTCCTTGGCATCCTGCTCCTTGCGCTCGTCCTCGGTCGGTTCGAAGAGTCCGAAGACGTCTGGATGGCGATAGAGTGCATTGTTGTCGAAGGTCATCTTGGCATCAATGGCTTTCAGCTGTCCGTCTTTCGTGACCACGAGCGGGTTGATTTCCGCCAGCGAAGCGTCCTTCTCGACGAAGAGGCGGTACAGATTCTTGAACACGGGAACGGCCTGCTTGACGAGCGCCATGTCGTCGAAGAGCTCGAAGGCGGCCTCGCGGGCCATGTAATCCGTCATGCCCACGAGCGGGTCAATGACGATCTTGCGGATCTTCTCGGGCGTTTCGCGCGCCACTTGCTCAATATCCATGCCTCCCTCACGGCTCAGCATGAGGAGCGGAGACTTGGACATGCGGTCGACGAGGATGCTCACGTAGTACTCAGATGCGATGTCCACGGCCTCTCCAACCAAGATCCGGTCGACCGTGAATCCCTTGATGTCCATCCCGAGGATCTGTGAGGCATAGCGGCGCACTTCCTCTTCGCCTGCGGCCACCTTCACGCCTCCGGCCTTTCCGCGGCCTCCGGTGTGAACCTGTGCCTTGACCACGGCTTTCGGAACGCCCAACTTCCGGTAGGCTTCCACAGCTTCGTCGGCCGTACGGCACAAGATGCTATTGTCTACAGGTAATCTGTAACTTGCAAAAAAAGCTTTTGCCTGATATTCATGAACCTTCATAGTAATAAAATGATTTATAGAATGACTGCGCAAATATAAGGCTTTTCGGGAACAAAAAGAAGAAAAAGACGAAGAAATTTCAAAAATCCGTTGTCCGCACCGGCCACAGACGCAAAAACCGCCGCAATCCTCCGGCCGGACCGCTGCATGAAGGCCTCAAACAGGCATGATATCTGCGGCCGGCGCAAAGCTATGCTCCGGGCGGTCAAGAGCTATGCTCCGGGGCGCCCAAAGCTATCATATCGGCGGCCCGGAGCATAGCTCTGCGCGAGGCACATGAAAACTGCCCCAAAAGCATAGCTTTGGAACCGTCAGCAGGGATCAAATGCGGGGGGCGTGGGGATCATCGTTCAGATAAGGGCAAAAAAAAATGGGGCACCGCCGTGTCCCAACCTTGTTAACCTTAAATCTAATACTATGAAAAACACGATGCAAAGATAGGCACTTTCCGGACATGTCGCAAACAAACGGAAGAATAATTGTACACAAAACACGTTTTCTTGACATAAATCAACCAAAGGAAAAGATTTTCGCCAAAAAAGTTGGTACTGTCAGATATTATACCTACCTTTGCCACAGAAGATAATCAAACAGGAACAGGAGGATATTGAATTCCGACAACAACGAAAGCTGTCGGAATTCATTATTTTATGTTACCTCGCGAAACACTATTAATTAATTAAACTGTATTATTATGGCATACATGTCACAAGAAGGCTATGACAAGCTCGTGGCCGAACTCAAGCGATTGGAGTCAGTTGAGCGCCCTAAGGCATCTGCCGCGATAGCAGAGGCCCGCGATAAGGGAGACTTGAGCGAGAACTCGGAATACGATGCAGCCCGGGAAGCTCAGGCCCATTTAGAAGATAAAATCAACACGCTCAAGATAGCCATCTCTGAATCGAAGATCGTAGACACATCGCGTCTGACCAACGAATCCGTGCAGATCCTCTCGAAAGTCGAGATGACGAACATGGCAAACAAGTCGAAGATGACCTACACCATCGTCAGCGAGAACGAGGCAGACCTACGTGAAGGGAAGATCTCCATCAAGACCCCGATAGCGCAGGGACTGCTCAACAAGAAGGTGGGCGACATCGCCGAGATCAAGATACCGAGCGGCACGATCAAGCTGCGCATTGACAAGATCTCGATCGCCTGATCATCCGCCACAGCCAAACCGTCACCAAACAGATACTATCATGGCTACATTGTTTTCAAAGATCGCAGCCGGAGAAATTCCGAGCTACAAATGCGCCGAGAGCGAAAAGTTCTACGCGTTTCTCGACATCGCTCCCCTGGCCGTAGGACATACGCTGGTCATCCCGCGCAAGGAGGTGGACTATCTCTTCGATATGGACGATCAGGACTTGGCCGAAATGCAGGTCTTTGCCAAGAAGGTGGCACAGGCCGTCCGCACGGCGTTCCCCTGCCGGAAGGTGGCAGAGGTGGTGCTCGGGCTTGAAGTGCCCCATGCACACATCCATCTCATACCGATCAACAGCGAGGCCGACGTCGACTTCCACAAGGAGAAGCTCAAACTGACGGAAGAAGCGTTCCGCTCCATCGCCGGCAAGATCCGCACGGCCTTCGCCCAAGGCTGATCCGCGCCGGCCCGGCAGCTGCCGTCCCGTCCGGACTGAGCAGCCCTGTCCCCGCGCCCCACATCTTGTTTCCCCCGGTCAGATCCATGCGGTCAGGCCGGGGGAAACTGTTTTCCGAAACGGCACACCTATTTATATATAGGGGGTGATCAGGCACAGGAGGCCGGCAATCCGATGCCCAATCCGAACCGGAGCAATCGTCCGCGACCGCTTCCTCCTCCATCCGCATCATCCTCCCCATGCCTTTCTCCCAACCGGGAGGCCGACATGCCGCCCCGATATCTTTGCGCCGGAATATCTGGATGATTGGAAACAAAGCTGCATCATCACGGGGTGTGACAGGGAGCATTGATCTGTTGTTTCTTCTCAACAATTGTATCATTCGGCGTAAATTCCTATTTTTGCAGATGACATACACAAGGGGGGGATAGAAATGAATGCAGAAAACCTGTCTATAGATTCGTTCATAATCGAGTTGCCAAAAGATGATGCAGGACTACTCAAATCACTTGTGAGGCGGATGGGATGGAATCGCAAGAAATCTCCCACTCCTATGCCAAGCTATGAGCAAGCACTTGATGACAAAAGAACCGGCCGCGTCACGGAATATACCAATGCAGAGGAGCTCTTTTCTAAATCAGGTATATATATGGCTTATAGACTATTGACGACACATCAGTTTGAGAAAGATGTCAAACGATGCAGGAAACGTGGACTGCCAATGGACAAACTCAAAGAAGTGACCATGCAATTGGCAGAGAGTGGACATGTGCCACCAAGCCACAAGCCACATCTGTCGCATGGGAATCGCAATGGGCAATGGGAATGCCACATCCGACCTGACTGGCTTTTAGCAGGGGAACAAAAGGATCGCGAACTCACCTTGCTGACGCAGAACACGGGATCTCACCCGGACATATTCGATAAAAGGAAACGCTGACTGACAGTGCATCCGCTATGATATTTATGCGGACAAGGAGACTTTTTTATCACGAATATCCGTCAGGCTTTCCTTTCTGTTAATTTGTCAGCATCACAAAGATTATCGACTTCAGATCGCGCGAAGGTCGATTTTTATGTTTACCTTTGTGATAAGATAATGAGATGATGGCAAATATTACAATTCTTAAAGGGTCTTTCAAAGACAAACTGGCCTTGAAGCTGGCACCTGCGATCAAGGCAGGGTTCCCAAGTCCGGCCGAGGATTACCTGCAGGACAGCATCGATTTCAACAGGGATCTCATCAAGCATCCTGAATCGACATTCTACGGACGCGTGTCGGGCGACTCGCTGATCGATGCCGGAATCTGCGACGGGGATATCGCCATCATCGACAAAGCGGAAGAAGCGGCGAACGGAGACCTTGTCGTGGCCTATATCAACAATGAATTCACGATGAAGTTTCTCAACCTGACGCACCTGTCCGAAGGATATATCGAGCTGATTCCCGCCAATGCCCAGTATCCGCCCATCAGGGTTCACGACATGGATGACTTCGAGGTGTGGGGCGTTGTCGTGCGAACCATCAAGACCTGGAAGAAGTAATGTATTACGCTATCTGTGACTGCGACTGCTGCTATGTGAGCTGCGAGCGGGTGTTCCGCCCGGATCTGAAGCATAAACCCGTTGTTGTTCTGAGCAACAATGACGGCTGCATCGTCGCCCGAAGCAAGGAAGCCAAGCAATTGGGCATCAAAGCCGGCATGCCCTATTATCAGATGAAGGAGCAGTTTCCGCATGCGGACATTGCCGTCTTCTCAAGCAATTACGAACTCTACGGGGAACTCACGGGCAGGGTCATGAAGATCATCCGGGACGCGTCACCCTACGCTTTCCGCTACTCCATCGACGAATGCTTCTGCCACCTGCCCGACATGGACTATCCGGAACTCAGGCAATGGGGCGAGAGCCTCTGCCGGCGCGTCCAGAAATGCACAGGACTGCCCATCAGCATCGGCATCGCCAGGACCAAGACTTTGGCCAAGACGGCGAGCCGCTTTGCCAAGAAATTCAAAGGATACAATCGCTGTTGCATCATTGACACGGATGAAAAGCGGACCAAGGCCTTACAGCTCTGCCCCATCCATGAGGTCTGGGGAATCGGCAGAAAATACGCCTATAGATTAGGGGCGTCGGGAATCGAGACAGCCTATGACTTTGCCTCCCATCACAAAGACTGGGTCAGGAACCAGTTCAACATCGTGGGGGCAAGGACCTGGATGGAACTCAACGGCCAGGACTGTGTGCCCGACGAGATGCTGACCAGGAAGAAAAGCATCTGTACAAGCAGAAGCTTTACGGGGCAGACATCCGATTACGAGACGGTGAGGACCCACGTTGCCAACTTCGCGGCACGCTGTGCGGAGAAGCTGAGGAGACAGCACTCGGTCGCATCCGTTGTCACCGTATTCATCCATACAAACAGCTTCAGAGAAAACTTAGCCCAATACTGGAATACAGGCGAGCGGACCCTCCTCACGCCATCTAACTCCACGCAAACGATCGTACAAGCTGCGGCCGCGTGTCTGCATGACATCTTCATCCACGGATACCAATACAAGAAAGCCGGCGTCATCGTGATGGGCATTTCATCCGAGAACGCCATTCAGACCAATTTCATTGACTTCGATGCCGAACGGGCCGAAAAGCAGAAACAACTGGACAAGGCGATCGACAGATTGAACAAGCTCAACGGCAAGGAGACCGTTGTGTTAGGTGCGCAGCAATACAAACACAGATACGAGAATGGAAAGACACTCGCCTTTGCGGATGCCATTCAACATGCGTTCAAAAGCAAGAATCCGACCACGCGATGGAGCGATATCATCCAGCTGAACAAAAGCGCACAAGCAGGCAGCGCGCACAAACGGCCCGCCGGCCAATAGACCACGTGATGAAAAAGTTGTCCGTTATAGTCTTTTCACTTGTCGCTTGTGGCTTGACAAGTTGCCATTTCAAAGCCGCAACGCCGTCGGGCGGCAACGACAGCGTTATGACCCAGCGCGACAGCATGAGCGAAGAAGCAGCTGCAGCAGATAGGGTAACCGCAGTGAAGAAAGACACGCAGAAGAACCAGGGCAGCCATTATTCCCGTAAGGAAGTGGAAAACGCGATGAGCATCATGGAAAGAAAATGGCTGAAGGGGACTCCCGCCAATCGGGTGATCTCGGGTTTTGACCTTCAGAAAAACGCAATCATGGTATCATTGATTTTTGATTCGCCGGAAAATCGGACATTGGTCAGGAAACATTTGATGGACGCTCCTTTTGTTCGCTTTGAAGGTGTGAAAGAGCCGCCTCCCATCAATCATCCCGGCATCAAAGACACTTTGAACATTCATCTGTTGCCCGGGCAGGCCGTCTATCCGCACGATGTGAGCGTGGTAAGTGCCCGACTGTATAACGGCAGCAAGGAAACGATTCTCATTGGTGAGGAAACGGACCTTGCCTTTATGGATGCGCATGGCGTATGGCGTGCCCTTCCCATGCGGAGAGCATGGACAGATATTGGCATATTCCTTGCGCCGGGACAGACACATATTAGCAAAACCAGATTGTCCCCAGAAGCATTCCCAACTCCTTCCGGCCGTTATCGCTATTATTTCCCCATTTATATCGACAGGCAAAAGGTCTGGCTGATGACAGCGTTCCGTATAGAATAGCAGATCGGGCGCGACTTTTCCGGCCTGCCAGATGGATCAACTGTGCGCAACAATCATAAAAGGCAGAAAAACGATAAGGCTCCGTAACGCTCGCGGCGGCTTGCGCACCGGGGATGGCATCGTGCAGGCCAACAGAATGAAAAAATATTTGTTAAATAGGGGTAACCATTTCTCTTCATGAGCTGTTTCTTTAATAAACTTTTGTTATCAGCCTATAATTATCACTAAAAAGAGAGATTATGTTATCCTTGTTAAGAGAGAAAGTAGCTGCTAAGTTGCAAATTTTGATGCTACTGCTTTGTTTAAGTATGACCTCACTGGCCAGAACTAATGGTCAAGCCCACAGTCTTGCCGACAATGGTAAATCAATCACGTATAGCTGTAATAATGAAAAGCTATCAGTAGCATTGAGACAATTGGAACGATTGTCAGGCTATTACAAACTGCAATTTACTTATGAAGATGTGGAGTCTCATCGTGTCAGTGCAAAACTGAAAAACGCCACGATGGATGAAGCTGTACGTACCTTGCTGAGGCATACGGGCCTCGGCTATGAAACAAAAGGTCGTTTTGTGCAGATTTTTGTATTGAGTAAGAACAAAGGCAGTGGGTCGGAAATCAGAGGAATTGTCGTTGATGCCGAAGGAAATCCATTGGAAGGGGCTGCCGTCTTTAACCGTACGGAGAGCAGCGGCGTCAGATGTGAATTAGATGGAACATTTTCGCTTAATACCAAGCAGGACCAAGTTGTGCTGGTCATTTCATATTTAGGAAAGAGATCCCTGACCCGCAAAGTGGCTCGCGGAGAAACTTTGCGCATCGTGTTAGAAGATGATGCAACCCAGTTGAATGATGTCGTAGTGACCGGTTATCAGCAAATAGACCGTCG
This sequence comes from Prevotella sp., assembly GCA_022778905.1. Taxonomy (GTDB): domain Bacteria; phylum Bacteroidota; class Bacteroidia; order Bacteroidales; family Bacteroidaceae; genus Prevotella. Next base: position 6,899 of record JALFRV010000185.1, on the reverse strand, counting down.
TCATCTGACCAGTGCCGTCACTACAGTAAAGATGGAAGACATCACGGTTCCTGGTATCACGAATTTATCCCAGATGTTGGAAGGCAAGATCCCGGATATGACTGTAACCACCAACAGTGGCGAACTCAATGCAACTCCACGCTTACGTATTCGCGGGACATCCACCATTATCGGCAATCGCGAACCATTATGGGTCATCGATGGAATTATTGTCAATGACCCTGTCAACCTGTCGCCTGACGTGTTGAATGATCCTGACTACGTGAACAGGATCGGTAATGCCATTTCCGGTCTCAACCCTCAAGATATAGAACGGCTGGATGTCCTCAAAGATGCAGCAGCAACGGCTCTTTATGGAACGCGGGCAGCAAATGGAGTGATCGTTGTGACGACTAAGAAAGGACGCTCGGGCAAGCCGCTGATCAGTTATTCCGTGACCGGAACGCTACGTCGGCGTCCCCATTATACAGATCGTCGCATTGATTTGATGAACTCAAAGGAGCGCATCCTATTTTCCAAGGAGTTGGTCAATATGCATTATATCTACCCTCAAGATATGCCAATGGTTGGCTATGAGTATGCTTTAAGTCAGCTATACAAAGGGATCTACACCCCAGAACAATTTCAGGATCAAGTCGCCAAGATGCAGACGATGAATACCGATTGGTTTGATCTGCTCACCGAAAACGCTTTCTCACAAGACCATAATGCAAACATCTCCGGAGGTTCTGACAGGATCCGCTACTATGTATCATTGGGCCATTCCAACGAAGCAGATGTCATTAAAGGCAGCAAGAATAAGCGTTATACGGCCGTAAGCAAAATTGATCTGACATTGAGCGACCGTGCTCAATTGAGTTTCAACTTGAATGGCTATCAAAGTAATCGTGACTATCCGCAGTCGGCTATTAACCCTATTGATTATGCTTATAATGTGAGTCGTGCCATCCCTGCTTTCGATGAAGAGGGGAATTATTATTATTACCAGAAAAATACCGGGACTCGATCGCGCTACATGAATTTCAATATTCTCAATGAACTTGAAAACAGCCACCAGCTTCAGAAGGTTTCCGGCTTTACAGCAACAGTCAATTTGAGATATCAGGCAACAGACTGGTTAAACATACATGGCGTTTTGTCTGGCTTCAGTTCAAATGCCAATCTTGAAGGACTATGGGGTGAACAGACTTTCTATGTGGCTCGCTTACGGGACTGCGAATATGGGCAAACGCCTCCTACTTACAGTTCGGAACTGCCTTATGGTGGAGAACTGAGTACACAGACCACACGAAATACTGGGTATACAGCGCGATTGCAATTGAATTTTCAAAAGCAAATAGGCACGAAGCATCTCTTTTCTGCCGCCTTGGGAGGTGAAGCTAATTCCAATCGCTATGAAGCCCAGGCGCGAACAGAGCGTGGCTATTTTCAAGATCGCGGAAAAAAGTTCATCTCTGATGTTTCAGAGGAATTCAGCGAGTATACCAAATGGCTACGCATGAATGTGCCAACGATTACTGATACACAGACAAACTTATTGTCGGCCTATCTGACAGCTTCGTATACCTATGACGAATTGTTTACCCTCAACGCAAATGCACGTTATGACGGAACCAATAAGTTTGGTAGCCGGAGCAATGAGAAGTTGCTGCCAGTATGGTCTGTTTCAGGAATGATTGATCTAATGCGCATCATCAATCCCGCGAAGCAGCAACTGATGCTTGATCAGCTAAACTTTAAAGCATCATATGGTGAACAGGGAAATATGCTTGATGGCCAAACATCAGAATTGGTGATCAGAAAGGGAACGATGAGTCAGTATTATAATGAGTTGACTTCCACTACCGTAGCATTCGCCAATCCTGACCTTCGCTGGGAAAAGACACGCTCGATGAATATGGCGATTGAGGGCGCCATGTTCAAGAATCGACTGATGCTGGGAGTGGAATACTATCACAAACGGACCTCTGATGCCTTTATGGATAAACCAATATCAGACGTGAACGGATATACATCTTATATAGTGAACTCAGGCGTAATCGTCAATAAGGGTTATAATATCAGTGCCACTGCAGTTCCTGTCCGTAACAACGTGTGGTATTGGAGCCTATCGGGTAATGTGTCCAAGACTATCAACTCTATGAAGACCAAGTCCGGATTGGAAATATATGATTTAGGGGCATTCCTCAATGGTACGGCTGTAGTAGAAGGACAGGCTATAGGCACTTTCTGGTCTTATCGCTTCTTAGGGCTCAATCCAGAGAATGGTGGTCCCATGATAGATGACTTGAGCGAAAGGAAAGATGAGTTGAGACAGCTCGGGAAATTTGATACTTACACACGTGTGTTGACTCCCTCTGGCGTCCGTGAACCAGACGTGACAGGTAGCCTTTCCCAAACGCTGTCCTATAAGAATTGGCGCCTGAGCGCGGTGTTGTACTATAGTCTTGGTGCTAAAACTCGATTGTTCCGCATATTCAAAAACTTTGTTGGAGGATACTCCTCTGAATTGAATATGAATCGCGATCTGTTGCGTGCTTGGAAAAAGCCGGGGGATGAACTTATTACTTCAATACCTTCCGTGATGGGCAAGCTTTCTCCTGGATATGATGATTATATCTCTCATTGGAGCCAAAGCTCTTCGTATACAGGTGCCCGTTTGTCTGAAAACTATTGGGATATGTATGATTACTCAACTGCACGTGTGGTCAGCGCTGACTACCTTAAACTGTCCAGTCTCTCACTTACCTATGAGTTACCGCAGCGTTTGATAAATCCGTTAAATATCAGCAGATTAGCGATCACATTTGGTGCAACCAACCTCTGCACTCTTGCGGATTCTGCCCTGAAAGGTCAGACGCCGACCCAAGGTGGATTCAATGAAGTACAATTGGGAGAAACTCCTACTTATACCGTAGGTTTAGTGCTTAATTTTTAATCATTAACAAAGACTTATGAAGACATTTAGATATATCATGGCAACCATTCTCCTTTTCCAGTTGTCTGGTTGCTCCGATTTTCTCGAAGAACGTTCACAGGATACTTATTATGTTTCTTCGTATAAAGACTTAGACGAATTATTGATAGGCGACTGCTATTTGCCGGTCTATACGGCAAGTCCATTGGCAGATACCAATGACATGGGTTATTTCATTCATTATTTAGCAGACGAAATAGAAGAGCAAAATGGCAGCTTGTATTCCTATGCCGTCAATGATAAAGAGACGATCTTCGGATATTATACCTGGCAACAACGGGTGGGCGAAACGCATAATCACGTAGGTTATAGAAAGGAAAGCAGTACATGGACAGAGACCTATAGACTTATCAATGTGGCCAACAATATCCTTGATGCTTTAGAAAAAGTGGACCAAAACACGGAAAGAGAGCGTCTCGGAGTCCGAAGAGTTAGCGGTGAAGCCCATTTTTTAAGGGCCGCCTATTACTTCTGGTTGGTCAATCTCTATGCAAAACCTTATGTCGAGAGCACGGCCTCTACAGATTTAGGCGTGCCTCTTAAAACCATATCCAAGGTAAATGACATTATCTATCAACGTAATACGGTCAAGGAAGTTTATGATCAGATACTCAAGGATTTAAAGCAAGCTGAAGAAGAACTCAGCGGCACTCCTGAGCCAGCGACGCCGTATCGTGCAAACTTGACGGCAGTGCAGTTCCTCATAGCCCGTGTCTATCTATACATGCAGAAATGGGACCTGGCATCTGCCTATGCTTCGAAAGTTCTTGAGAGACGCCATCAATTGGTTGATCTGAATAGTGACAACGAGCCGTTCCTCCGTAAAGGATCCGTAGAAAACATATTCTCAATGGGCGGTGCCGAAATTCCGGCTTCAATGTGCAACATCTATCAAAGTTTCCGCGTTTCACACGACCTATACAATGCATATCGTACGGATGATATCCGTAAAAAACGTTTCTGGTGGACTTATGAGGATTTTGTCGGATACACTAAGCTGGAGGTAAGCAGTAGCAGTGAACGTAATCCGGAAGATAGTTACTTCTACCAGGATTGTTATTATTATCCTATTCTAAAACAAAAGTCATCAGTATCTGATAAATTCTTGTATCGTACGGCAGAGGCTTACCTCATCAAGGCTGAAGCAGAAGCCATGAACGGAAATGAAGCAGAGGCTCGTAATATATTGAATCAATTGCGCAAGTGTCGTTTTCGTCAGGGCAGTGCGTATGAGATTACTGCTTCGGGTGAAAACTTGATCAAGGCAATCCGAGAAGAGCGGCGTCTGGAACTAGCTTTGGAAGGTCACCGGTGGTTTGACCTGAGGCGCTACAGTGTGTGTGCCAAGTATCCTGAATCTAAGGAGATTGTTCATGATTATACCTATTACGAAGATGACACAGAGATGAAAGAGCGACATCGTTTTGTGCTTAAAGCGTATGATGCCGCCTACACTTTGCCCATTCCCCATGAAGTGCTTGACTTTAATACCGGAATGCCAAACAATGAGCGGCCCGAACGTGAATTTACGATTGTTCCACTATGACAATAAAGTTTAAACATATTACACAACGAATCATTATGAAACTATATTCTCTTTCATTCGTCATTTTACTTTTCTCGTTTCTGACTGCATGCCAGGGCGAAGACAGTTTGATTGCAGACCCAGATAATACGATAGCAAGTTTCTTGCCTCCAACAGATCAAACAGATGCAGAATCAGAATTGAGAAGAGCCTTTTACGCCGACTACGGTTCTTTCTTGCTGTTCAGTGATACGCTCGCTCATCGCTCCCTCGGTTTCTCACCTGCGGGGAAGGAGATTTTCTACACAGAATTGATTGACATCAGCTATACTGTGGGGTCTGATGTCCCGTCAAACAGCAACTATACTTTCACTTATCTCTCTAATTGGAATGCCAAACAACTTGCAGTGGGTATGCTGAAAGAACTGATACTTCCGCATTTGGGATCCCAGCTTCGGCCATTTTCTATATTGTGTGTAGATTCTATTCATCAGATGTACTATGGTGAGGCTGCTTCGACCAAAGTCGCTTCGGGGGAGCGTTGTGTCGCAATTGCAATGAGCTGCATAGAGCAGATGGACAGCGAAGCAAAGAATATGTATGCCAATGGCTTGATGGCAGAAATTCTGGCGGGTGCGCTCATATCTAAAGAGCAAACGGAAGAATTCTTTGAAATATGCCGAGATAAATATGACCAGTTGGACTTTGGATATATGTGGGCGGAGGATGCGATACTCTATTCTTATGAAATAGGATTCCTTTCTAAGAAAAAAGATGCCAACGGCGAGGACTGGGGATCCTTCTGCCCCTCTCGTGAACAGGATTTAGTGTCGTATCTAAAATTGTTATTTGACAATACCGATGAACAGTTGAATGAGCGATTTGCCTCTTATCCATTAGTGAAACAGAAATGCACTATTTTAAGAAGATTGGTGCAGAGTATGGGATTTGTTTCATAAAAGTTCTATCTCAAAATGTATCGAATGAAGAAAACAGTAGCCATGTTCCTGTTGGTTTTCTGCACATGCTGGAGCGTAGAAGCACAAACTAATTTCAGGAAACTTTCTTACGATAAGGCTTTAGCCATTGCCAAGCAGGAACATAAGCAAGTCTTTATAGATTTCTACACAGATTGGTGTGGCCCATGCAAAGTCATGGCGCGCAAGGTGTTTCCACAAAAAAAGTTGGGAACATATCTGAATGAACGTTTCGTAAGCATCCAACTCAACGCAGAAAAAGATGGCAAAGAAGCTGCCCAGCACTTCGGTGTGAATGCTTATCCTACCCTCTTGGTGGTTTCCCCAGACGGAAAGGAGATCATGAAACGGGTTGGTATGTCTGATACCAATGATTTAATTTCTGAAATTGAGTGGGCAACAAACCCCGACATGACGCCGCAACGCATGGCTCAACGGTATGGAGCAGGCGAAAGAACTCCCTCTTTGGTCGAAGGCTATGCCGCATATCTGTCAGACGAACCAGGCGTGGATCGTCGGGAAGCCCGAGCAAACTCACAAAAGGTAGTGTTCGACTATTTCAACGGATTGACAGTTGACCAACGCCTCTTGCCCGACAATCTGTTTGTGTATACCGACTACTTAAGCCACTTCACAGATGCCCCGGTGCAGTTCATGGTGAGTCATCGGTCAGAGTATCCGATAGAGATTCGGCCAACCATAGACAGCCTTGTTTCGCGCATCCACAAAGATGAGGCATTCTATTATCTGTTGTTAATGATCCCGTATGATGCGGAAGCCTAAGAAGACTTCAAGCAGAGCGTGGAGACACTCAAACTGAATGCAGATGAATGGTACACGCCATTCTTCCGGTTGATTGAGACTCAGGCAAAGGGAAACTTGCAGGCTTATTTGGATATTTGCGAACAGGTGTATCAGACTTTGGATGATGAACAGCGTCTCAACCTGATTGCCGCCCAAGCCGCGGTGATGCGCAAAGCGGAGAAGCAGCTGAAACAGCGGGCAGCGATGTTCATTAGAAAAAGATTGGAAAACATGACCCTCAGTCAGCTTGGTAACGTCGTATATCCTTTAGCTGTCTTGGAAGGACCCGACGAATGAGTCATCTCTCTTCTTAGATGTAAAAAACGGTTTTAACCATATATAATGAGGCTGAATCCTATGCGTGGGGTTCAGCCTTTTAAGTCAACTTTTACCCAAATTGGTCATTGGGCCACCAAGCCTCCATCCATACTTGTTGGTTCATGCTGGCTCAGTAGAGAATTAGTTGGAATAATAGCTTGTGAGTGAAATTAAATGCTTTACTTCGTGGTATGGAAACTGAATATCTCAAAGCAATAGCAAGCATGGTATTACCTGCGCAGATTCTTGATTACTTTACAGTGGTTGGTTTGACACAAACGGATACAGAGATTCATAT
>JALFRV010000165.1 GCA_022778905.1 Prevotella sp. | reverse complement strand
AATGCAAGATCGGACTCGCTGACCGATTCCGCGATCCCCCTCGCAACCCTTACGCCCAATCGTCGAGCAAGAAGCACAGCAGCGCATTCCGCCCGCCGCTTATTTGTGAATTCCTCCAAAAACGGCCAGCAATCAACGCGTTGCGAAAGCCCGTGAATATAACGGAGCGGGAACACCGAAACAACGCTCTCAAAAAAACCGCCCACAACATACGTTGACCCCCCATAAGGATCCAAGCATGTCATAACAACCAACTTCTTTACAGCATCTAACCGAAATCCGCCCTGGTCCTTCTGCTTCTTCAGATTCGCCGCGCCAACACCCTGCCGCAACTCCCATTTCCTTTGCTCATTCGAATTATCCGGCAGTCGATCCATGTTGATTAAGACAGGCGGCTTTTCGTTCTTCGTCCAGCCCGCCCCCTTGCGTCCCGACAAGCCATGCGCGGCCAATCTATTAATCGGCTTACACCGATACAGCTTGACTAATTGTAAGCCGGCTTTCCCTCTGAATTTCTTCGGCATCTGCTGCTTACTCCATTGGCTTGTTCATAGTCAAATTACGATCGCCAAACGCGCGTCGACAAGAGTCCGGCTCCAACCCACGTCTGCGCGTCCGCGCCAACAACCCATCCCAGCAAACTCATCGCCCGCCTCCTTCCATTTCCCAATTACGCACCGTATTTGCAGCCCCACCGTACCCGCAGCGCCCTCGCTGCGTGGCGCTGGCAAACGAGAACGGAGAAGCGATATTTATTGTCTTGCAGATGAGGTCAGATGCAAACAACGACCATCCGTACGATATACCTTTATTCATTAACCTCACCATTATTGCTTGACCCGCAAACTCCACATGTCCAAACGAGACCTCCAGTAGTCTCGCACGAGCTCATATCTTAACGCCAACTTTGCACACTCAAAATCACCTACTGCACTCGTCCGAAACTTTCCAATCTGCTTATTGACAAAATCAATTCCAGACTTAATCCTACCCACAAACCAATCACTGTCAAAATGCTCTCTCTTATACAGCTCCTCAACCGCAGGATTCAAATAGTCGAGAAATTTAACACCATCTATGTCTTCAGCTACCATCTCAACCATCGGTCTAAGCAACTCATAGAAGTTCCCGTTTGGAATACCGTTACAAAGTAATTTTAGACTTCGAAACGCTTTAGCCATTGCCGACGAGACTGTAATTCGTCCCCAATTCGACACATTTGACTCAAGCTTGTACGCATCAGCTATCACTTGCCCACACAGACAATCCTTATCGATCTCCCATCCTTGACCTATCGCCATGCCTCCGCGGATGGGGACACCGCACCCCATACTGTCAAGCATACGAAATGCAATAAACTCAATAACCATCAATAAGGCAATATACGACGGAAGAGAAACCATTTTAACATAGACAAGCGTCGAATCCGAAAATTGCTGAACGCCAAATGAAACATCATCGACCATGTTAAGCATTGCCTCTTGACTTTCACCCTTCACATTCTCCCTTATAATATTTCGGGTGTCACTCAAGGCTTCACATACTCTTTGCTTAATGCCATCCTTAAATCGACGGAGAGGCACCGATATTTCATTAACACGCCTTTGCCTTTCAAGCAAATCTACGCAGCACTCCAATTCAGAGAGAAACCGCTTATGCCCCATCAGATCAACGAATACAACGCAATATGTGCAGATGGGGAAATTGTTCATGCCACAGCTTTCTATCATTATTTTTGACTACTCCATCGGCTTGATCATCGACTCGATGAATTTGATTTCGTCGGCATTAAGATTGTACTTCTCATACAACTCCTTGTCCGTCCACGGCTTCGAGAAGTCCTGCATGGGGACGAATTGATAAACGGACGACGGGGCATCCTGCGTCTTTTTTTTGATTGAAACCATATACCTGAAGAACTTTGTCTTGATATATGAAATCATATTGAAACAGCACTTCTTGCTTAAATGTTTCTCGCCCTGATCATACCCTATCACTAAATATGTTTGAGAACACACGCTCCCCGGCTCGCCATAAAATGGAACTCCAAGAATTGTAGAGTTTTCTCCGAAGCTTCCATTTGCCTTTGGAATATAGACCTTATGCAAATCAAGAGTCTCACGATGCTTTGGGATGTGTGATGTTTTTATCCATGCGCACCCCTCGCTCTCTAGTCGCTTATTAAGATAGTACTTTACTACATATCCATCCTTTTTGACTCTTGAATATCCATCCCAATTTGTGCTAAGGACGCCCGCCTTATCATAAAAATGGCCAGGGCTAACCATCCGAGCAAATGAATTCTGATGAAAGTTCAATCCATCAACCTTTTGTACCTTCTCAAGTATCTTACGTGCCGCCAATTCTCTCACTACAATTCCGGCATCGTACGGATCCAAAAAATCAACCACTTCTGAAATCTTGTCTTTCGAATGCTCAACAAATCTACATTTCCCCACATAGTCTTCACTATACAGGAAATAACTCACGCCACCCATAATATCCACACCCGGGAAACATTCAGCTGAATCAATAAAATCATGGAGCTCTTTGATATGATTGCCTTTAATCATCTCATCTACCCACTTCCCTTCGATTCCTTGACCTGTCTTTGTCATCCAACGACTTGGCGTAATCATTATCAATTGCCGAGGAAATAGCTTTCGGGCCTGTTCAATGAACTTTGGATAAATAGCCGATGCAAACGCTGCATTGCTGTCGGACGAATTCTCTGACGCACAACTCAACTGGTACGGCGGGTTGCCGACGATGACATCGAACTTCATTTTGAAAATCTCCTCGGGGTGGTCGGTGTGGATGAATTCGTAGGCATGGGTTTCGAGTCCCTTTCGCTTGGCGTCGCCAAACTGG
>JALFRV010000159.1 GCA_022778905.1 Prevotella sp. | reverse complement strand
TTGAGATAAGAGAGAATTGAAAGGCTGTGAGTCGGTATCGACTTACAGCTTTTTTTGTGTTTGTTTGGCTGTCTGAGTTTTTTTTCGTTACTTTGGGGCATGAAATTTCAGTCATTGATGCTCTGCCTGACCGTTTGGCTGATGCCCCTTTCGGTGCGCGCGCAGCATCCGGCTTACGCCAAGATGTCACCCTTGGTCCGCGAGTTGGCCATGCAGCAGCGGATCCGGCAACTGCGTCCGGCAGACACGGAAGATGTTTCCCGGCGCGGGAGAAGCATGGCTCGGCCGGACCGGAAATCTCGTCTGTGCGCTTTTATCCGGCTGGACAGTCCGTCTGAATCATTGCTCCGTCAGTATGGCTGCACGCCTTTGGCCCGTTTTGGGAACATCTTTATCGCCGACATACCTGTGGGGCGCCTGCCCGAAATGTCGGTCAATCCGCATGTCCTACGCATCGAAGCCGGGCAACATCCGCATGTCCTGTTGGATTCGGCGGCCATCAATGTGAATGCCGTTCCGGTCTATTCAGGGCGGGATCTGCCGCAGGCCTACACCGGAAAGGGTGTTGTCGTGGGTGTCATGGATATCGGTTTCGACCTGACCCATCCCACTTTTTACGACATGGTTGCATCGGATTATCGGATCAGATGCCTGTGGGACCAGCTGGCGGAAGATACGGTCGGCAGCTCCTTCTATGTGGGAAATGGCTATCAGGGACGCGAGTCGCTGCTCGCTTATGGTCATTCCCGGGACGGATTGGACCAGTCGCATGGCACCCATACCGCAGGGATCGCGGCGGGAACCGGTTACACGACGCCGTACAGGGGATTGGCCTATGCGGGCGATATCTGTCTTGTGGCCAATGCTACCTCCGAAAATGCAGTCCTCATAGATACCGCCGACTACTATAAATATACCTATGCCACCGATGCCTTAGGATTCAAATACATCTTCGATTATGCCGACCGGGTGGGCAAACCTTGCGTGATCAACTTCAGCGAAGGCAGCACGCAGGACTTCCGGGGGGATGACTTGCTCTATTACGAAGTGCTGGACTCGCTGACCGGACCGGGACATATTCTCGTCGCGTCTGCAGGCAATACGGGCGGGCAAAGGTGTTATATCCACAAGCCGGCAGGTGAGGACCGGGCGGGCATCTTTGTCCGCAACTCGAAGTCGAAGATATTCCACACCCTGAAATCCGCACAGCCTTTCCTGCTCAGATTCAGGATCTATGGCGGCGGGACACCGGCTGTGGTTGACATTCCGACCGCGGATGTGCTGTCGAGTACGGACTCCCTGCTCATGGACACCATTGCTGTCGATGGCCGGAAATACGTGGTTCAGGTCAGCGCATACCCCTCCTGTTATAATAAGGTGGAACTTGTCTACGATGTAATGATGCAGCGTGAAGGAGGCTCCTTAGGCACGCAGCATCCGGTCTCCATGGAAATGATCGGGACGGATGCCGACATCCAGTGCTACAGAGTGAACGGGGAGTTTTACGTCAACGCCCTTGATCCGGCGTCAGATGATGGCGATAACACCCATGGCATCTACTCCCCGTCCAGCGCCCCGTGTGTGATCAGCGTCGGAGCATCAGCCTATCGGGGGTGGATTCAGAACTACAAAGGCGAGCAGAAGATCTTTGATCAGGGGCGGGACGGGCTGCGAGCCGCTTTCTCCTCCGTAGGCCCCACTTTCGACAACAGGATCAAGCCGGACGTGATGGCACCGGGTATGAACGTCGTTTCGAGCTACAGCAGTTTCTTTCTCGCCTCTCATCCCGATGCGTATGAGGTCGGTTGGGATGTCGCGCATTTTGAATTCAAAGGCCGGACCTATGCCTGGAACGGCAGTAGCGGTACCTCCATGGCCGCCCCGGTCGTGACAGGCGCGATCGCCTTGTGGCTTGAGGCTGATCCGAAGCTGTCGCCCGAAGACTGCAAAGAGATCTTCAGCAAGACCTGTACGCATGCCGATCCGTCGCTGTCCTATCCGAACAACCTCTACGGACATGGGCAGATCGATGTCTATGCGGGGCTTTTGGAGGTGCTGAAAAGGAAGACGACCGGTTTGGAAGAGATTCCTGTCGGGCGGCCGAAAGGCATCTGCGTGCAAGCTGCATCGGGCGTTTTTGAAATCAGCGTGGCCGATCCGATTCATCAGGATGTATCCGTCACCGTCTACGCAGTCGACGGATCCATGATCCGAAAGCATCTTCTCCCAGCCGGACAGCACAGCAGTCGGTTTGACCTTTCGGGCTTCCGGCCCGGTGTTTACATTCTTCACCTCCAGAGTAAGGATGCCTCCCTCTGCGGCTCCGTTGTGGTGCGCATGGACTGAATGCCGACGGATTGACTGATGGAAATGACTGAAAATCACTATATCTTGGTATTGCGGCCATGCAAAAAAACTCCTATCTTTGCACCGGAAATTCAATATGTCCAATCAATAAACAAGCAATAAGATGAAAAAAACGATTGTTGTGTTCGGCTCCTCCACCGGTACGTGTGAGACGATTGCCCAGACCATCGGCTCCAAACTTGGTGCCGAGGTAGTCAATATAGCTGATCTGACAGCAGAACAGATCCAGTCCAGCGACAACTTAATACTAGGAACGTCCACCTGGGGAGCAGGAGATCTGCAGGATGATTGGTACGATGGCGTGACCCTTTTGAAGAATACGGGGCTTCAGGGAAAGACGGTTGCCCTCTTCGGATGTGGTGATGCGTCCTCTTACCCGGATACTTTCTGCGGTGCGATGAAGGAACTTTACGATGCCGCAGCGGCCGCCGGGGCCAACCTGATCGGTGCTGTGTCGACAGAAGGCTATACCTTTGACGACTCCGAAGCTGTGGTCGATGGAAAATTCGTTGGTCTTGCGCTCGACGATGTCAATGAAGATGACCAGACCGAAGGCCGTATCAACGATTGGATCGCATCCATTCAGGACCGGCTGTAAGATTCTTCTGTTGCGGGCATCCTGTGGTTGCGGATGCCGGCAACGATAACGGAAAGGTTTATTCAGGCCACATAGATAAAATATTCATAATGTTTTTGTTCAAACCATAGGCTGCCTGTGAAGGTGGCCTTTTTTATGTCCGGTCGGGCCGGAGCATGTCTTCTGGCCAAGGTCAGTTGTTTTGAGAAATTTATTTTTTTGCAACAAAGCTTCACTAAAGCACTCGTTTTTTCAACAATTCTTTGTACTTTTGCGCAGCTTTATGAAAACTGTATGATATGATTATGCGAGCAATCATCTAATAGTATACATGGAAACAGAAACACTTACCAGCACAAAGAAAGCCATAGTTGGCGTACAATTTCTTTTCGTTGCATTCGGCGCAACGGTGCTTGTGCCGCTTCTCGTCGGTATAAATCCTTCGACAGCGCTATTCACAGCCGGTCTCGGCACGTTCATCTTTCATTTTGTCACAAAGGGAAAAGTGCCTATCTTCTTAGGCAGTTCATTCGCTTTCATTGCGCCCATCATTGCTGCGACAGAGCAATGGGGACTGCCCGGCACATTGGCTGGATTGACGAGCGTCTCGTTAGTCTATTTTATTGTGAATGCATTAGTCAAGTGGCAGGGGCGCCATTTGCTTGATCGGGTCTTTCCGCCGGTGGTCATCGGCCCCGTGATCATTCTCATCGGACTGTCGCTCTCGGGCAGTGCGGTCAACATGGCAAAGACCAATTGGCCGTTGGCATTTATCGCCTTGACGACGGCCATCTTAGTTCTGACGTTCGCGCGCGGTCTTGTGAAGCTTGTGCCCGTCATCTGCGGCATCATCGTAGGCTACATTGCCGCGGTCTGCATGGGTCTTGTCGACTTCGCTCCGGTCCTTGCGGCGCCTTGGATCACCAATCCTGTCTCCTTCTCAACGATCACCCACTTCCAGTGGGCACCGTTTCTTTACATGATTCCCGTTGCCGTTGCGCCTGTCATAGAGCATATCGGCGACGTGTATGTGGTCAGTGCGGTAGCCGGAAAGGACTTTGTCAACGATCCCGGACTGCATCGGACCATGTTGGGAGATGGCTTGGCTTGCCTTGCCTCAGCATTCCTCGGGGGTCCTCCTGAGACCACTTATTCGGAAGTGACAGGTGCCATGTCGATCACGAAAGTCACGAGTCCGACCGTCATTCGTATATCTGCCGCGACCGCCTTGGTATTCTCCGTCATCGGCAAGCTGAGTGCTCTGCTGCAGTCGATACCCCAATCCGTGTTGGGCGGCATCATGCTCTTGCTGTTCGGAACGATAGCCAGTGTGGGCGTTCAGAATCTCATTCAGCACAAGGTAGACATGAACCAGACTCGCAATGTCATCATTATTTCCGTGACACTCACGATGGGTATTGGCGGCGCAGTATTGTCCGCGGGTTCCTTTGCATTGTCCGGCATCGGTCTGTCTGCCATCATCGGCGTGATTCTCAACCTGCTTTTGCCCAAGGGGAAGTCTTCTGACGATGCTGCATCCGATCAGGCTGTCCAATGAAAATGCGATCAAGACCATTCATACAGAATACTTTTAGCAAACAAACAATTATGAAGCGTTCATTTATTATTTGCATGCTTTGCCTTGCATCGACCGTCAACGGTCTCGCCCAGAATCTGCAGTTGCACTACGATTTGGGCCATTCCCTTTACAAGGAGCTGACTTCCCGGCCCAGTGTAACGACAACTTTCGAGATGTTCAAGCCCGATAAATGGGGTAGCACTTTCACCTTCACGGACATCGACTATCAGCGTGACGGTGTGGCAGGTGCCTATTGGGAGATTGCCAGAGAATTCAATGTGTCGGCCAACAAGCAGTGGGCGGTGCATGTGGAATATAACGGCGGACTCACCTCTGATGAGGAAACCTGGAATGCCACCCGCTTTCAGCACGCCTTTCTTGCCGGTGGAGCGTGGAACTGGCATAGCGGGGACTTCTCCAAGACCTTCTCGTTGCAGGTGATGTATAAATACTATTTCAAGAACAGACACTACGGGGCGCACCCCTTCAACGGCTTTCAGGTCACCGAGGTTTGGGGCCTTCAGTTTGCCAAGAACCTGTTTACGTTCAGCGGATTCTGCGACACTTGGTATGACCCGAACGTCGACGGCAAGCTCATCATCTTGTCCGAGCCGCAGTTTTGGGTCAACTTCTATGCGCTCAAAGGCATGAAGGGCGTGAACCTGAGCTTAGGTACGGAGGTTGAAATCTCCAACAATTTCGTCTGGAATGACAATGGTCAGAACAACCGCTGCTATGTGATCCCGACCGTAGCGGCCAAATGGACGTTCTGAAGATCATCTTTCAACCGTATATTTCAATCATCAACGATATGTTCAAACGATTACTGGGCTTCGACCCGACCACAATGAAAGTACGCACTGAGATCATTGCCGGTGCCACTACTTTTCTCACCATGAGTTACATCTTGGCTGTTAATCCGTCCATACTTTCCTCGACTGGGATGGACAAAGGTGCGCTCTTCACGGCCACAGCCATTGCATCCGCGATCGCGACGCTGCTGTTGGCGTTCATGGCCAAGCTGCCTTTTGCCCAGGCTCCGTCCATGGGTCTCAATGCGTTCTTTGCCTACACGCTCTGTCAGGCGATGGGTTATAGCTGGCAACAGTCATTGGCCATCATGCTCGCCGAGGGCATCCTGTTTGTCGCGATCACGTTCTTCAATGTGCGGGAGCTGATCCTCAACAGCATTCCGCAGAACCTGCGGTTCGCCATCTCGGCAGGTATCGGCATGTTCATTGCCTTCATCGGACTGAAAAATTCGGGCATCATCGTCTCCAATCCGGCCACTTTCGTGACCTTGGGACAGTTCACTCCGACGGCCACCTTGGGCATCCTTGCCATTGTGCTGAGCGGAGTGCTTGTGGCGCGCCGCGTCAAGGGAGCCTTGTTTTACGGCATCATCGTGGCCACCGTCGTTGGTATTCCGATGGGAGTGACGGAGATTCCGCAGGGCTGGTTGCCTGTTTCGGCGCCCCATTCGTTGTCTCCGATCTTCTGTCAGTTTGATTTCAAGGACTTCTTCACGCTGCAGACGGCTTTGGTGATCTTCTCTTTGCTGATGGTCAACATCTTCGATACCGTGGGTACATTGGTCGGACTGGCCGAGAAGACCGGCATCGTGCAGCCCGATGGAACCATTCCCCGCGTCAAGGAGGCCATGATGAGCGATGCCATCGGTACGACTTGCGGCGCGATGCTCGGCAGCAGTACGATCACGACTTACGTGGAGAGTGCCTCGGGCATTGCCGAAGGCGGGCGCTCGGGAATGACTTCTTTTGTCACCGGATCGCTGTTCTTGGTCTCTCTCTTGCTGTCGCCCGTCTTCCTCCTCATACCTGGCTCGGCCACAAGTGGTGCGGTAGTGTTGGTGGGCGTATTGATGCTCGAGTCCGTCAAGAAGATAGATCTCGGCGATGTGAGTGAAGCATTCCCTGCATTCATCACGATGATCACCATGGTGCTGTGCTATTCGATCGCCGACGGCATCTGTCTCGGCATCCTGAGCTATGTCATCATCAAGGTCTGCACGGCCCAGTGGAAGGCGCTCAATCCCACGCTCATCGTGCTTTCGATCCTCTTTATCATCAATTTCGTGTTCAAGTAACGGTCCGGACGCTATAGGCCAAATCGTGTTGCCCGGCACACCGTAACTTCCGAATCAGGAAGCCGGTCGTGCCGGGCAATTCGTTTTTGGGGGGCAGAAGTCATGTCGGGTTCACCCGAAGCATGTCTCTTGACAACGGATCGCGGGCCTACAGATCCGGCATATGCTAAGTTCAGGCATCGTTGGTCTGCTGCAAGCGGTTGAGGGACGAAGTCTCTCCGACCACCCAGATGATGTCGCCGACGGTGAACTTCAATGCCGGATTGATCATGGTGAGATTCTTCTGTCCTTCCTCCACGCCGACGACCATGCAGTTGAAGTCGTTTCTGATGCCGCTTTCCTTCAGTGTTTTGCCGATGAAAGGGCTCTTGGCGGATAGGATCAGCTGGCGCAACTCCATCTCTCTCTTCTCAATATCGAGATCGGGTTCGACGGTCTCGCCCCGCAAGGCACTGCCAAAGGCGCTCAGCTGGGCATCGTCTCCGATGGCCTGAATGCTGTCGCCGGGGAAGAGCATGGTGTCTCCGTTGGGGATGTTGAGGCGATGCCGGCCGCGCAGAATGCTGCTCACGTGGATGCCGAAGCGGTTTCTGAACTGGAGATCCTTCAGTTTCCGGCCGGCCCATCGGGAGTCCTCGGGCAGCTCGAAGTCAGAGATGTGGATGTCGCGGTCCAGCAGATTGCCCTCGTAACGGGGATGCTTCTTGCCGTGTACCTCGGCTGCGATTTCCCGGGAGCGCAGGTTTTGGACGAACAGACGTTCGAGTCGGATGCCCTGACGCTTCAGTCCGCGCGAGAGAACCATGACTGTGATTGCCAAGAGTGCAAGGGTTATGACGACTGCATTGGCGAAGCGGGCCAGATAGTTGCATATATAGAAAAGGAAAGAGGCCGCAATGATGAGGCGGACAAGGATGGTGAAGATGAGCGGGAAGCGGTTGAGGAGGCTCTTGGTCCATAGTTCCCTGAACTCCTCGCTATGGTTGTTCTTCATCACGATGGCGCGGAGGAAGGGTGAGATGGCTGCCACGGTGATGACGCCGCACACTCCGTTGGCCCACCAATGTGGCAGCAGCTGCCGGGATATGGGCAGGAAGAAGGTCAGCATGATGGCTACGGTGGCGGCGGAGAGGATGCCATAGATGACCGTGTTGAGCGTCATCTTGCGCAGGAGGCGGTGCCAGGCGCTCTTTTCTTCGGCCGATGACGGGTGCACAAGGGAGGTATGGTTGAGCCGGCGGGTCCATTTCTTAGGCAGACTGAGCTCCAAGTAGCGGTAACAAGGCTCTGCCGAGCGGATCATATAGGGCGTCAGGAAGGTCGTAATCACCGAAACGGCCACGACAACGGGATATAGGAAGTTGCTCACTACGCCCAACGAGCGGCCCAAGGAGGCGATGATGAAGGCAAATTCGCCGATCTGCGCCATGGAGAAACCGCATCGGATGGCGCTCTTGAGCGGTTGTCCGCTAAGCATGAACCCGCTGGTTCCGAAGACGGCCTGTCCCAAGATGATCGTGCAGGTCAGCGCGATGATCGGCACGGCATAGTCGATCAGGATCTTCGGATCGACCAGCATGCCGACCGAGACGAAAAAGATGGCGCCGAAAAGGTTTTTCACCGGCTCGACGATGCGGATGATCTTGTCGGCCTCGATGGTCTCGGCGAGAATGCTGCCCATGACGAACGCGCCGAACGCACTGCTGAAGCCGACGGCCGAGGAGATGACGGCCATGAGGCAGCAGAGGCCGAGAGCGACGATGAGCAGGGTCTCGTTGTTCATCAACCTGCGTGTGGACCGCAGGAAAAGGGGGATGAGAAAGATGCCCACTACGAACCAGAGGATGAGGAAGAAGACGATCTTGACGACCGAACCGATCATCTGTCCGCCGTCCGGACTCTTGCCTTGGGCGATGGTGGAGAGCATCACCATGGCCACGATGGCCAGTATGTCCTCGAGGATGAGCACGCTCATGACGAGGCCGGCGAAGCGCTGCTGGCGCAGTCCGAGATCGTCGAAGGCCTTGTAGATGATCGTCGTGGACGACATGGCGAGCATGCCTCCGAGGAAGATGGAGTCCATGCGGCTCCAGCCGAAGATGTGTCCGACGTTGACACCTAAGAAGATCATTGAGATGATAATGGTCACGGCGGCGATCACGGGGGCCATTCCCATGCGGATGATCTTCTTGAATGAGAAGTCGAGTCCCAGGGAGAAGAGGAGGAAGATGACGCCGATGTCGGCCCAGGTCGTGATGTCCACCTTGTCGACGACGGACATCGTGTAGGGCATGTGAGGCGAGACGAGGAAACCGGCCACGATGTATCCGAGGACGAGCGGCTGCCTGAGTTTCTTGAAGATGAGCGTCACCACTCCGGCGACCACCAGAATGAGCGCGAGGTCTTTGATGAAATTGGGTAGTTCGGCCATACGATTGAAAAAGCCTGACCACTGTTCCCCTTGTCGTTCAGGTTCCGGATGGGCGTCCTGTCCGAAACGGGGAGCAGTGGTCAGGCGTTGTTGTTGCTGTTGTCGGGCGTGTCAGTTGCCGGCGGCTCCGCGATGATGTGCGGAGCGGACAGCACAGCGCGCTCAGTCGTTGAATGCTGCCGTGAGCTGGCAGATCTTGGTGATTACCTCCACGGCTTTCTCCATCACCTGGACGGAGACGAACTCATAGGGTCCGTGGAAGTTGACCCCTCCGGCGAAGATGTTGGGGCAGGGGAGGCCTCGGAAACTGAGTTGGGCGCCGTCGGTGCCGCCACGGATAGGCTCCACCTTGGGTGCCACACCGCTCTCCTGCATGGCTTTGAGCACGATGTCGATGACGTGCATGTTGGGATCAATCTTCTCCTTCATGTTGTAGTATTG
>JALFRV010000122.1 GCA_022778905.1 Prevotella sp. | reverse complement strand
CAAAATCGGGACCAAGCTTCCGGGCCTGGATCTGGCGCCGTACATGGTCCGCATTCGACGATGCGGCGGGAACAATGATCTTGTCCCGTGCGTATTCCGGATGCTCGCGCAGAGCCTCTTCCGAGAGGATGTCCCAGCGATAGCCATCAGGCACAATGTCGGCATAATTGCGCACGCCGCTCGAGATCATGGAATCTTTGACGAAAACAAGGTCACCCACGAAGCGGCCTTGCTGCAGCAGGTAACAGCTTCTGCTTACATAAGCATTGAAAGAGGCGAAGGCTTTTGCCCAAGGATTCATACGGTCGAGATGGGTACCGAAAGGTCCCATTGTCATGATGTTGCCCTCCTGCGGTCCTGTATAGGGCTGATGCGTCGTACAATGATAGACAAACCGGTTCACGCCCGATGCCATGATATGGTCCGCCAATGCCTTCATGCCGTAGGGGTGCTCTGTAAACTTGCTCGCGAAGGGCGTCCCCGTGTAGCACTCACAAGCCACGACGCTCTGTCCATACACATGTGCGGCAGAGGCTGCCATATGGGTTGTCGTAATGTTACCATAGATATAGTGGGTCCAGAACTCGCTCATGGGTATGTCCTGGCGTGCCGCCATCTCAAGGCTCTCCATGTTTCCGTCGCCGTAAGCTTCGCCTGCATAGCGTAGCCCATGGGTATGGAGGCGCTTCCGGAAATGGTCTACAAAGTTGGCATTGAACATGTCCGTCTGCGTCCGACGCCAGTCATGGATGAAGCGGGCGGTCTTTCCGGCACTGCCTACCGTCTTTCCGACGGCTGCAAGCATCCAGGGAACGAGGTCGTAACCGCGCTTCCGGCTGAACCATTCGGGCAGTTCGGGCGACCAATCCTGCTTGCCTACCTCCCACGAATCAATTGCAAAGCCCTCGAAGGTGTTACCGCACCAGGGTGCCAACTCATGAATCAGCGGCGTGAGAAAATGATCAAAATGGGCGTCAACGCCTGATTTGCTCAGTACATCGACACTCAGTCCTGCACCTGAATCAGGACTTGCGGCAACTTCCTCACCCGTTGTCGTATATCCGATGCGCACCACCGTCCATCGCCCACGTGGTGCTTTCCACCGCAAGAGCCCGTCGGCGCCAAGGCAGGAAGTGATGTCAACAACTTTTGCAGGATCTATCACGTTTTCACGATTGGCTGCGCTCAGGATCAGTTCGGCCAAGTTCGTCCCCCGGTCAGAAGTGATCCGGACATAGCGCACGGCAGCTCTCGCCATGTCAAACGTACCTGGAAGATCGGCCGCACGAAGCGGCGCACAGCTGAAAGCGCCCCTCCGTGCGTAGTTGATACCATCCGTGCTGCATTCGACGGACAGTTTCGGCGCATAGTCACGCGGTCCGTCATGCGGATCAAGCGGCATTTCACGACGGCCCCGGTAGACAAGTGCCGAAGCCAGCATCATTGTCCGGTCGAGCCGGATGACCAATTGCTGCCCCTTTTCGATCCGCAGTCCGGTGGCCAGATCATGATCGGTGAGGATCGAGGGCGATACAGACTTCCCGTCGAGCATCACCTCCGCAAAGCGGAAGTCTGCCTCGCCATCGAACGAAGGGTAGGCCAGGACATAAGCGTCGCGATAATATCCAAGTTTCATGAACGGACGGGGCAGACGGAGGGTGACTTTTCCGCCATGTACATAAGATTCGGTCCAGACGAGCTGTTTCATCGACTTCTCCGGCCTGATCCATGGTCCGCCAAGCCCACTGTAGCCCGGTGCGGCGTGCATCATCAACCGGAGGCCGAGCCGTCGGGCTTCTCTCATGGCATGGACCACGGCATGATGCCAGGCCGGACCATTGTAGTCGACCGGCCCGCGGGGGATTCCCACGGCTGCCTCAAAGATCATGGCACCGCCGTATCCGGCAGCTTTCATATATTCCAAATCGGCTGTTATGCCCCGCTCGGAGATATTCCCGTTCATCCATTCCCAATATGTGCTCGGACGGGCCGATTGAGGCGGACAGGCGAAAGCGGCCCGGTCAGGCTGTGCCGACAACCCTTCCGGCAGAAGGGAGAGCAGGATGGCTATGGCGGAAAGAGGGTGCAACAACATCCGCCTCATGCTTCTGATATGAGTACGACAGTCCATGGCTTCAGCGTAAGATGCAGGGTGAACCGGCCGCGCGCATCGGCCTGGACCGCCTGCTTCAACGTGTTCCAGCCCGCCTCCTTCAGTCTGCGGGTCTGATCCTGTGTGGGCGAATGCGGCTTGCCCATCCTCACCCACTCGTCATAGGCATTCCCGTGATCCTTGTCCAAGGTTTCAAGCACGAACCGTGCATGCGGACGCAAACCCCGGAGCAGGCAGTTGACCGTCTTGTCAGATGCGTCCATATAGTCGTTCTGATGGCGTGCACTGGGCACCTGCTGCTCGTATTCTGACGGGTAATTATAGGCGATGGCTGTGATCTTGCCGCTTTCGGAATGCCTGCTGACGATCAGCGGATCCTGCTGATAGATGCACTCGTCGCCTAACCGGCACAGCATCCGGTAGGCATGGAAGGCAGGTTTGACGATGCCCTGATAGTT
This sequence comes from Prevotella sp., assembly GCA_022778905.1. GTDB lineage: Bacteria > Bacteroidota > Bacteroidia > Bacteroidales > Bacteroidaceae > Prevotella. Next base: position 7,437 of record JALFRV010000122.1, on the reverse strand, counting down.
GACCATGCCGAATCCGCCATGGAAGATCTCCTCTCCGCCACCCTTTTCCTCAAAGATATCAGTGAAGGTCCAGTACATGACGGAGTTGACGCGGCCGTCATTCTCTACGTTTGCCTTGACGATATAGGCTGCCGGAGGGAGCAGGTCATGCATCGGGTCTCGGCTGCTGGGCGAAGTGCTCCATTCGGTGATATGGATCTCCGCCTCCGGATATCGGCTTTCGGCGACCGTCTTGCGCAACCAGCCGATGTCGTCACGCAGGGAGTGGACATAACGGATGGCATCCTTGCCATGCTTCGTGACCGGATCGAGGGCATAGTCGGTCGGATAAGCGTGACAACTGATGAAGTCGACAGGCAACGAACGGTCCGCGCAGAAACGCAGAAAATCCTCTATCCACACGCCTTTCCACTGCTGCCGGTTGATCTGATCCTGCGGATAGAAGACCGACTTCGCGTTGTCACACCGCTCGCCGTCATGACGCCCGTCGGCTATAAAATTGCTTGTGGCCGGGCCGCCGACACGCAGGCGCGGGCTGACGGCCTTCACCGCGCGGGCCGTCGTCTCGTAGAGGGCAAAATAGTCGCTGCGTGTACCGTCGAAAAAGCCGAAGTCGAGGTTCGGCTCATTCCACACTTCGAAATACCACCGGCTCACTTCGTCGATGCCGTAGCGATTGACCACGTGCTCGCAGAACGCCTTCACGAGGTCGTGCCACTTCGGATAGCGGCTCCGATCAGGCGTCACCCGATTGCGGTACCACATCTGCACCTTCGACGTGTCGGCAGCTATGCCTTTCGGAAAGAAACTGAGTTCGACGAACGGACGGATCCCCTTGGCCAGCATCCTGTCATAGACGTCATCCACATATTGCCAGCTATAGACCGCGCGGTTGCCATGTTCGAAATAGACACACATGTCATCATCGAAGAGCGCATGCATGCGCAGGTACTTGAAATGACAATGATCCTGCACCGTCTGCAGCTGTTCCTGCCAGCCGGCACGCAGTCCTTCGTTGACCCGACCGGCACAGACGCCTGTGCTCCAGGTGTGTCGGAGCGGCTTCACGGCAGCCGTGCGGAGATCGATGGTCTGTGCTTTAGCCCCCGCACATAGCGTCAGCGCGAGGGTCATCAAGAGTTTCTTGTTCATTTTGTTTATTCTATTGATTGATAGACCTGTTTGCGTCATAGCCTCTCCCGACCCGCTATGCGCGCACCGGCCGGACCTTCAGCCCGGTCACCTCGCGATGTCTGTTACCGAAGATGGACCGTCCAACGGGCGACAAGTCGGGCAAGCCCTCCCGGCAGATCCATCAGTGGACGCCTCATGAGGACGGGGGCGGGAGGATGGGATCTGACATAATAACGAACATATGCAGCCTCCATACTTAATGGCAGGCAGATTATTTTTGTACCTGCAGCATCCGCTTTTCGCCTGCAACAACTTTTCCTGCACGTGCAAAGACGACAGAGCGAGGGGAAGAAAAACACGCCCGCAATCAATAATCCATATCCGCCGCAATTCCATGTCAGCCGTAGGGACGGATCGGCGTATCCGCCCGCAAAGAGCGTTCCATCCATGCCCAATCCCCATTCCTACCGTAGGGGCGGATATGGATTATCGATTTCGGGCGGATACGCCGACCCTCCCCTACAATGAATTGATAATCAATGCGTTGACAGAGCTATGCTCCGGACCGTCGAAAGCATAGCTCCGGGCGGCCGAAAGCATAGCTCTTGGCGCCCCGGAGGATAGCTCTGCGCGGAGCGGATGAATGGTCTCGGAAAACGGGAGGAAATATGCCCGTCGGAGACAGGCCGAAGACCGGTCGGCAGAAGGCCGGAAACGGCGCTCCGGGAGGGAGCTGATCCGAAGGACGGAGACACCGGAGGGAAGCGCAAAGGGAAGCGGACCGGGCAGGCGGATGCCACCTCCCGGATGACGGGAGCGTCAAGGACGGCAGGCGGCAGCTGCCCGATGGGAGGACCGGCGGAAGGGGGTGCACGGGCGGGATCGGCAGGACGGACGGCGAAGGGACGGGGCACGGGAGTGGAGGAAGTATCCAATGGCGGTTTTTAAGAATTTTAACGGGGATGGCACAGGCCGCGTCCGCTGTTTCTCAATATTTTTTCTTATCTTTGCATCAGTGCGGCGGCGCTCATCCGTAGGGGCACGCCCGCAGGTCCATCGGCACTCATCCTCTTTCACAGCAGACGACAGCATGACATTCACCACAGAAAACATCTTCCTCCTCGGCTCATTTCTCGTGCTCGTGAGCATCGTGATCAGCAAGACGGGCTACCGCTTCGGCATCCCGACCTTGTTGCTTTTCCTGTTCACGGGTATGTTTTTCGGCAGTGACGGATTGGGCCTCCAGTTCAACAGTCCGCGGCAGGCGCAGGTCATCGGCATGATGGCCCTGAGCGTCATCCTGTTCTCGGGCGGCATGGACACGAAGTATCGCGAGATCCGTCCCATCGTGGCGCCGGGCGTGTTGCTGGCCACCTTGGGCGTGGTGCTCACCACGGCGCTGACAGGCCTGTTCATCTTCGGGCTCTCCCAGTGGGCCGCGCTCGACATCAGGTTGTCGCTGATCGTGTCGATGCTGCTGGCTGCCACGATGTCGTCCACGGACTCGGCGTCGGTCTTCAACCTGCTTCGGTCGCAGAAGATAGGGCTCAAACACCGCATGAGACCAATCCTCGAGTTGGAGAGCGGCAGCAATGACCCGATGGCCTACATGCTCACCATCGCCCTCATGGAGGTAGCGCTGTCGGGTGCAGACCTGTCGGTCTGGACGCTCCTGGGCGACATCTCCGAGCAGTTTCTGATAGGCAGCGTCTTAGGATATGCGGCCGGACGGTTTGCCGTGTGGCTCATCAACCGGATCAACCTGCCCAACGCGGCCCTCTATCCGGTGATGTTGCTCAGTCTGATCTTCATCACCTTCACGCTGACCGACCTGCTTCACGGCAACGGCTATCTATCGGTCTACATCGCCGGACTCGTGGTGGGCAACAGCCGGTTGTCCTACCGGCGGGAGATGGAGACATTCGTCGAGGGACTGACCTGGCTGCTCCAGATCGTACTCTTCCTCTCCTTAGGCCTGTTGGTCAATCCTTCGGAGATGATGGACGTGGGCTTCGTGGCCTTGGCCATCGCCATGTTCATGATGCTCGTGGCGCGCCCGGCGAGCGTGTTCCTATGCCTGCTGCCCTTCAGGGACATCCCCGTGCGCGGCAAGGTGTTTCTCTCATGGGTCGGACTGCGCGGCGCCGTGCCCATCATCTTTGCCACCTACCCCCTGATTCATCATGTGGAAGGGGCCGCGATCCTGTTCAACATCGTCTTCTTCATCACGCTTGTCTCGCTCATTGTGCAAGGCAGTTCGATCACCTTCTTTGCCCGCCGGCTGCACCTCGAAGCTCCTCCGGAGAAGCCGCAGAGCGAGTTCGGCGTCGAGATTCCGGACGAACTCGGGCCGCGGCTCAACGAGATGACGCTCACGGAGGAGATGCTCGCCGAGGGCAACCAGCTCTCGCAGATGAGCCTCCCCAAAGGTACGCTGGTGATGATGGTCAAACGAGGTAAGACGATCATTGTTCCCAACGGGCAGCTCCCGCTTGAGAAGGGCGACATCCTGCTGTGTCTCTCGGACGAGAAAAAGAAATCCCAGGGCGCGGGGAAAGGGAACTTCGGCGGCAGGGAAGCAAGGGACAGGAGCAGGAACTGACCGGCGTGCCCATGACATCGGCGCGCGCCGGCGAGGGCGCAGGATGTTGGATATTTTTAGGAAAACATACTTTCGTTTTCCGAAAAATCATTATTTTTGCATCAGAATGTCACACAGCCTTACTCCGACCATGATCAGACGACTTCTTGAAATATTGCTCCTTCTCTTGCTGCCGATGCTGATGCAGGCCCAAGGCATGAGACCCATGTTTCGCGGACTGTCGGTCAGCAATGGTCTGTCTGATCTCTGTGCCAACGAGATATACAAGGACTCGCTGGGCTTCATCTGGGTTGGGACCGACATGGGAGTGGACCGTTTCGACGGCTTCTATATCCGCAACTTCCCCATCCCCGGTGCCGACACCAACCGAAAGCGCGTGAACACCATCCACACCTACCGAGGGAACGTGCTGTTGGTGGGCAACAACACGGGGCTGTGGACGGTCAACGCAGTCACGGGAGAATATGCCCGGATCGGCAAGCAACTGATCAACTGCGCCGTCAACGACATCTGCCAGGTCGGCAGCATATTCTATATCGCCACGGCCAAAGGCCTTTTCACCTTCCGAAACGGCGCATGCAGCCATCCCGTCTACCCCGGGAAGAATGTCCTCTCGGCCAGCAACCATGTCACCCGACTGTCCTTAGACCGGCGGGGCACGCTGTGGATGTCGACCATGAACGGGCTCTTTGCCCTGCGCGAAGGACGCGCCATCCAAGCCTACAGGAACCCTGCCGGCACGCAGCAGTTCAGCAATCTGACCTGCATCGGCGACCAGATCTATCTCGGCACGATGGATCAGGGACTTTATGTGTTCAATCAGAAGACCCACAGATTTGCCAAGGGGCCGAACGTGGGATGCAACGTGATCTCCTCGCTCTCGTCCGACGGGCGGCAGACAGTCTATGTCGCGACCGACGGCAACGGTGTCCACTTCATCTCGGCACGCACGGGCGAGATCGTCAACTCGTTCACCCATGCGCCCAATGCCACCAATCTGATCCGCTCCAACTCCGTCTATTCGCTGCTCGTTGACCGTGAGGGGCTGATCTGGATCGGGTTCTACCAGTCGGGACTTGACTACACGCTCTACCAGTCGAACCTCTTCCACCCGTATGCCTTCGGCACATTCAACTCGACCGACTATGTGGTGCGGGCTTTCAGCATCAACGGTCCGGAGAAGCTGATCGGTACGCGCGACGGCCTGTTCTTCATCAAGGAAGACCGCAACGAGGTCCATGCCTACACCACGCCGCAGCTCCGTTCGAAGCTCATTCTGGCCGTCAAGCGCTACAAGGGACATTATTATATAGGTACGTACGGGGGCGGAATGTACGTGCTCGATCCGCAAACGGGCGCGGTCAATGACTTCAGTTCGAGCGACCCGGTATTCCGGAACGGCCACATCTTCAAGCTGGCCGATGACGGGAAGGGAAACTTATGGATCGGCACTTCTGACGGACTCTACCGGCTCAACGGCAAAGGCGCCCTGCAGACCTATAATCACCGCAACTCGGCATTGATGGACGGAAACGTCTATGAGATCTTCTTCGACTCGCAGCACAAGGGATGGATCTGCACCGAAAACGGCATGGCCATCTTCGATCCCGCATCACAGACCATCAGCACAGACATCTTCCCCGACGGCTTCATCCATCACGTGAAGATCCGGCAGGTCTACGAAACCCGCCGTCATCAGCTGCTCTTCCTGCCGGATAAGGGCAGGATCATGACGGCTTCATTGAACATGAGCAGCCTCCGGGAATTAGAGATACCGACCGCCATCGATGACGCTTCGCCCATGTTTGTGGTCGAAGACGGCAAAGACAGACTGTGGGTGGCCAGCACACAGCACCTGATGCGCATGAGCGGAGGGCGCTACACGCTCTACAACTACAGTGACGGCATCCCGTCGGAGACCTTCAGCCTGAACGCCTATTACCGGGAGCAGGGCGGCCGGTTGTGGTTCGGCAATGCGAGCGGACTGCTCTCCGTCGATCCGAAAGACATCGAGCACGCCACACGGCATCCCTATCCGATCTATATGACCGAGGTCATTGCCGACGGCACGTCCTATCAGCAGGAACTCTCGCTGAAGCCTCAGCAGCCCGCACGACTGTCACTCGCATCGGGCACATCAAACGTCGTCTTCCGATTCACCTGCCCTGAATATACCGATCCTTCGTCGTTCAGCTTCGAATGCAGATTAGAAGGGCACGACCGGGAATGGCGCTTCCTGACGGGCAAAAACGAGGTCAACTATTACAATCTCGATGACGGGACCTATACGTTCGTATGCCGACTACCCGGCAACGACAAGGTCTGCACCCGGATCACGGTCACGATCGGATACCCGCTGTGGGCCAAGATCGGACTGTTCATGCTGCTCATAGCCACGGCATACCTGCTCTGGAGATATCTCATCAAGCGCTACGGGAAGAAACTGAAGCGTGCAGTGAAGGCTTTTTACGAGAGTGAAAACAAAGCAGAAAAGGAGAAATACAAGACCAGCACGCTCAAAGAAGCCGAGTGCAGGCAGCTTGCCACGCAGCTCAGACAGTGCATGGAGAAGCAGCGCCCATACATCAATCCGGATCTGAAGCTGAATGATCTGGCCAAGATGAGCAACATCAGCAGCTACAACATGTCCTATCTCTTCAGCCAATACCTGCAGGTCAGCTACTACGACTACGTCAACGAGTATCGCATCAATGCCTTCAAGCAGATGGTGAAAGCGGGCGGAACCGAACGCTATACATTAGAGGCGATGGCAGAGAAATGCGGTTTCAGCAGCCGGACCAGTTTCTTCAGATCGTTCAAGAAAGTCACCGGCGAGACACCCAACGAATATATCAAACGACTGAAGAAATCATCCGGCGGAGTTTCAAACAATTGATTGGAACTCCGCATACATCAAAAACAAACTACTCATAATCAGCACTTTGCGACCATATAGATGCACGATAATTGGTTGAAATCCCTCTTTCAGTTTTTTCCTTGATGCTTTGTAAGATTCAGATTATCTTTGTAGCGTTGAAAAGTGTAAAAACTGAACAACCATGAAAACCATTCTTTCCAATCACAACCTCATAGCCGGCGTGTATGAAGACATGCACGAAGAAATACGGAGATATATTGCCATCCGCATCAAGGATGACGATGAAGCCAAGGACCTGTGCCAGGACGTCTTCCTGAGACTGTTTGACTATGATATGCTGGCTAAGGAAACGATCCGCAGATTTGTCTACACAATCGCCCGGAACATCGTGATCGACCATCTGCGCCACCACGCCATGAAGCAGACCTATACCTCTTATATATACGACAGGGCATCACGCACCGTCACGGACCCCACCAACCAGATCATCGCAGACGACCTCGGGAGACACGAGCAGCTGCATGTCGCACACCTGCCCGAGCAACGCCGGAAGGTCTATGTCATGACCCGTTATGAAGACAGGACCAGTGCCGAGATCGCGCAGATCATGAACCTGCAGATCAGAACGGTCGAAAACCACCTTTTCCTGGCACGCAAGGAAGTCCGGAAAATGATGGCTGCCTGCAAATGACACATCAAATACCAGCAAATGAAACATCGGATGCCCGACATGGAAAGACAGTCTCCCTGCTTCGGAAAACAACGTTCTCTGCTCAACCTTAAACGAACAATCAAGTTACAATTAATCATTTATCATCTTTAA
>JALFRV010000111.1 GCA_022778905.1 Prevotella sp. | reverse complement strand
GGGTGAAGAGAAAATGGTCGACGGAATTGTAGATGATCGTCTTCGGCCTGTCGGCTATCATCTCGTGGCCGGCGTAGAGATTGTAGCCCATCTTTGAAAGAAACACCACCCCGAGCCGCTCCACCTTGTGCAGGTTGTCGTACTTGATGTGGTAGTACTTGCGTTCCAATGGATTTTCGGGTAGCAGATGCTGCTCGATGTTGGCGATGCCGTATAATGGGTTCTCGTCGTGTAGCGTGAATACGATCGGCTTATGCTTGAAATGCTCGAAGAAAGTGGGATAATCGAGATAGCCGCCCACCCAATGAATGTGAATCAGGTCAGCCTCCTCGAGCACGCGGACATTGCTCAGGTCGATCGAAGAGACGGGCAGCGTGTAGACCGCATGATGGAGTGCGGCCAGCTTACGACAGGTGTTGAGATCGTCGTGGATATGTAAGAACTTCTTGGCCTTGCGCAGTGCGCTATACATAAAATAGCGCTTGCGGCCGCACTGGATGATAAAACGGTCTTTGTGACGCTTTCGCAGCACCACCATCTGACTGTCGAGGCCCAACTGGCGTTGTGATTTACATATACGATAGGCGCACAGTCCGGCTCCGTTAAAGTCGGCCATGCTCAAATGAACGATTCTCATAGCAAAAGCGGAAAAATGCTTTATATCGTGATGATTCTGACAATATGTCGGACAAAAGTAACAATAATCTGATAGATATGCAATGTTTCAGACTTAAAAGTGCAGTTTTTCTTTTGTGGAAGGGAGGAGGGAGGAGGGGATGAAGGATGAGAGATGAGGGGATGAAGGATGAGGGAGGAGGAGATGAAAGATGAGGGAGGAAGCTCAAAGGGCCTTGATGAAGGGTCGCCAGAAGGCCGTGCGCATGGGCTTGTTGAATCCATGACAGGCCATGGGGAGCTGCTCCGCGTTGAGCTGATAGCAGAGACGGGGCTTCAAGTCGAACGAAAAGGTGAGCGCAAGCGGCACGTCCGCCACCTTCAGTTCGGTCGGCACGAGGGCCCAGAAGAGGTCTTCGTTATAGAGAGGGTGTTGCTTCGCGTTGAAAAAAGCGATCTCCTCGGCGTGACGGAGGCATGCGTCGCGGAAGGCGGACACGCGCCGCAGGGAGAACCCTCCGTTGCCCACGTGGCCGAACATCTGGCAATGGAGAATCCGGCGGCGTGGCTTCAGCCAGAGCTTGAGCTGCAGATACTGCTTGAGGGGGAATCGTCCGTAGCGCGGACGCATGGGCCATGGCGCCGCGATATGGTCAAGGCCAAGGCGGAGGAAGCGGTCTAAGTCGTCGCGGAAGACCCACGCATCGACGTGGCAGATAAGCATATACTCGTAGCGGAGGAACAGCGCATAGAAGTCGGGAGACATCATCATCTCGTTGTAACCCGCGATCCCGCGGCGCGTGCCGAGCCATTCGCCGCTGACAGACAGTTCGTCCACCTGCGGAAACTGCTGTCGGAGCGCACTGATGTCGAGGCCTTCGGGTTTGACGAAGACGGCCGGCCAGGCGGCGAGCCGATGGAGATTGTTGGCCAAGGCGGCCTGTTCTTCGGGCTTCAAGGTGGCCTGATAGACGGGGATGACGATGATGAGTCGCTGCTGCTGTGGTGTCATGGGCTTGTGATGGATGGGATACAGGATCAGCGTTTGCCTAATCGCTCGTGGATTCCGTCCTGGTATGCGGTCCAGAGCATGGAGAGATCGCGCCGTTGCCAGGCGTTGCTGAAGGGCATGGAGAGCACGGCCGGCACGACGTAACCGATCACGCCGATCAGGCTGCGCAGATATCTGACACCCCAGTTGCGTCCGTAGTGATGGTTCAGATAAGCCTCGTTGCGTACCTGGTAGTAGCGTTTCCATTTCTTTTTCCTGTTCCTCGATGCCCACGAATCATCACTGAAGAAGCGGTGCTTGTCCATCCGGGCCTCCGGAACGTACATCAGACGGAAGCCGGCGAGATGGGCCCGCAGGCAGTAATCGGTGTCGTCGCAGAAGATGAAGAGGTCTTTGTTGGGCAGTCCGATGCGCTTCACGACGGCGCGGGCTATGAAGGGGCCTTCGAAGTCGCATCCGACGATCTCCGTGGGGCGGTCAATCGTGTGGCCCGCCAACTTGCTACCGTGGACGGAGGCGAATGGATTGGTGAAGTTGAAGCGGCGGAATTCGTGGGTGAAAACGTGTCCGTCGAGCAACCGAAGCGGCGCCAAGATTGACGCGGACGTCTCTTCCGCGCACCGCACAAGGTTTTCCAGGCAGCCCGGACGTGGGAAGACGTCGTCGTCCATGCACCATATCCAGTCGGCTCCGCCTTCATAGGCAGCCCGGATGCCGGTGTGGAAGCCGCCCGATCCGCCCACGTTGTCCTGACGGATCACGTGGAGTGCAGACTGCCGGTCGAGCCACTCGCCGGTACCGTCGGTTGCTCCGTTGTCAACGACGATGATCTCCGTGAGGCCTGTCTGGGCGCGCAGGCAGTCGATGACACGCTTCAGGAGCTCGATGCGGTTATAGGTTACGACAACTGCAGTGATCTTCATTCCTTTGGTTTTTGATATTGTCCGACATTCTTACGAAACATCACCTTGCCATGTTCGTCCACATAGCAGTAGTGATTGAATTCCTCCCGCGTGCGCTTCCATCGGTTATGGCTCCAGAGGTAGCATGACGGGTCGCGGCGAATGGTCTGCTCCAGCAGTTGGAAATACTTGTCGGTGAGCTCCCACTCGGTCGTTTTGCTTAGGTCGGAGGCCATCAGTCGGAAGTCGCAACAATAATGTCCGCGCTTCACACGACGCATATCGCCGTAGACAATGACATGTTCCATCTTGCGGGAGATCCGCTCCGCTCCTGTCAGAACAGGCGTATCCTGGTTGAGGAAGGTCGTCCAGTGGTGGATATTCTGCCATAAAGGCGCCTGATCCGATATGAATCCGACGATCAGCGGAAAGCCCATCTGGCTGTATTTGATGAGTCTGCGGACCGAATCCTCCATGGGTACGCAGAGCGCATGGTGTCGCTCGCGGACATGTTTGAACAGCCTGTCGAACTCGGAGTTCTCCAACGGATGGTAGAGTTGGCAGCACTGTGACTCCGGGACGACCCATAAGGGCAGCGCGGTGATCCATTCCCAGTTGCCGTAGTGGCCAAGATAGACCGAGACTGACTGCCCTCGGTAGACCGCTTCATTCAATAATTCGGTGTTGGAGAATCTCATCCGCTTCATCATCTCATCATTCTTCATGGTCATGAGCTTGATTGTCTCGACGAGATAATCGCAGAACCAGCGGTAGAAACGCTGTTCGATCCGGCGCCGTTCACGGTCGCTCTTCCCGGGAAACGCATTGCGCAGATTCTTCTGAATGACGCGATGGCGGTAGCGGACCACATAGGCAGCCAGCACGAAGAGCACGTCCGAGAGCCAGTAAAGCACGCGCAACGGCAGCAGCGACAGCCCGTACCAGAGCCCGTAGGCCAATCCATAGAGTATCTTTTTCATGTTCAGTTCAAATTAGAATTTCTGTCCGGGCCGCCAGAATGACGGTTTCTTGCGGCCCGAATGCTTTCTCTGCCGGGCGCGGAGGGCAGCCGGGCGTCCGGAT
>JALFRV010000096.1 GCA_022778905.1 Prevotella sp. | reverse complement strand
TGTTGCTCATGATGAATGTCTGCCGGTTTTGCGCCACGGTGGTCTGCCGGTCGCTCGACGCACACATGTGGCCGCGGGAGAAAGGCGTGCCCTTGTAGTCGGCGTCATGCGTCTGATATTGTGACGGAATGTCCGCATCGTCCTGCCAGCCGTCATTTCTCCCGACACCGTTGTCGGGCAGTCCGTCGTGCATTTGCAATGCCACCCAGCGGTTGGCCTTCTTTGTGCAGTCCCATTCCAATGAATACGTGCGGTCTATACCCGATGTCTGCTTGACGATGAAAAGCTGCAAGTCCTTGTCACTGAGCTTCGGTATCTCGAGCCTGCCGGCTCCCTTGTCCAATCCCTTCGTGTTTTTGTTGGTGTTGGCCGGATCGTCCGAGGGTGTCGGATCCGTGCCCCCTCCGCCCGGCGAGGTGCCGTCGAGGCTGAGCTGAAGGTTCTTCACCTCCCATGTGGACGAACTGCTGCCGCACGAGTGGCAGAGGGCGATGACCACATTGCTCTCGCCCAAGAAGCGTGAAGGGATCTTGCAGGTATAGGTGCTGAACGTATAGAAGTCCTTGGTATTGCTGATTTGCCCGTCGGTGATGTCGGTCCAGACGGTCGTAGCGGGGTCTCCGGTATATTGATCGGTGATGAGCACCTTTGTCGCAGACCCGCTGTATTGCAGGACGTACTTGAAGGTGAGCGTGGCGCCGGTGGCCTCTGTCATGTCGTAAGCCTCGGAGAGGAGGTAGCTTTCGCTGGGAGTCGTGGTTGAGTTGTCATAGCCGGAGGCCTTGGCAGAGCTGTAGGCGATCACCCAGGGCAGCCCCTTGACGGTCCTGACGGTGAAGGCTCCGAAGTCGGTGGCAAAAGTCTCGCTGGCGTAGATCCTGTCCGTGGCCTGCTTGCCAGCCGTGATTGCCGGCTTGATGAATGTGAAACTGTCTGTCGCCGCGGCATCATAGGTGTGGCGGTCAGTGCCTTTCGAGATGTAGACCTGCGAGGGATTGCCGGCCTTGTCGAATGTGATGCTGTCCACGTCGGCCGTCGGATAGACGTGGTAAGACCGGCCCTTGCAGACGTATATCCTGCTTTCCTGAGCCATGGTGACTGCCGCCAGTGCCAGCAAAGTAGTTAAAAGTAGAATTTTCTTCATATAGATGGCGTTTGATCAAGTTCACAAATTTACGCAAAAAAAACATATCCGGCAAATATTCCCGGCAGTTGTTTGGAATGTATACGGATGACGTCTTGTAACTGTATGATTGTCAGGGTCTTGCGAAAGCATAGCTTTGGGCCCTCGAAAGCTATGCTTTCGGGCGCCAAGAGCAATGCTTTGGACGCCCCGGAGCTATCATATGCGCAGACCGCAGTTATGCTCCGTCTCAAGCGCATGTCTGAGACGGCTGAAACGGGGCTTGCAGATGGGTGTTCCGGATGGCTGTCATGCGTCCTTGACCGGGGGCTTGTGCGGCATGCGGACCTTGACGCATGAACACACAAAAACCTGCCTTTTATTTTGCGCAATGGGCGAATTGTTGTAATTTTGCATGAATTAGCAAAGATGACAAATGATATCAGTAGAAGGATTGAAGGTGGAATTTGGCGTGAAGCCGTTGTTCCAGAACGTCAGCTTCGTTGTGAATGACCATGACAGGATAGCCCTCGTGGGCAAGAACGGGGCTGGTAAGTCGACCATGCTCAAGATACTTTGCGGGCTGCAGAAGCCCACGGAGGGAACCGTGGCCGTGCCGTCCGGTTCGACGATCGGGTACCTGCCGCAGGTGATGAAGCTGCAGGACGACACGTCAGTACGTGAAGAAACGCGCAAGGCATTTGCCGCCATCACCCGCATGAAAGACCGTCTGGCAGCCATGCAGCAGCAGTTGGCCGACCGCACCGACTATGAGAGCGAGGGCTATCTGGCTCTTGTCGAGGCCTTTACGCAGGAACATGAGCGCTTCATGCTCATGGGCGGCGACAACTATGAGGCCGAACTGGAACGGACGCTGATGGGCTTAGGCTTTGACAGAGCAGAGCTTGACCGCCCCACTTCGGAGCTCTCGGGCGGATGGAGAATGCGTATCGAACTGGCGAAGATCCTGCTTCAGAAACCCGACGTGCTGCTGCTCGACGAGCCGACCAACCATCTTGACATCGAAAGCATCCAGTGGTTGGAGCAGTTTTTGAGCCAGAGCGCCAGCGCCGTGGTGCTTGTCAGCCACGACCGTGCGTTCATCAACAATGTCACCAACCGCACCATCGAGCTCACCTGCGGGCATGCGGAAGACTATCGGGTCAAATATGACGAATACGTAGTCCTGCGCCGCGAGCGCCGCGAACAGCAGCTCCGGGCCTATGAGAACCAGCAGCGAGAGATCGCCGACATCAAGACCTTCGTCGACCGCTTCCGTTATCAGGCCACGAAAGCTGTTCAGGTGCAGCAGCGACTGCGGCAGTTGGAGAAGATCGTGCCCATTGAGGTCGACGAAGTGGACAACGCAGCCATGCACCTGAAGTTTCCTCCGTGCCTCCGGAGCGGCGACTATCCCGTCATCTGTGAGGAGGTCGGGAAAGCCTATGGCGACCATGTCGTCTTTGAGGATGTCACGCTGATGGTCAAGAGAGGAGAGAAAGTGGCCTTCGTGGGACGTAACGGAGAAGGCAAGTCAACACTCGTCAAGTGTATCCGAAACGAGATTCCGTTCACCGGAAACCTTAAGGTCGGGCATAACGTACAGATCGGCTACTTCGCCCAAAACCAGGCGCAACTGCTCGATGAGAACCTGACCGTCTTCGACACCATAGACCATGTGGCCAAGGGTGAGATCCGTCTGCGGATCAAGGACATCCTCGGTGCGTTCATGTTTGGTGGTGAGGCGTCGGACAAGAAGGTGAAAGTGCTCAGCGGAGGCGAACGCTCCCGACTGGCCATGATCCGTCTGCTGCTCGAGCCGGTCAATCTTCTGATCCTCGATGAGCCTACCAATCACCTCGACATGCAGTCCAAGGACGTGCTCAAGGAGGCCATCAGGGCCTTCGATGGGACGGCCATCATCGTCAGCCATGACCGTGACTTCCTCGACGGGATCGTGTCTAAGGTCTATGAATTCAGCAACGGTCACGTGCGCGAACACCTCGGCGGCATCTACGACTATCTGCGTGACCATCAGGCAGAGACCATCCAACAGGCCCTCGAAAACCGCCCGGCCGAGCCCGTGGAGACCGCCTCCAAGGCCGAGACCATCGCTCCGGAGCCGAAAGAGACCGGCCGCCAGAGCTACGAAGCCCGGAAAGCGCAGCAGCGGAAGCTCAATAAGGTGCAGAAAGACCTGCAGCAGTCGGAGCGCAAAATCACCTCCATGGAGAAGCGGATGAAAGAGCTCGACGAGCTGTTCATGACACCCGAAAACGCCGCCGACGTCGAGTTGGTGACCGAATACACATCCACGAAGCGCGCACTGGATGCCGAAAACGACCGCTGGTTAGAGCTCTCCGAGACCGTGGAGCAGCTGCAGCGGGAAATAGATTAAAAGTCAAATATTTAAATAGAATGAGACAATGAAAATGAAACATGTAATTCCGATGGTAGCCTTGGCAGTTGCCCCGACCGTGGGCATCGAGGCTCAGAATCAGACGGGGATCGTCTTGTCCAACTTAGACAAGACTGTCCGGCCGGCTGATGATTTCTATCAGTACGCTACCGGTGGCTGGCAGAAGCTCAATCCGCTTCCCGCGGCCTACTCTCGCTATGGAAGTTTCGACCAGTTACAGGAGAACAACAACAAGCGGATTAATGCCATCCTCGCTGATCTGCAGAAGAAAACGTATAAGAAAGGAACCTTGGAGCAGAAGCTGAGCGAGTTTTACAAGCTCGCGATGGATTCGGCCCGGCGCGACCGGGAAGGCATCGCACCCGTCAAGCCGCTGCTTGAAGAGATCGAATCAGCCTCCGGTCTGAGCGGCTTGCGCAAGCTCCAGATGAAGTATGCGTCGTTCGGCTACGGCATTCCGTTCGGTTCTTATTTCGCCGCAGACGAGAAGAACGTGGCCATGAATATTCTTTCGCTCTCCCAAGGTGGACTGACACTGGGCCAGAAAGACTACTACGTGAACAACGACAAGGCTACCGTCGACATCCGCGAAGCATTCAAGAAGCACATCGTCCGCATGTTTGAGCTGTATGGATTCAATGCTGATCAGGCAGCCGCAAAGCGTGATGCCGTCTTCCGTTTTGAAACCATGCTTGCCCTGTTGTCCAAGAGTAACACCGAGTTGCGTGACCCGCAGGCCAACTATAACAAGATGACGCTCGCCCAGTTTGAGGAGAATTATCCCAACGTACCTGTCAGGGCGCTTGCCAATGCGGAAGGTGTCAAGACCGAATACATCCAGGAAATGGTCGTCGGACAGCCCAAGTTCTTTGAAGGTTTGGACAAACTGCTGGCCATTCAGACCGCAGACGAACTGCGTGCACTGATGGAGTGGGACGTCATCATGGGCAGTGTCAACCTGCTGAGTGATGAGATCCGCGAGGCCAATTTCGACTTCTTCGGCCGCACGATGTCTGGGCGGAAGCAGGATTATCCATTGTGGAAGCGTTCCACAGAACAGGTGGAGAGCGCCATGGGAGAAGCCCTCGGACGCATGTATTGCCAGCGTTACTTCCCCGAATCATCCAAGAAGATGATGGAGACGCTCGTGCGCAACCTCCAGATCAGCCTTGGGCAGCGCATAGACGCACAGACCTGGATGAGCGAAGCCACCAAGTCGGCTGCCCATAAGAAGCTTGACCGCTTCTATGTGAAGATCGGTTACCCGAACAAATGGAAGGACTATTCGGAGCTGACGATTGATCCCGCGAAGTCGTTCTATGAGAATGTGATGGCCTGCAGGCAGTTCGCCCACGACCGCCACATTGCCGAGCGTGCCGGAAAGCCCGTGGATCGCGACGAGTGGCACATGACCCCGCAGACCGTCAATGCCTATTACAACCCCACAACCAATGAGATTTGCTTCCCCGCAGGCATCCTCCAGAAGCCGTTCTTCGATCCGAAAGCCGACGAAGCCTTCAACTATGGCGCCATCGGAGTGGTGATCGGGCACGAGATGACACATGGGTTCGACGATCAGGGACGGCAGTATGACGCCGACGGAAACATGAAGGACTGGTGGACCGAAGCCGATGCGAAGGGCTTTAACGAACGCGCCGACATGTATGCAGACTTCTTCTCCAACATCAAGGTGCTGCCTGACCTCAACGCAAACGGCCGCTTCACCCTCGGCGAAAACTTAGCCGACCACGGCGGCCTGCAAGTTTCGTTCAACGCCTATAAGAATGCCACCGCCAACAAAGCGCTCAAGACGAAGGACGGCATGACCGCCGACCAGCGCTTCTTCATCGCCTATGCCGGTGTCTGGGGACAGAACATCACCGAGCAGGAGATCCGTAACCGCGTCAAGCGTGACCCCCATTCCCTCGGCGAATGGCGCGTCAACGGCGCCCTGCCGCATGTGAACGCATGGTATGATGCCTTCGGCGTCAAGTCGGGAGACAAGATGTATATTCCTGAAAATGAAAGACTTCAGCTCTGGTAATTAAACTGCTGGAGCCGCAGGTCAATAAAAGGATGCCGAAAGAGATATTTGGGCATCCTTTTTTCTTTATTTCCTTTTTACCCTAAAATCCGCAACTATCATCCAATACACGATTAAGGGTAGATTTATGAGTCGTTAGTAGCAGCTTTCAGGA
>JALFRV010000095.1 GCA_022778905.1 Prevotella sp. | reverse complement strand
AGGTGCCCTCGTGCGAATCAAGTCGACCATAGCATCCCTACGCACCATCGAGACAGTCTTCCCGGCAGCCAAGGACCTTTGCGACAGGCTTGACACGAGTTTCATAGAGATCAAGGACATCGCCCGTGAGATCAGCGGCGAGTTGGAAAACATTGAGTTCGATCCCTCCGAACTTGAAAGGATCAACGAGCAGCTCAACCGTATCTACACCCTCGAGCATAAATATCACGTCAACGAAATCAGCCAGATCCTTGCCATCAAGGATGATCTGGCCAGACAACTCCACTATATCAGTAACAGCGATGAAGAGCTTGACGGGCTGCGCAGGCAGCTTGACGATGCTCAGAAAAACTGTGAGCAGAAAGCGCAGGCCATCTCCGCGCTCCGTGCAGACGCCGCCCGGAAGGTGGAACGAGAGACGAAACACTACTTAGAGGCATTGGGCATTCCCAACGTACGATTCTCCGTAGACATCAGCCGCAAGCCCTTGAGCCGCGACGGGATGGACAAGATCATCTTTCTCTTCAGCGCCAACAAGAGCTCAGCCATGCAGCCCATCAGTCAGGTGGCTTCCGGCGGTGAGATAGCGCGCGTCATGCTCGCCCTTAAAGCAATGATCAGCGGAACGGTCAAGCTTCCAACCATCATCTTTGACGAGATCGATATCGGTGTCAGTGGCCGCATAGCCGAACAGATGGCAGGCATCATGAAGGAAATGGGGGATGAAGGACGACAAGTCATCAGCATCACCCACCTCCCACAGATCGCAGCCAGCGGAGCTACACATTACAAAGTGGAAAAGGAAGAAACCGATCAGGGAACCATCAGCCGGATGCACCTCCTGACGACGGAAGAACGCGTCACCGAAATTGCACAGATGCTGAGCGGCAGCCAGATCAGCAATGAAGCCATCAGTAACGCTAAAGTTTTATTGAAATTGAATGCATAATATGAAAAAGATAAGGATCACTACCCTTCTGCTCGCCATGCTTTTCGTTTGTCAACAAGGCATCGCGCAGATCCAGAAAGCCGCCAAGGCTGTGTTCACGCTGACCACTTTCGACAAAGATGGCGGCATCCTCGCGTCCAGTCATGGCGTCTTCGTCAGTGCCGACGGCGATGCCATCAGCACTTGGACACCGTTTGTCGGAGCCAGTTCGGCAGTCGTCATCGATGCCTCCGGCCGCAAGATGAATGTCAAATATATGCTCGGCGCCAACGAGATATACGACGTCTGCAAGTTCAAGGTCGACGGCCGAACCACTCCCGCCCCTGTCAGTCAAAGTGCCTCCACAGCCAACAGCAAGGTCTGGCTCGTAGGCTATTCTGTGGACAAACCTGCCATCAGCCAGCGATCCGTGCAGAAAGTGGAACAGTTCATGGACAAATATGCCTACTACATATTCTCCGACAATGCCCCCGACAATGCCTCCAGCTGTCCCTTTGTCAATCAGAAAGGCGAAGTGATCGGGCTGCTCCAGCACTCAAAGACCGGAGGGGAACTCTACGCTACCGACGCCCGATTCATCAACAGCTTCAAGATCGAGAAGGGACTCTCCATCAATGATGCCGTCTTAAGGCAGACCGGCATCCGCATGGCATTGCCCGACCGGCTCGAAGAGGCGACACTTGCCCTCATGCTATCCGCCCAAAGCAGCGATTCCATCAAGCGTGCAGGCTACGTCAGCGACTTCATTCTCCGGTTCCCGCAGTCAACGGAAGGCTATTACAGACGCGCTGCAGACTATGTCAGCCAAAACCTTTTCGATCAGGCTGCAGCCGACATGGAAAACTGCATTCGTAACGCCTCCGCCAAGGATGAAGCCCACTTCTGCTACTCGAAACTGATCTATGAGAAGGAGATCTACAAGAGCCAGACCCCGTATCAGGCATGGAGCCTCGACAAAGCGTTGGAGGAAGCGCGCAAAGCATACGAAATCAACCCCTCCCCAATCTATCAGCACCAACAGGCAAAGATCATCTATACACAGAAAGACTTTCCGAAAGCCTACGACCTGTTTATGGCCCTCACGAAGACGCCCATCCGCAATGGCGAACTCTTCTACGGTGCTGCTCAATGCAAGATGCAACTGAAAGCTCCTCAGAACGAGATCCTCACCCTGCTCGACAGCGCTGTCAACGCACAGCCGAAAGCCAACTCCGCCCCCTACTATCTTGCCAGGGGACAATACCTCGCACTCGTCGGAGAGACCCGGAAGGCCGTCGATGACTTCAACGTATACGACACGCTCGTCATCGGACGTGGCTCTGCAGAGTTCTATTACCTCAAATATCAGAGCGAGGTAAAGCTCCGCCGCTATCAGCAGGCACTCAATGACATCGCCCATGCCATTGTCCTCAACCGGGCCGAACCGACCTACTATGCAGAGATGGCCAACCTCCAGATCAGGATCAACAAGCCGGAAGATGCGATCAAGACGATCGACATCTGCATCAGCCTCGCCCCCGAATATGCCGATGCTTACCTCATCAAAGGTCTCGCGCTCATTCAGAACAAGCAAGTGCCCGACGGCATCCAACAGCTGCAGAAGGCAAAGGACTTGGGCGACCCACGTGCCCAAGAGATGATAGACAAATATAAATAAGTCACGAAAAAATTTGCTTTTGTGAAAATAATATACTAATTTTGCACCCGTTCCTAAGGTTCCGTAGCTCAGTTGGATTAGAGCAACAGCCTTCTAAGCTGTGGGTCTTGGGTTCGAATCCCAACGGAATCACTATCGACCCCATGCGGGTCACAAGGAGGATTTCAGCAATGAGATTCTCCTTTCCGTTTATAATCAGCCACTTGTTAGCTAAATGGTACATTTAGAGGAGTTTATGCTAAATGTTTAACCTGCGGCTAACAGGACATAACGGGAAGTGAAAATACCTGTCAGGAACGGAATGTGTTACCAAAATGTGTTACCAGTCCCTTGAAATGTGTTACCACTTTTATGTTTTTCTTTCCCCCAGTGACCCAAAGTCGCTTAAAGACAAAAGTTATGTTAAATCAAAAAGTGGCTGTCATTTTTGACAGAAAGAAAGTTGCTGAGAAGCGTGGTAGCGGAAAAGTAGAATTAAGAGTCTACATTAGCAGGAAGGAGCGGAAGTACATTTCGTTTGGAGATGTAGCCGCCAATGAATGGGAAAAGTTCGCCAAATCCCCTAAGGTAGTTATGGAGAGGCAGCGATGTGAGCAGATTCTCGCTGCAATGAATCTTTTGGGAGAGGAATTGACGATTCAGAGATTTGACTCCTTTTATTATGGCTGTGGTACCGTTGAGATACCACGAAAGTTGACTTCACATTATCCGAAAGCCAAGCCTGCGCTTGATTTCATCCAATACATGAAAGAATGTATTGACAATGAAGACATACAGGAAGGCACCAGAAAGCATAAAATATGTACGTGGGAAGCTATCAAACGCTTTGGTCACATCAAGACAGTAGATGACTTGACAAAGAAAAACCTCGTGGCCTTTGATCAGTGGCTTCATGACGGAACACGAGGAGACGTTGCCATACACACCTATCATAAGCATCTGCACATCTACACCCATAGGCTATATATTGAAGAGAAAATCCCCATTGATCCATACAGTCAGGTGAAATTCAAGCGCGGTAAATGTAATGAACGAGAACCCCTCACGGAAAAAGAATTGCTGAAAATGCGCAATATGAAGCTGGATGGAAAGATGGAGAAAGTGCGGGACCTTTTTGTCTTTGCTGCCTATACGGGACTTGCCTACTGTGATGTTCGGGCTTTTGACTTCGATAAGATGACGGAACAGGAGGGAAACATGGTTTATATCGACGGCAGCAGGATTAAGACTGGTTCTAAATTCTTCACCCCAATACTCAGGCCAGCCATGGACGTGTTGAAGAAGTATCACTTCTGCCTGCCAAAACTTTCCAATCAAAAAGCAAACGACTACCTCCATCTGATAGAGGCCGCACTGGGATTAAACAAGCGGCTGACCTTCCATGTGGCCCGCCACTCTTTTGCCACCCTTGCCCTCGCCCATGATGTCCCTATCGAGAATGTCTCACGGATGCTGGGCCATCAGAATATCCGTACCACGCAAATCTATGCAAAGGTGCTGAAGACAACGGTCGAACGTCATGCCGTGAGCCTTCAAAAAGCCATCAAGTAATTTCAGGCCAGATTCACGAGACCATATCTCCTATTTCAGAGGTATGGTCTTATTGTTTTCTATTTTTCAGCAAGTCGGAAGTTACTACATAGATAAAGCTAACCATATAGAATATCACCTTGAATATTCCTACAATGCACCATCCTATCAAGCGCAGGATGGCCGACAACAGCATATATGTAAAGACAAAAACCTGCATAGCTTCATTACCTATTAATTCACCCAAAGATACGAAAAAATATCGAGATGGGCAAGTATTTTTGTATCTATTTTATTGATATTCAATTACTTAAACATGAAATCACGAAATAATGGAGATATGTAATCCCGAAACCATAATAGGTAATTTCACATATTTAGTATTTTATGACATACTGAAAAGACTAAGACGTGATGATTTAATTTCATGATTATAAAATATGATGCCGCCAGTAGCTTCCTTTAACTATTTCTTCCTAATTTTGTTTTAAACCTTAATTCCGCAACACTATAATTTA
>JALFRV010000281.1 GCA_022778905.1 Prevotella sp. | reverse complement strand
AGCACGGCTTCTATTCCAACGGCGACATCTGGCGGCAATCTCACAGCAGAACATTTCAACCAAATGCGCAATGCGATTTCTGGTTTGACAGGCGCTGGAACGGTCGCCTCGGCGGTTACAAAAGGTACAAAGATCCTCGCGACAATGTTCGCAAACTCCACAACGGCCTTGAAGGAATCCATCAACAGAGCAATCAATTCCAAAAACAGTTAGGAGGCAGACTATGATCCTGAAACTCGACACAAAAGAAGTTACAATTACGAATTTCTATGAAAACCTTTCGGAAAATGCCACGCTGAACGCATCAAATAATTTTGAGGTGGAGGCGACGGCAGTTTTTCCAGACTTCTCCGGCCTCAAAGGACTTGAATTCGCGACGCTGCAAATCAAAAACGCAGACGGCATCACCATTCCGACCATTGGAAGCTATTCCAAAGTTGAGAGTATCAACGTTACATACGACGATAGAAGCCGTGTCTATACTGCAAACATTGTCCTTGCGTAAGGAGGCCGGATATGAAGATCGGGAATATCGTTTCGGCAATGCCAGCGCTGCGGAAGGTCGCGGCGGCAGACATGAGGCCGCGAACGCTTTACAAGGTCAGCAAGCTCATGGATTCGCTCGACCATGTTCTGACGTTTTACAACGAGCGTCAGGCCCATCTTGTGAAGTCAATGGGCCACGAGATCGATACGGGATGGCGCGTCGATGATGACAAAATCGACGAGTACAGGAAGAAGATGCAGGAAGTCATCGACGTTGATGTCGCGGACGAGATCGAGCCTGTCAAGATCCCCGTTGACGAGAATGTGAAGCTCAGTTATCAGGACTTGTGCCTCCTGAGAGGCCTGATCGAATTGGAGGCGGAAGAATGAGCCTAAAAATCATGCAAGGCGACCAGTACGCCATTGTATTTACTGGGACGCAGGACGGCGCGCCGCTCGACCTATCCAAGATTGAGATGATCGAGTTCATCGTCGGAAAGCTGCGCAAAATCTACCCCGGAGAGGTCACGACGGACACAGACGGGAACTTCCTGTTCCCTCTGACGCAGGAGGAAACCTTTCAGTTCAAAAGCGCTTCTCAGGCCGTTCAGATCCGCGTCAAGTTTACCGGCGCGGAGCCGGTGGTCATCGGCACCAGCATTGAGGGCATCCGCGTAAGCGATTCCATCAGTAAGGTGGTGCTGTGATGATCCACTTTGACATCGGCGGGAAGCCGAGCATCCAATTCAGCCTGCCGCCCTTGCGGGTGTCACCCGGCGGCAGTGGCGGCGGCAACGTCTCATCTGCGCAGATCAACACCATTGTAGTCCTCGACCGGGCAGAATATGACGCGCTGGCCGTCAAGGATGCAAAGACACTGTATCTGATTCGGGGGTGACGGAATGATCACAGTCGGAGAAGAACAGCTAAAGGAGTTGTTTGTCGGTGAGATGGGCATTAAGAATGCCTGCATCGGCGAAGAACCCATCTATACCCGCCCAGGCGGATATTTATACATCGAACTGAGCGAAAAGAAAGGGGCATAACCTATGGCAAGTTTTTTCAATCTAATTCTTGATACGCTTGCACCGTCTGGGTTGACACTGAAGCTCAACGGCGGCGCGACGTATGCAACCAGCAACACCGTAACCGCAACGATCACGCTGACGGATGAAACCAAGACCGGCTACCAGATGAAGCTCTGGGGCATCAAGGCGGCTGCAACGGAAACGGACGCATCGTGGGAGACCTTCGCGGCCAGCAAGTCTATCGTCCTGACGGACGGCGATGGCCTGAAAACCGTACATATCAAGGTGCGGGATGACGTCTGCAACGAAACGGCTGCGGTCACAGCGTCTATCACGGTCAACACTGCGGTTCCGGTGGTCACGATCACTGGCCCCGACAAGACCAGAATCTCCAAAGTATCCGGCTTCGACACCTGCGCGTTCTCCTTCACCTGCGACGTGGACTTCGAGGAATACACGGTGCGTGTTGTTCCGAGCACCAGCAGCCTCCACGACGCCGGTACGCAGATCCCGACCACTGGCGGTTCCAGCAACACCAGCGGCACGGCTGGAGGCTACAAGAAGGCCACGGCGATCAATGTCACCATCAAGGGCGCCGACCTTGCGACGGCATCCTCCGGCGACGGCACGAAGATCATCAAGGTCTTTGTGAAGAACGCCGCCGGGACTTGGAGCGTGGCATAATGGCCGCGCCTGGACTGACGTTCACCATCACGGGGAATAAGATCTCGTCAGTCTCCGGTTTCGATTCCATCACCGTCAAGTTCTCGTCGGATATCGCCTACACGGCCTTTGAATGCCGCGCGACGAAAACCGGCGAGGACTGGGGGCGAGGGAAAGGGGCGCTCATTGCGTCCTTTTCCCAGACCCCGGCGGGGACGGAGCGAACCTTTGAGGTCTACGACGATTTCCTCCTGAGTGGTGACGGAGAATACAGAATTTCTCTATACGCACAAGGGGCGGACGGAAGCTGGAATGATAACTATGGGTTTGTGCCGTCCGGCACGACCAAGACCATGCTAACGGCAGAAGGCAAGGAATTTCTCTGCATGAAGGAGTGATTTTATGGCAGACCAATACAACAGTGCGCACACTGGCGCAGAGATCGATCAGGCGGTGTCTGACGTCCAGAACAACAAGGCCGCATGGGGCAGTAAACCGCAACCCTCCGACACAACCCCAAAAGCACCGGGGACGGCGTCGGCTGGATCGGAAAGTGCGTATGCCAGAGGTGACCATGTGCATCCGAAACAGTCGGTGACAAAATCGGATGTTGGTCTTGGCAATGTGGACAACGTATCGATCAACAGCCGTTTGAACCGGACAACTAATGTCAATGCGTCGGACACGAACTACACA
>JALFRV010000311.1 GCA_022778905.1 Prevotella sp. | reverse complement strand
CAAGGTCCTGACGGTTGGCCTGGATGTAGGTCTCGGCCGTTTCCTTACCCTGTTTGGCAAGTTTCTGGAGGATCTTGAGGGCCTTGTCGTCCTCGAGCGTGTCGTTTGCGCCGGGTGCGGTCTTGGCCTCGAGGAATACTTTCTTGATGTTGCGCAAGGTCTCGAGACGCACTTTGTCGCGCGCTTTCATGGCGGCCTTGATATCTTCGCTGATCTGATCGAATAGTGTCATGTCGTATCTGTCTTTTTAATGGATTCCATGCGGGTCAGGCAAAGCTGATCACTCCCTGTACCACATCGTTGTTGGACTCTTTGTCTGCTGCAGCTGTGCCGTTGGCTTGCTTGCGTATTTCCTCGAGCATCTGACGGCTGCGCTTGTAGGTGGGCGTGTTTTCGACGGCGAGGATGACATCCTCATTGTCGAGATCGTCAGGCCTGAAGAGGAAGATGTGCGGGCGTCTCTTGTACTGGATGTTGCCTCCTGTGGGTCCGTAGAACCGTCCGCGTCGCTCCTCGCGCTCTGCTGCGCGCTCTGCTTCGCGCGCGATCCGGTCGGCGTCTTCCTGTGTCTGCTTGCGCAGGTGACTGTTCATGCCGTCGACATCCTCGATGCCAAAGCCAGTGGCAAGGATGGTCACCTTCACCCGTTTGCCCAAGTCGGGATCCACGGCAAGCCCCCACTTGATCTCGAAGTCGTTGCCGAACTTCGCCATGAAGTCGTTCACGTCGTTCATTTCCTCCATCATCAGGCTCGGATTTTCCTTCTTTTCGCTCGAGAAAGCGATGCTGAGGAGGATCTTCTTGGAGTTGAAGACGTCGTTGTCATTGAGCAGCGGCGAGTTGAGCGCGTCGTCGATGGCCTTCTTCACGCGTCCGTCGCCTTCGCCGTAGCCTGTGGACATGATTGCCACGCCGCCGTCTTTGAGCACCGTTTTCACGTCGTTGAAGTCGAGGTTGATCAGTCCGTGGACGGTAATGATCTCGGCTATGCTCTTGGCTGCGATGCTCAGCGTGTCGTCGGCCTTGCCGAAGGCGTCGAGGACCGGCAGTTCCGGATAGATCTCGCGCAGCCGCTCGTTGTTGATCACGAGCAGGGCGTCGACGTGCTTTGACATTTCTTCGACACCGTCGAGGGCCTGGTCGATCTTCTTGGGACCCTCGAAGCGGAAGGGAATGGTGACGATTCCGACCGTCAGGATGCCCAGCTCCTTGCTCACGCGGGCGATGACGGGCGCTGCGCCCGTACCGGTCCCGCCGCCCATTCCGGCCGTGATGAAGGCCATCTTCGTGCCGTCGGAAAGCATATTGCGCACGTCCTCGATGCTCTCTTCAGCCGCCTGGCGTGCCCGTTCGGGCTTGTTGCCGGCCCCGAGACCTTCCTTTCCCAACTGCAGGTGCACAGGGACGGGACTGTCATTGAGGGCCTGCGCGTCGGTGTTGCACAGTACGAACGTCACGTCGTGGATTCCTTCGCGATACATATGGTTGACGGCATTGCCGCCTCCACCGCCCACGCCGATCACCTTGATGATGCTGTTCTCCTTGTCAGGTTCGCCGAAATCCAAGATGGAAGGCTTGTTTTTATTATTGTCAGACATATCTTCTTGATTTTTATGTTTTACTTCTATGGACCTTAACTCGTCGTTGCGGGGCAGCCGGCTTTATTCTTCCTCCCTGATAATCTGCTCTCCGAACTTCTTCAGGCCGCGCATGGCCTTGTTCCAGAAGCTGTTCCTGCGCTTCTCTTCGGCCTCCTTCCGGCGGGCCTCTTCGGCAATCCGCTTCTGCTCCTCTTCCTCTTCCTTCTTCCGGCGGGCCTCTTCTTCCGCTTTCTTTTTCTCTGCCTCGGTCATCACGACGCCGCTTCCGGCAATCTCGTTGCGTGTGCGTGGCGTGGCGTGAAGGTCGCCCGTGGTCGTCGGCTGCTTCGTGTCGCCGTTTCCGAAAAGATCGTTCGTGAGCTCCTCGCCGGCGCAGTTCATGTCGCCCTTGTTCAACAAGCCGAGCACGGTGTTCATGGTTCCGTCGTGCGGCGTGCTTTCCGGGTTGCCGGAAGTGATGGTCTGGGAAATGAAGCGGGCAATCCTGATCTTCTCGATGTGAGTGTGATTGCGGAACGCACGCTCGATATCCTTCATGTTGGAGCCGCCTCCGGTGAGCACGATACCGCCAAGCAGCTTGTCCACATACTCGTTGGGCACCTGAAACCATACGTTTTCGATGATCTCTTCAAGGCGTCCTTCGACGATCTCCACGAACTTTCTCGACTCCACGGAGCGGTCCTGGTCGATCGGCAGCATGAGCGTGTTGTCGATGTCGTTGTTGTCAGTGTAGGCGCTGGCGTACTTCAGTTTCATCTCCTCGGCATCCTTTTCTTCCATCTGGAGCGATGCGATGTCCTTCGTGATGTTGCTTCCTCCGAGCGGGATCACGGCCAAATGGCGGAGGATGTTCTTATAGTAGACCGACACGGTCGTGGTGTCTGCGCCGAGGTCGACAAGCACGCAGCCTGCCCGGCGCTCCGCTTCGGTGAGCACGTTGTCCGCCAGCACGAGAGGCGCCAGATACAGCTCGGCAATGGCAATGCCTGCATTGTCGAAGCATTTGTTGAGGTTTTTATAGAACGTATTGCGCCAGAGGATGTTCAGGAAATTGCCTTCCAGGCGGCTGCACTGGATGCCTGCCGGCTCCAACTGATACTGGCTGTCCACCTTGTATTCCTGTGTGACGGCGTCGAGGATCTCCTGTTCGGGATAGAGCATGTTCCTGTTGATGTCCATCAGCTCGTTGACCATATCCTGTGAGACCATCGTCTCGGCCGGCAGATCTTTGACGATGACATTCTTCACGCTGCGTATGGATTGGCCGCCGACCCCGACATAGACATGGGCAATCTTGGCCTTGAGGCTGTTCTCGAGCTTTTTGATAATGTTAGTCAGGCATTGCACCGTCTTCTCAATGTTGTAGACGACACCATTGCGTATGCATGCGGTGGAGTCTTCTTTCACTACTGCAAGTACCGTGATGCTGCCATCAAGGTTTTTCTTGCCTGCTATGCCCGTTATTTTTGACGAGCCAAGCTCTATCGCAACAATAAATTCCTTTTGCATAACGTTTCTTTATCTTTTATCAATTCGTGTTTCTTTTCTTGCAGATGATCTGGTTGTCAAACTCCAGATTGATGTTGCTGTATTTGTTCCAGCCTGCATGGGAGAGCCCGTACTTGTAGAATTTCACCAACCGGGTCATCTTCTTGTTGACAAACTCGTCGATCTTCTGCTTCCGTTCCCGGTCGTTCCTCCCTTCCGGCAGCGATCCCAAGTAGACGATGTGGTTGCCTACGCGGGGCACAAGCTCAATGCCTGATTCGTGCGTCACGTTGATCTGCTCGATCTGGTTCTTCCATAAGTCGTCGGCCATGAGCGCACGTGCCAAAAATGCAACGTACTTCCGCGCGTACCACTTGGAAATGAAGCCGGTCGCAATGATCAGGTCAGACGTGTAATGAGAATTGGGCATGATGCTGTTATTGTCGTCCAAGTAGTAGTCATCGCCGTTGATTGACTTGATGCGGACGGTGGGCATGCGCTGCGTAAGACTGATGCAGACCTGCCCGTCCTGTGTTTTGTAGCACTCGGCTGTCTTGACAAAAGGACTCTGCTTGAGCGTTTCCTCGATCTTCCGGGCATTGACGGCCTGCATGGGGACGCCAAGCGGATAGAGATGGCTCTTCTCCAGGCGCGCCTTGATCTCCTTTGCGTTGATGAAACCGTTGGCAGTCTCGTCCTGAATCTCAATGTTCGCCTTCGTGCATACCTTCATCGTCACATCCGGTCTGTTGAAGGATGTGAAGGCTGCGATGATGTAGGCAGCGAGCAGGACGTCAAGTCCGATGGTGATATATTTCTTCCAATTGATGTGCATAGGCCTCTTTCGCCCCTATGACCGTTGTCGCGGGCAGGCTATAGATGTTCAGACAGTTTCTTTCTTTTCAATCAGCTTCGTGATCTGGGGCACATAGTTGTCCAGGTTGCCGGCCCCGAGTGCGACGAGGACATCAAAGTCGCGGCCCTTCACGAAGTCCAGCACGTCGTCCTTGCAGATCATCTGCCGCGCCACGCCGGGCTTCAGATGGTCATAGATCAGCTGGCTTGTGACGCCGGGAATCGGTTCTTCCCGAGCCGGATAAATCTCCGTCAGGATGACCTCGTCGAAGTGGCTGAGCGCGTCGGAGAATTCCTGATAGAAGTCGCGGGTGCGGGTATAGAGGTGCGGCTGGAACAACACGGTGATCCGGCGATGCTGATACAGCTCGCGCAGAGAGCGTGCGCTCTGGAGGATTTCCATTGGATGGTGACCGTAATCGGACAGGAATACGTGCCGCGGATTGTTGATCTTGAAGTCGAATCGGCGGTCTACGCCGTGGAAAGTGGACATCCCATACCGCAGCTCTTCGGCCGTGCAGCCGTTGAGCTGGGCCATCGCCATGGCTGCGATGCCGTTCTCAATGTTGATCGGAACAGGCTGCCCGAGCTCGATGCCGCGCACATTCTCGACGGGAGAGATAAGGTCAAAGGTGATCGAACCGTTGTCGATCACGATGTTCTCGGCATGGAAGTCGCCGCGATCACGGCTGTATTCGTAGACCGTAACGCCTTCCGCCACGTCCGGACGCATCTCGAGGCCGGTATGGATGATCAATGCGCCGCCCGGTTGGATCAGCGTCGTGTAGTGCCGGAAGCTCTCTAAGTAGGCCTCCTTGGTGCCGTAGATGTCGAGATGGTCTGGGTCT
>JALFRV010000283.1 GCA_022778905.1 Prevotella sp. | reverse complement strand
GTGGTGGGAACATCCCGATCAGGCTCCACAGCTTCACCCCGACATGGGCTTTCATCAAGGAGATCTTCTACGGCGGATCGCCGTCCTTGAGCCGACAGGGCCTCGGAGCAGTGGCGACGCTGATGCTCAACGTTGCTGCCGGTGCCTATGGAGATGCCGCCATCGCCGCCATGTCGATCGTCAGCCGCATTGCCATGTTTGTCATGGCGGTCATTATAGGCCTTGGGCAGGGCTTCCAGCCATTCTGCGGATTCTGCTATGGTGCGGGTCTCTACTCCCGTTTGAAGGCCGGCTACTGGTTTACGGTGAAGTCCGGCACCGTCATCCTCATCTGCTTCACCCTCTTGTGCTTCGTTTTCGGCGAGTCGTCCATATCGGTTTTCCGCGACGATCCTGACGTGATCCGGATCGGGCAGGTCGCTCTCCGATGGCAGCTGATGACCTGGCCGCTCATCTCCCTGATCGTCACGAGCAACATGCTGCTGCAGACGTGCCGTCGTCCGCTGCGTGCCAATATCCTCGCAGCAGCAAGGCAGGGCCTTTTCTTCATCCCGCTGATCGTCGTGCTGCCCCATTTCTTCGGGTTGGCCGGTGTGGAATGCTGCCAGGCTGTGAGCGATCTGCTGTCGTTCGGCATCACGGTTCCGATCGTCTGGAGCTTCTTCCGCGAGATCAACGCCCTGCCTCCGGCTGATCCGGTCGGACGTTCCGCCGAAGACGGATCATCAGATTGTCATAAACAGGATAAAACGCTTTGAAAATGGCAACTGCACTCTCGATCAAGAACATGGTATGCAACCGTTGCGTGATGGCCGTCGACAGCGTGTTGAAAGCGTTGGGACTGCATCCCCAGTCGGTCACCTTAGGCGAGGCGAAAGTGACGGAAACGCTGTCTCCGGAACAGATGGAGACTGTGCGGACGCATCTTTCCGAACTCGGATTTGAACTCCTTGATGATCGCCGGCAGCAGGTCATCGACCGCATCCGCAAGGCCGTCATCGGCTTGGTGCGCCGTCGCGAAGACCGCCCCTCACGCAACCTGAGCGAGGTGGTGGCCGCGGAGCTGCATCAGGACTACAGCACCCTGAGCAGGTTGTTCAGTGAGGTGACCGGCAAGACGATCGAGCGCTACTATATGGAGCAGCGCATCGAGCGCGTCAAGGAGCTGATCCGTTATGACGAGATGACCCTCACGGAGATCGCCTGTCAGTTGGATTACTCGTCAGTGGCCTATCTCAGCAGTCAGTTCAAGACCGTGACGGGCATGACGCCGACCCGGTTCAAGGCCCTGAAGGAGAACACCCGCAGGCCGATCGACGAGATTTAGCATCCGCCTGCAGGCATTTTCATCAAGTCCGGACCGCATCGGGACGCTTCCGGCCTGCAGCTTCTGTGCCCCGCGTCGACATCCCTTCGGTCTGCGATAGTCCTGACCCGGCGGGAATATCATAAATCTTATCCATGATTTCGTAACGCTTCCTGTTCATTCTCTGCGTATCTTTGCACTCGATAAAGGTATTCACATTTAAAACGTAAGACAATGAACAAGACTTTCACAGTAGACGGAATGAAGTGCCCCCACTGCCAGGCAAACGTTGAAAATGCCCTCAAGGCACTCCCCGGAGTCAGATCGGCAAAGGCCGATATTGAGGCGAAGAGCGTTACGGTTGACTATGATGACGCGCAGGTTGCGCCCGAACAGCTCAAGCAGGCTGTCGATGAGGCCGGCCATTATGAAATGACTCTCTGATCATGAAACGTACGATCCCAGTCATAGGCATGGCCTGCGCTTCCTGCGCTGCAAATGTGGAGCGCAGGCTCAACGAGACAGAGGGCGTGGCGAGCGCGTCGGTCAGTCTGCCCGGACGCAGCGCGCTGATCGACTATGATCCAGAAGTGGTCTCATTGGAGACCCTAAAAAGCCGGATCAATGATATCGGATATGACCTCGTCATTGAGGCTGATCGGTCGGCCGCAGATATCGAGCGGCAGGCCTATCGGGTGCTGAAGCGGCGCACGGTCCTGTCATGGGTGCTGTCCGTTCTCGTGATGTGCGTCTCCATGCACTGGCTTGACCTCGGGTCGCGGGATGCCTCCAACCAGGTGAGTCTGTTGCTCTCGTTGGCCAATCTGTGGTTTTGCGGCCGTGAGTTTTATATCCATGCTGGCCGCCAACTGCGTCACAGAACGGCCAATATGGATACGCTCGTCGCCCTGTCTACGGGCATTTCCTTTCTCTTCAGCGTGTTCAACACCTACTGGGGCGATGCTGTCTGGGGCGCGCACGGCATTGCGTGGCACACCTA
>JALFRV010000251.1 GCA_022778905.1 Prevotella sp. | reverse complement strand
CCCTGACGGAGGCCCCAGCTCATGCCATAGAGGAAGAGGGAGGTTCCGGTCAGTTCCTTGCCGCCGAAGGTGGCGGGAGAGACCAGGCTGACATTCCACAGTCCGTCCTCGCGCTGGCATTTGGCAAGGGCGCGGCTCATGAGCAGGAAGTCCTTTTTCAGTTCCTTATAGTACTTGTCCTTCGGAGAGAGTTCGCCCATGACCCTGACAAGGGCGGCATACACCCATCCGTCGCCGCGGCTCCAGTAGCAGTCGTTGCCGTCTTTTTCCTTATAGGGCGGCACAAAGTCGGCATCACGATACCAGAGACCTGTCTTCGTGTTGAACGTCCCGCCGCCACAGTCATTGCGGGTCCAGCGATACAGCTTCATCGCGTAGTCCATGTAGTCTCGCTCGCCCGTCAGGTTGTACATCTTTGCATAGACAGGCATCGACATCTGAATGGCGTCGATCCAGGTCCAGTAGTCTACCTTTCCTGTACCCATCTGGTGCTTGAGGTTCTTGATCACTTCGCTGATCATGTATTGATTCTTCTTTCCTGTCTGGATGTAGCGGTCAATATAGGTCTGCTGGCAGCATTGGTCGTCGGCATGAACGGCCTGATTGCCGTTGCGGGCTGTCCACTTGTGGAAGTCGGCCCACTTGTCCGTATAAGCAGCATAGGCTTCGTCGGGATCAATCTCGTAGAGTGCCATGAGACCCTCGTAATACACTCCCCGGGTCCACAGACTGCTGGGGCGTTCCCGCCCGACAAACGTCGGCAGGGTAGGATCGGCATACTTCTTCATGAAATAATGATTGGCGAGGCGTGCGGTCTCCAAGACTTCAGATGCGGTCTGTGCCGAAACCGACAGGGACAGTAGAGCCGTCAGGCTCAGGATAAGCATTTTTTTCATATGAGGTTTTTCTGATTTGTCTCTGCAAAGTTAGCAAAAGTTTTCAGATTAAGTCCATTTCCCGCCATTAAAATGATTATCGGCCGATTAATTCAGATTTTATTTGTCGATTTCGTAGATTTGCAGTATTTTTGCAGAATATTAATCATAAAGCTATGTATAGGACAAATACATGTGGGGAGTTACGGCTCTCTGACACCGGCAAGCAGGTGAAGCTCGCCGGATGGATTCAACGCTTGAGAAAAATGGGCGGTATGACCTTCGTAGACTTGCGGGATCGTTATGGCATCACACAGTTGGTTTTCAATGAGGCGGAGAACAAGGCCCTTTTTGACAATGCCAATAAACTCGGTCGCGAATACTGCATTCAAATCGTTGGCAATGTCAGCGAGCGCCAGAGCAAGAACCCGAATCTGCCAACGGGAGATGTGGAAATATTGGTGGACGAGCTGACGGTGCTGTCACCGAGTCTGACGCCTCCGTTCACGATCGAGGAGAACACCGACGGTGGCGATGACATCCGCATGAAATACCGTTATTTGGATCTGAGGCGTGCAGCTGTGCGTCAGAACATGGAGTTACGCCATCGCATGACAATCCTCATCCGCAATTTCTTGGATTCGCGGAACTTCATCGAGGTGGAGACACCGATCCTCATCGGGTCCACGCCGGAAGGAGCGCGTGACTTTGTCGTACCTTCCCGTATGAATCCCGGACAGTTCTACGCTTTGCCCCAGAGCCCGCAGACGTTGAAGCAGCTGCTGATGGTAGCCGGATTTGACCGCTATTTCCAGATCGCAAAATGTTTCCGTGACGAAGATCTCCGTGCTGACCGTCAGCCGGAGTTTACACAGGTCGACTGTGAAATGAGTTTTGTAGACCAGGATGACGTGCTTGAGGTGTTTGAGGAAATGTGCCGCATGCTCTTCAGAGAGATCCGGGGCGTCGAGCTTCCCAAGTTGGAGCAGATGCCTTGGGCCGAAGCCATGAGGCGTTTCGGATCCGACAAGCCGGACCTGCGGTTCGGTATGGAATTTGTCGAGCTTATGGATCAGCTGAAAGGGACAGGAAGTTTCAGCGTGTTTGACAGTGCTGCCTACATCGGAGGCATCTGTGTGCCGGGCTGCGCGGACTATAGCCGTAAGCAGCTCGATGAACTGACAGAGTTCGTGAAGCGTCCGCAGGTCGGCGCCAAGGGCTTGGTCTATATCAAGTTCAACGCCGACGGGACCGTCAAGAGTTCGATCGATAAGTTCTATTCAGCCGAAGTCCTCGCAGAAGTGAAGAAAGCTGCGGGTGCCAAAGACGGCGACCTCGTCCTGATCCTTTCAGGCGACAATGTGAACAAGACGCGTGTCCAGCTGTGCGCATTGCGTCTTGAGATGGGCGACAGGTTAGCCCTCCGTGACAAGAATACGTTCAAATGTCTATGGATCGTAGACTTCCCCTTGTTCGAGTGGAGCGATGAGGAGCAGCGCCTGATGGCCACCCATCATCCGTTCACCATGCCCAATCCGGACGACATCCCCATGCTGGAGGAACATCCGGAGAAGGTCCGTGCCAAGGCTTATGACTTTGTCTGCAACGGCATCGAGGTCGGAGGAGGCTCACTGCGTATCCACGATACCCAGTTGCAAGAGAAGATGTTTGAAGTGCTCGGCTTTACCCCGGAGAGGGCGCAGGCACAGTTCGGCTTCCTGATGAATGCCTTCAGGTATGGCGCCCCCCCGCATGCAGGGCTCGCGTTCGGACTCGATCGTTTTGTCAGCATCATGGCCGGGTTGGACAGCATTCGTGATTGCATCGCCTTCCCGAAGAACAATTCGGGCCGTGATGTCATGCTCGATGCTCCTTCCGCATTAGATCCCAAACAGTTAGATGAACTGAACCTCAAGATTGATGTACGTCAAGGGTGATCCTTGATGTATGTCAAGAAAAATGTGTAAGCCGCTCATTTACATTTCGTTTGAACTTCTTTTTCTGTCAAAAGATAATTATTCTTGAATTAAATGTGTTAATTTTGCAGTCGAAAAGAATAACCCGTCGGGATGGAATGACGGATAACTTTTATTATTAAACATTATGGCAGAAAAGAAAGCAACAACCAAGAAAGCTGCGGCTCCTGTAAAGAAGAGCGTAGCAAAGAAAGTTGAAGTAGTAGTAAATGCTGAGAGTGTCGGATTCCGCGCAGGCGATGTGTATCAGGCCCTTGCAACTGCAGAAAAGGCGCTGACCATTGCAGAGATTGCGAAAGCAGCTAAGATCAGCGAACAGGAAACTCTTCTTGGAATGGGATGGCTCTTCAAAGAAGGCAAGATCAAGGATGAGGACAACAAGATCGTTCTCGCTTAAATAAATCCCCTAAGCTAAAGGAGCCACGATGCGTATGTATCGCGGCTCTTTTTTTTGAATGATGTCGTAC
>JALFRV010000248.1 GCA_022778905.1 Prevotella sp. | reverse complement strand
GATTGGTCAGATTCCAGTCGTCCTGCAAGTAAAGACCGATCTGATTGAATGTGACTTGTGCATTGGGATTCTTGACTCCGTTGAGACCGTAGGTGAGGGCAAACGTTTCAGGTGCTGCGTCGTTCAGGAAATCTTCCACGCTGCTGTAACGATAGTAGCCGGTTCCCTCACGCATGTAAGCGTTGTTGGCAAACTGATGCTCAAAGCTGAATCCGGCCATCACCTTGTGTCTGCCGGCATACCATGTGAAGTTGTCGGTCACATTCGTAATCTTGTTCTTCACACCATTGTTGTAAGAGAAAAGCTCGTAGCCGGCACTCATGTAAGGCTCGAGGATCTGACTTCCGTCTTTGTCCCGACCGGCCATGATGTCAACGAATGGGAAGATGGAAGAATCGGATCCGCGCATGTCTTCAATGTTGGTGTAGGTGAAAAGCAGCTGATTGGCGAAACGATCGCCGAAACGGCTGTTGAGATCAGCAGCAACCGACTGTACCTTGTTGTCCATGGAATACATGGCATTGGAGAATGCCATTGACTGAGGACCGACACGATAGGTGTTGTTGAGGCGTCCACCACTGCCAAAGTTGCCGGAGTTTCCGTTCGGTGCAAACCATGAGGTGTTGCTCGTGTTGTTGTATCTGACAGAGAGGTGATGATTGTTGGTGATGTTCCAGTCAATGCGGGCGAGGAACTTGGTATTGGATTCGTCACCCGGGAAGTTCGTATATGAACCGGCGTCGTAGCCATATTTGTCTTTGAGGTGCTTGGCTACCTTCTCCATGTCCGAGGCCAATGTGCGTGACACCATCCCTCCGGCCTGCTCGCCGTCTTGTCTGGCGCGGTATTTGATGACCGTTCCCGGAGTCAGTTCTTTCTCAAAATTGGCAAAGAAGAACAGTTTGTTCTTAACGATCGGGCCACCGAGTGTGAATCCGTAAGTGGTCTTTGACTCATCTGCGCGCCGTCCCAAGTCTTTTCCGTTGATCTTGTTTCCTCGCAGGTCCTGATTGCGGTAGTAAATATAGCCGGTACCCTTGAAAGTGTTGGTTCCTGACTTCGTGATCGCATTGATGCCACCGCCGATGAAGTTCGTCTGACGTACGTCGAAAGGTGCCACGACCACCTGCACTTCCTCAATGGCATCGAGCGAAATAGGGCTTCCGCCGCCGGGCAGTTTGGAGGTCAGACCAAAGTTGTTGTTAAAGTTCGCACCGTCGATGGTGAAGTTCGTTGAGCGACCGTCGCCACCAGCAAATCCCAAGCCTGCGCCTGCATAGGGTGAGATCTTGGCGATGTCCTGCATACTGCGATTCACGGTTGGTACGCTCATCATCTGCGCGTTGGAGATGTTCGTTGACGCCCCGGTCTTCTCAACGGCGAACTTGGAAGCCTTGGCACTGATGACGACCTCACTAAGTTCCGTAGCATTTTCGGACAGCCAGACTGCCAGATTGTAGGTTTCACCCAACTGGAGTGTGATGTCCTTAAGAGTTTTCGTCTGATGGCCTATATAGCTCACAGTGACCTTGTACGGACCACCCGGTCGCATACCTTGCACATTGAATTGACCATCGACGTTTGAAACTGCTGAATAGCGCGTGCCGGAAGGTTCGTGGACTATCTGGATATTCGCACCGATGATCTCCTCACCGGTTCCTTCCACGGTAACCTTTCCACTCATTGAAGAAGTTGTGATTTGCGCCATGATGGACGATGCGAAGAACGCCCATACAGCAACCAGCAAAAACAATCTTTTCTGCATGACTATTTATAAAATTTAATTAATAATGACGGGTATTATACCCGAAATGGTTATTCATGATGCAAATTTAATTAAAAAAAACGAATTTGATATTACAGAAAAGTAAATTTTTCGTTGTTTATATCAATAATGATAAAGGCTACTCAAATCTTTGTGTTTGAATAGCCTTTCATCTGTCAGTCTTTATGCATCCAAATGCGCATGATCTTCTGCCTGATTGCGAACAGATTGATGATCGTAACGATCACCAACAGGGCTATCCCGGCGAGGAAGGATGGGAGCATCGAGCCGTCGTCAAGATCAGGGAAGAGGGTCTCGAGCACGCCCATATAGTAGGCCCTTACCATACAGAGCAGCACGATCGCTATGAGCAGGACCAAGAGATTCAAGCCGACTGTCAGCAGCTGATAGGGCTGCGCCACCCTCGAAGGCTTATAGCCGATGAGCAGCAGATTCTCCAACTTCTCCGTATTCTTCTGTACCAGGAGATAGATACTGAGCATGAGTATGTAGAAACTCAAAATGGAGATCACCAGTCCGACCACCATTACCATCGACACAATCAGCCGAAGGAAGTAGGTCGTCTTCTCTGCATTCATCTTGTCATCTTCCACTTCATATCCTTTTTTGTCGATATACTTGGCGATGTTCTCATTGGCAGGATTGACAACTTCCATGATAAGTCTTGACGGGTTGCTCTTTTCGCCGGGCGAGAAATAGTCATTGGCCCAGTCCATGAACGACTGCGGAACCAGAATAGAATTCAGTCGGTTTGAAAATCCGATGACCTTTCCTTTGAAACGGTCTTCATGTTCGTGTCCGTGAATGAAAATATCGAAGTCAATCATGCCTACCAGACCGTCGGAAATCTTCGGCAATGAATGGCTCTGTGCAAAGCCGAAGTTATACATTGTTATATAAGAGCGGGGCAGAATGATGGGGATCACCTTTGACGTCTTGGAAAAATGCCATTCGTTCAGGTCCGCATCCACAAAGGCATCAGGTACGCTCTCGAAGGAGATCTCTGAATTGAGGACGTTGATCCCATTCACGCCCATCTGCGCATTTGCCTTGAATTCAGCCCCTGTAAACTTTCCTATATTTTTGATGAACGTCTGCGATGCCAGATCCTCAAATTCTGCATCGCTGAAGGTGTTGGTTCTTCCGGAAAACGCATTGGTCGCTCCTATTTTCTTGTTGACGATGATGAAGTCCGACTTCATGAAGCTGTCATCGGCCGTAAAGACCGGCATGACATCGTGATAGAACTGATAACCTAACAGGACAATGAACATTCCAAACAGGTTCGCAAAGAAGAAGCCTGCCAACTGGGGCACGCTGATATGCTGCCGAAGTAATTTCCAAACCAAGTTCATAGCTTCAATACCCTTTCATAATTTAGGTCCATATGTTTGCCGATACTCGTCACGATGACACCGGCACCCTGGCGCTTGGCTTCTTCGAGCATGATCGTTCCCATGACGGCCGAATTGCTGTCGTCGAGATGACTGATCGGTTCGTCGGCCAGCAGAAAGTCGAACGGTTGGACAAGTGCGCGGATCATGGCAACCCTCTGCTGTTGACCGAAAGACATCTTGCCGATCTTTGCATTCA
The DNA here is from genome assembly GCA_022778905.1 of Prevotella sp. Classification (GTDB taxonomy): domain Bacteria; phylum Bacteroidota; class Bacteroidia; order Bacteroidales; family Bacteroidaceae; genus Prevotella. The sequence continues at coordinate 4,308 of JALFRV010000248.1, read as the reverse complement.
TCCGATCGGCGATGCCGAGCCGTTCAAACCAGGCTACGATCTCCGCATTCGACTTGTATCCCGTGAGCTTATTCTTGATTTCCACATTCTCCATGGCTGTCAACTCTGGGAAAAGCCGCAGTTCCTGATAGAGGTGACTGACGTGCTGCTTGCGAATGTCCACCCATTCTTTCACTTTCAATGACCGCACTTCGCGTTGGTCAAACAGCAGCTGCCCGCTGAAATCATGCCGATAGCCGGTCACATAGCTGCAAAATGTACTCTTTCCCTGACCACTGTCAGCCTCGATGAGATAGAGATGCCCTTTCCGAAAAGTCACCTCCTGATTCCATACCTCTGACTGCAGATCGTCGCGTTGGGCGAAAACCTGCGGGAGGACAGAATGAAGACTAATTGTTTCCACAATCCCTTATGATTAAACGATTACCTATATGCTATTTCATGCGATAGACGACATAATCGACGTCACCGAAAAACGGGCGCATCATCTCGCAGACCTGGGTCATGGCGCCACTGCTCCCCTCCCCTGCCAAAGCTTTCAGATTGGCTAGCAGAACCATCCGTTGGCCAGCAATCATTTGATGTAAAGACGGATCTGCAGCCCCCTTTCCGGCACCTGCGGCAATGGAAGCGAGAGCCGCTTCCTTGCTGCTGCCGCTCATGAATTGACCATCCTCGCTCACGCCAAAATAGAAAGCGGTGTGACTGTCTTGATAGAAGAAGCGGTTCTGACCCCAGTCTCCGATCCGCCCGCCTGCCGGACACGACTGCTTCCAGTAGTCTACGTCAGCCAACCACTTGCTGTTCGCAAGTTGCGCAGCCATTGACAGTTGCAGCCGGTCGTTGCTGAAAGATGGAACCACAATGGCCATGTCGCCGTCGACGCTGCGAATGATGTTGTCCATGTCAATGGCTGCATTGATGCCTGTAAGCAAGGCCTGCAGGCCTGCATTGTTCTTCATGAGCGGCAGGAACTGCTCTCCGGCCACATTCATGAAAATACCGATTTGCGCCGACTGATCCATCGTCCGGACATAACGGCCTTTGATCGGGCGATAGACCTTGGCTGCCTGCTGCAAGGCCTCGTTGACTTTGCGGTTGAAAGAAAAGGTTTCCCCGTCAATCCACAGGTGTCGCTTGGAGATCGACATGCCTGCTGCGATATAGACCTCTGACGGATCTGTATTCTTCGGAGCGCCCAACGTGAACGGAGCCACAAGCTTCTCGGGCAAAGCTTCGACCTGGGTCACCATCGCCATTGGTGAGCTGATGGAATCCAAACGGTCAAACAGAGGCGTTCCCCTGACAGAAGACCCCTCGTCCTGCTTCAGATACTGGGCCATCCGGTTCTGCAGTTCAGCCTGCGCATCGATTGTCACCGGCCCCATCACAAGCATCGACTGATCGGAGAATCCGATGATCCAACTGTCGTTGACCGTTGTAAAGTGGAAGCCCCGCTTGGATTTGATCTCCCGGCCTGAAGCCTGCAGTGTCTTTTCGAGGCGGCCGGCATCGCTGACACTGGCACAGAGACCGAGATTGCCGACTGCATCCTCAAAGAGATAGATTTTCCTCGAGAGATCAAGCCCGCTCTTGTCCAAATCACTCACATGGAGCACAGACTTCAGCAGAACAGGATTGCTCAATCCGCTCATCTTAGCCACATCAACAGCCACTAAAGCCTTACTGTCTTCCGGAATGGCATTGAGATAATCCGAATGATTGCATGCGGACAGGAGCACGGTAACCGCCCCTGCCAATAACAGACCTATACGTTTCATAATTCGTTGATTCTTATTCGTTTGTACATATGATGCCTTTCAGACCTCCACAGGATGGCTATAGAGGCTCCATAGGATAGCTTCATGCTCCCCGGATGACTGCTTTCGGCAACCTGTATGAATGCTCTGTCGAAGCGGGCATTATAATCTCCTTGCAAGGTTGGCCATCGCCACGGCAAAAAGTCCTGCCGTCTCGGTGCGCAAGCGGCTTTTTCCCAAAGAGATGGAAGTATATCCATGCGCTGCCGCTATCTTCACTTCCTCGACCGAGAAATCTCCTTCCGGACCAATTAATATCGTTATGTCTTCATCGTCATTGTGGGCCGTCAATTCGTTAAAAAGATCAGATCTTTCAATCTCCGGATAGCAATGTGCAATATAGAGGCGCCCGGCACGGGGTGTCGCCATGAATTCTTTGAATGGAACGAGTGGATGGACTGCGGGCTTCCAGGCCTTTCGGCTCTGTTTGACGGCTGCTATGACGATCTTGTCCAAGCGGTCAAGGCGCAAGGCCTTACGCTCTGAGAACTGGCAATCGAGAAACGTAAATGCATCCATACCGATTTCCGTCGCCTTTTCCACGAGCCATTCCATGCGGTCCATCATCTTGGTGGGAGCAATGGCGAGATGGATCCTTCCGCGCCAAGTCCTTTCCTGGGGCATCGATTCACGCATCTCGTACCAGCAATGGCGGGTATCCGTCAGCGTGATAACAGCGCGATAGAAGGTCCCCTTGCCATCGATCAGAAACACTTCGTCACCTGTTTTCAGGCGCAGCACCCGCAATGCGTGGATCGCTTCCTCGTCGGGTAGCATTCCGGTTTCTGAAGCATCGGGGACATAGAAAAACCTTGTTTCCTTCATTTATTGTACGTTTCCTTTCCGTCTCTTCATCTCGTCGCGAAGGTGGGAGGCCAATTCGTAATTCTCATCGGCTATGGCTTTGTCCAACGCTTTTTGCAACATGTCATCACTGATGGTGTTGACCGGAATAGAAACACCGCTGGCTTCCTTAACATATTTCACGCTCTGCTTGTCCATCAGGCCTTCTTCAATGTAGAGAGGGATCTTCCCTATATAAGCCAGCAGCACCGCATCGCTTGCACGCAGGGCGACAGGCTCCAAGGTATCGATGTTGTACAACACTGCGCGATACTGCCCGTCGATGATGTCGTTGATGATAATTTCAAAACGTAATTCGCTTTGAGTGGATATCACCTGCCACATGACTTCTGGCAAAAGCCGCTCCGCAATGGGTAAATGCTGAAGGCGAAGCTCAAACTGATACATCATCTGCCGGTCGCAGGCGATCGTCAACTGTCGCTTTTCGTCCTCATCCAACAGGATCAGCAGTCCGACATCCTTTGTCCCGACGATCTCAGAAACACTGTGAAAGTGCAGCTTTATTTTCCTCATACCGTAACTGAAGACTTCTTAGGACGGAAAATCAAAGCGAACGAAACGCTCACCACGAGGGCGTAAGTGGCGAAGATGAACCAGCAGATGTGCCAGTCGCCGACCGTGTAGATCTGATCCCCGATAACCTCGGTATGTGTGAAGTGATTGATGACTGCCTGTGCGGCAAGCGTACCGACGGTGGCCCCGATGCCGTTGGTCATCAGCATGAAAAGGCCCTGGGCGCTTGACCGGATGGAGGGATCCGTGGATTGATCTACGAAGAGGGATCCGGAGATGTTGAAGAAGTCGAAGGCGATGCCGTAGACGATCATCGACAGGACGAACATCCATACACCGTTGCCGGGGTTTCCGACGCCGAAGAGACCGAAACGCAGTACCCAGGCAAACATCGCCATGAGCATGACGTTCTTGATCCCGTATCGTTTCATGAAAAATGGGATCAGCAGTATGCAGCAGGTCTCGCTGATCTGGGAAAGCGAAATCAGAATGTTCGCATGCTGAACACCGAAAGTTGAGGCATACTCCGGTTGGGCCCCGAAGCTGAAAATGAAAGGATTGGCAAAGCCATTCGTGATCTGCAGGCTGACGCCTAACAGCATGGAGAAAATGAAGAAGATGGCCATTTTCTTCTGTTTGAACAATGCAAACGCCTTCAGACCGAAAGCGTCGGCGATGCTCTGTGCCTTCCCTTCCTTTCGGATGCGGCAGTCGGGAAGCGTGAATGTATATAGGAAGAGGATGAAGCTCAGAACGCCGGATGTCACAAACTGATTCTGATTGATTTGGAAATTCATGATATCCACAAACCACATGGAGCAAATGAAGCCTATGGTGCCGAACACCCGGATTGGCGGAAAGTCCTTCACCGTGTCCATTCCTGCCGTTGTCAGACTGTGATAGGCGACCGAATTGCTGAGCGCAATGGTCGGCATGTAGAACGCCACACTCAGTGAATACAATGTGAAAATTACTCCAAAGTTGGCAGCAGCTCCCGCTGAGAGGCCATACATGGCTGTTGCAATCATGAAAGAACCTGCCAGCAGATGACAGATACCAAGTACATGCTGGGACGCCATCCATCGATCGGCGATGATTCCCATGATTGCCG
>JALFRV010000213.1 GCA_022778905.1 Prevotella sp. | reverse complement strand
TCTCTGACCGGGTGGAGTCCCGGTTGACCAACTTGGGTTTCGGACTCTTTCTATACAGCCCGTTTGCCAAGAATGACAAACTCACACTGCGTGGCAAGGTGCTCAACGAGCATCGTGCGGGCGGCACGATGACCGATGATCTCTTTCGCAATCCATTCTCGGCCGGAACGGAAGATATCACGACCAACCGTCTTTCGGCAGATTTGGCTTACAAACTCCCGATTGGCAGCAAGTCGGAACTGAATTTCTCGACGGCCTATGTGCACCATCTCCGCAATGCAACGAATGACACTTATCTGACGAGCTACATGGATTCACACAACGGCAACAGCCCTGCCGTGGAGTCGATGCGTCCATATATCGCGAAGGAAAACACGCTGACGCCTTCGCTCACCTTCACTTCCCGCTTGGGAAATCATACGCTTCTCTTCGGCGCTCAGGCCTATTTCACCCGCCTCAGAGAGTCAGGCCTCTATTGTGTCGACGACAATACCAGTGCCTATTATGCCACTTCCTACACGTCCCGAAGCAAGAAGGATGCTGATGAGTTCGGCTTTTTCATCCAGGATGAATGGAACCTGCTGCCCAATCTGACCGTTGTTCCGGGGCTGCGTCTAGACCGACACACCTCCAACGAGTCCTACACCTCCAGCGAGAAGGTCTTTGACAGTGCTTTTCCCGTAACGGAATTCCGCAAGACGTCTTTCAATCCCCGCCTGGCTGTCAAGTATGAGCTTAGTCCGGAGCTGATCTTCCGCGCCAACGTAGGTACCGGTTTCCGCGCCCCCTATGGCTTTTCTGAAGACCTCCATTTATGCAGCGGCTCGCCGCGTGTATGGAAATCGTCAGAGCTGAACGGTGAGCGGGCGGTCAGCTTCAATCTTTCGGCCGATTATTATGCCCACGATTTCCAGCTGAGCCTGAATCTTTTCAGAACCAATCTGAAGGATAAGATCGAGTTTGCACCGGCAGATGACAATGTGAAAAAATTAGGCTACACCTATCAATGGGAGAATGTGGACGACGCATATGTGGAAGGCGTGGAGCTTGGCGTGAAATGGAATCCCTTCCATCAGCTGAAGACCGGGTTCAACTGGACCTTCAATCGGGGCAAGTACCAGCACGTGCGGTCCGACTGGGCCAATACACCCTATGCAGAAGACAGCCGCAACGTTTCACGTTTCCCGGCCATGACCGGTGACCTGAACATTGAATACACGCCCGGCACGTGGACGTTCGTCATGATCGGATCGCTGCAAGGCCCGATGTATATCGATTACATGAAGAATGAGGAGGTTGCCGAAAAGATCAAGAAGACCAACACCTTCCTGCTCTTCAATCTTCGTGTCGCCAAGCGTTTGGGGGCGTTCACCGTCTACGCCGGAGGCAAGAACATCTTCAGCTACATTCAGGACGAGAAGCATATCGACAATGCCGCCTTCATGTATGCACCCGTCTATGGGGCCACTTGGTATGGAGGGGTAAGCATGGAAATCTGATCTCCTACGACTCCCACTTCCAAGCGAACTCTCCAAAACAGTCATCCCCTGCCTGCCGGTGTTGCTGCCGGCGGACAGGGGATGTCCATTATAGACGCCTGATTTATCCCAAGAGCACGTCCAAGACCATCATCAGGACGAATCCGACCGCAAAACCTATCGTCGACAGATTGGAATGCTCGCCTTCTGAGGCTTCCGGTATCAGTTCCTCGATAACGACGTAGAGCATGGCGCCGGCTGCGAAAGCGAGGAGATAGGGGAGTATCGGGGTGAGCAGGGAGGCAAGCAGGATGACCGTTATCGCGCCGATAGGCTCGACCGCCCCACTCAATGTGCCGATGACAAACGATTTCATCCGGCTGCCACCGGCTGCCTTCATCGGCATGGAGATGATTGCTCCTTCCGGGATGTTCTGGATCGCAATACCCAACGAAACGGCGATCGCACCGGTTGTCGTGACCCATTCGCCACCCTGAAGGGCTGTAGCTATGACCACGCCGACAGCCATTCCCTCCGGCACATTGTGGATGGTGACCGCCAGGGCGAGCATGGCTGTCTTTGACAGGTGCGACTTCGGCCCTTCGGGCTGGTCGTTTCCGATATGGAGATGCGGTGTCAGGGTGTCAATCAGCAGCAATGTCCCCATGCCGCATAAGAATCCTACGGCAGCGGGAAGCACCTGCCATTTGCCTAAGTCGGCACTCATGTCCATGCTCGGTATGAGCAGTGACCAGACCGAGGCTGCCACCATCACGCCGGATGCAAATCCCAAGAGGGCTTTCTGCAGATATGCAGGCATGTCGTCTTTCATGAAAAACACGAATGCTGCTCCTAAGGTTGTGCCAAGGAAAGGCACCAATAAAGCCAATGCGATTGAAGTCATGACTGTATGCTGATGTTATGTATTGCTGTTGTGATGCAAAGATATAAAAAACTTTTAGTTTATCCGCCGGCTCTCCGGCGTTTTTATCCATACGCTGCGAAACGATCCGCCCGTTCGTCTATCCGCGGTCAGTGGGGTGGCCTTGTGCGCGGTCATCGGCATCGCGATAGTGTTTCCGGTCTATTTTCCCATTGTAAGTGCGTTGGATGGCGGTCACCTTTTCATAATAGAAAGGCACCTTGTAGCTTTCGAGCTTCGAGCGGAGGTGGCTCGCAAGCTGCTTCGGATCGAGATCCGTTCCATCCGACATGATCACCAAGAGCTTGAGCACGTTGCCCATGATCGGATGGGGAGCGCTGACGCAAACACAGTCGGCGACGGTCGGGAAGGTGAGGGCCGCGCTTTCAACCTCTGCGGGAGCCACCTTCATGCCGCCGGTGTTGATGATGTCATCTTCCCGTCCGGCGATGTGAAGCCGGCCTTCCGCGTCAATCCGGCCATAGTCAGCCGTGTAGAGCGTGCGGTCGCGAAGCGTTCGGGCAGTCAGTTCCGGATCATTCGCATATCCGCTCATCAGCGTCAGTCCCGTGCAGGCGATGGTCCCTTTTGCGGTGATCTGGAAGCGCGAATGCCTCATGGGCAGGCCCAGACAGCCTTCGATGCACCGGCCGTCCTGGAAATTATAGGTTGAGATGATGCCGGTCTCGGTCGAGGCGTAGGTGTTGTAGAGGCGGCTGTGAGGCAACAGACAGCACAGCGTCTTCATGTCCTGATGGGTGATCGGTGCCGCACCGGTCTCGATGAAGTCGATCTTTCGGGCACACGCTTTCAGTCTGTCGGCATAGAGCATGATCAGGATGCGGATGCTGGCGGGCACAAGAAAGGTTGCCATCTTCGTGCAGGGGTATTCAAAGGCGGTGAAGAAGGCGTTCAGATCCTTCATCCCTTCCAATAGATACAGAGACGCGCCGCACATGATCACGGGATAGATCTTGGACAGACTTCCTATGTGATTGAGTGGCCCGCAGATGACAAAGGTCAGCTGCCTGTCATAGGCGTGGGCGCCGATCAGGTTCTCCGCGTCGGCCAGAATGGCCTGATGGCTGATCATGACGCCCTTGGCCTTGCCTGTCGTGCCTGTTGTGTAGAGAATGTCGGCCACATCGGCAGGTATCACACAGTCGGAAAGTCCGTCCTCGATGGCCTGTCGGCTGTCTTCCGGGATGTCCTTTTCCAATGGCACGGCAATGGCACCGGCCATGTGGATGCCCATATAGGTGGTCAGGAAAGAGACGTCCTGCGTGTTGGAGAAGACGACAGGCTTTCCCCGAGCCGCAGCGAAAGTCTCGGCCTTTCTGCAAACTTCTTTATATAATTTGGCATAAGTGACTTTTTCACAGGGAGTTATGATTGCTGTGCCGTCAGGGGTGTCGGTCGCGTGCAGTTGCAGATAGTCCTCGAGTGTCTTCACTTCCTTTGGGCCAATTTGGTTTCTACTAAAGTCGTCAGGCTGTCAATCGAGCGCAGGTTGCGTGGCGTGGCGTCTTCCGGTTCGAGACTGATGTCGAAGGCGGAGGACAGGGTCATGAGGATCGTCGTGACCTCCAGCGAGTCCAATTCGCTGAAAAGGAAGTCGGAATCTATATTGACCAGTGGCAGTTCAGCTTCCAAGAGCGTGCGTATCTTTTCCTTTGTAGTCATCTTTGTTGCAGTTTTCGGATTGATGCCGGAATAGATCTGCTTGGGTTCGCATCTGCTTGCCGGCACTTCGCTTGCGTGGCAAAGGTAAACATAAAAAATGGAAAAATGTTGTGAAACAGTGCTTTTTTTCCGTCGGGAAATTTGCATTGACCGAAAGTTTTGCTATATTTGCGAAGAGGAAAACAGGATGGGCCCAATCTGAAAGTTTAATCAATCGAGGCTCCGGTATGGGCATCCGAAGCTATGGAGGACAAACTCATGAGGCGTAAACCAAAGATGCATGACGAGCAGAGTTTTGACATCGACAATCTGTATCAAGATGATGATCGCTACGTAGACATTCATGATGATGACTTTACATGGCGAAAGATGTGAGGGAATGAATGAAAGAATGGAATGGACGCAACGGTCCCAGACTTCAGATGAAGCTGGGACCGTTCTGTTTATCTGCGCTTCGGCATTCTGCCGTCAATGGCCTTTGGCGCCCGGCGCACATGGAGCGATCAGCCGATTTCGGCAATACATTCGATCTCTACGCGTCCGCCCTTGGGCAAGGTCTTGACGGCGAAAGCCGAACGGGCAGGATAGGGGGCTTGGAAAAACTCTGCATAGACCTCGTTCATCTCTGCAAAGTCGGCCATGTCGGCCAACAGGACCGTGGTCTTGACGACAGATGCCATGGTGAGGCCTCTTTCTTCCAAGATGTGCTTCATGTTGGTCAGGCTCTGGCGGGTCAGCTCTTTGACACCCCCTTCTGCGAACGCTCCGGTTGCCGGATCGATAGGAAGTTGTCCACTCACGAAAACCAGTCCGCCTGCTTCAATGGCCTGGCTGTATGGGCCGATGGCTGCTGGCGCTTTTTCAGTCTTGATTTCTTTCATTTTGATGTGCTGTTTGGTGTGTTTTGTTGTTGCAAAAGTACAATAATAATCTGAAATCTCCGCGTGTTTCATCGAAAAGTTGCGTGTGCCGTAAAACTTTGTAACTACCCGCCGACAGTCATCCGGCGGAAGAACGGTGGGCGCTGTGCGACCTTGAGCGCGAAGCTCTTTTCGGTCTCTGCCCGTCGTTTGGAGTCCGTTCGGAAAGGGCAGAAAGTGTTGGCGGAGTCCTGCTTTAATGAATTGCAAATAAAAGTCTGATCTTCTGATAGTTGCATTTCGTCTTTCGGAAGTCGTAAGTTCGGCCTGCGCAGAGCTATCCTCCGGGCGG
>JALFRV010000205.1 GCA_022778905.1 Prevotella sp. | reverse complement strand
AAGACGCCGTGCAGGGAATGCCAAGAGCAATCACCCGGTCGCGGATGGCATCCAATACGGCTGGCTCTGCCTTGCGTAATGACCGGTCAGGGGTCTCGCGGTCGATGGTATAGATCATCACTTCCTGCGGCCCGATGGCTTTCACCGCCTCGAGCCAAGGACCGACGAAGGCATCGCCTGTGTTGTCGACGGAGACGGACGGACGGCCTTCCGCCGGTGTCGTCGCCCCCTTCATGAACATGGTCTGGATGATGACATGTCCGTGGAAGCGGCGCAGTCCGTCGATGATCCGGCTTACATCATAGTTCGGGCTGACCGGCCGGTCGACGGCACGGATATAGTCCGGATCGACCGTGTCGAGCTTGAGGATGTTGTTGTCCACCCGCATCAGCGCGTCAAACACCTGCTGCCGGTGGATCATCGTGGCATTGCTCAGCACGCTGATCCGCGCTTCGGGACAGTAACGGTCGCGGAGCCGGATCGTGTCGTCGATGATGCCTCCGAAGTCGGGATGGCTTGTCGGCTCACCGTTGCCGGCAAAGGTCAGCACGTCAGGATGGACGCCCTCGTCGTGCATCAGTCGGAGCTGTTGCTCCAATGCCTTTTCCACCTCCGCCCGGGTGGGCCTTGGCAGCTTGGGAATGCGGTCGCGGTTGAATCCGCATTCGCAATAGACACAGTCGAACGTGCAACTCTTGCCGTCGGGGGGCAGCAGGTTGATGCCCAAGGAGATCCCTAACCGGCGGCTGTGAACGGGCCCGTAGACGGGCGATGGATATAGTCGTGTGCTCATATTCATTGTGCTTTATTGTCCCCTATGAAGAGTTGGCAGGCGGAAATCCTGAAAGATCGCTTTCAAATTGCAACGCGCAGCCATTCTCATGCAAAGATAATGAATAATTCTGAAAATGCCTTTCTCCGCATCCTATTTTTCCTTTTTCAGGTCCGGCGTACAGGCCTGCCAAGGCCACTTGTGGCGGGAGGGCGTTAATAGACGTTAATCTCTCGTTTAGTCGTGATTTTTTTTGTTACTTTGCAACGAATTTGGTTAACTATCGCCTTATAGGAATGGGAAAGAAAAGAAAGAAGACCCGCAACCGCCAAAGGCTGCAGGTCGTTACTCTCTGCATCAGTACGGCATTGGTACTTATCTTGTTAGGATTGGTTGTATTCTCGGTGCTGTCCGCTCGGAACCTGTCTTCGTATGTGAAAGAGAATCTGGTTGTGACGATGATGTTGGAGCAGGACATGACCAATCCGGAAGCCCAGCAGCTCTGTCAGAAGCTGAAAAGGCGCCCCTACATCAAGCAGTTGCACTTTATCAGCAAAGAACAGGCTCTCAAGGAGCAGACGGCCGCCATGGGCACAGACCCCTCAGAGTTCACCGGCGGCGACAATCCCTTCCTCTCATCCGTGGAGTTGACCCTCAACGCAGCCTATGCGAACAACGACTCCCTGAAGTGGATCTCCAAGGAACTGAAGAACTTTCCGAAGATCTCCGACATCTCCTATCAGAAAGACTTGATAGACAGCGTGAATCAAACGTTGACAAAAGTGAGCGTCGGCCTGTTGGTGCTGGCCATCCTGCTGACCTTCGTGTCCTTCTCGCTGATCAACAATACGGTCCGGCTGAGCATCTACGCGCGCCGGTTCTCGATCCATACGATGAAACTGGTGGGGGCCTCCTGGGGGTTCATCCGCAGACCCTTCGTGTGGAATGCGATCGTCGTCGGCCTCGTGGCGGCATTGATTGCCGTTCTCGTACTGGCCGGCTGCCTCTACGCCCTCTACCGTTACGAGCCCGAAATCCTCACGGTCGTCACCTGGGATGTCATGCTGATCACGGGCGTCGCGGTGTTCCTGTTCGGTGTGATCATCACAGCCATCTGCTCGCATATATCGGTGAACAAGTTCCTGCGGATGAAGGCCGGGGAACTGTATAAGATCTAAGGAGAATGCGAAGCGGCGGGCAACAGGGAAAGAAAGAGCAATGATGAAAGAACGAAAGCCCGCCATCGTTCATGAAGAATTATGAATAATGCAATACGAATCAAATAAATGGACAAGAAGAATTTAGCATTCGATAAAGTCAATTTTATCCTGTTGGCAATCGGCATGATCGTCGTCATCATCGGATTTATCCTGATGAGCGGCTCGGGATCGAATGAAACAACCTACAATCCGGAGATTTTCAGCACCATGCGCATCAAGGTTGCGCCTGCCGTATGTTTCATCGGGTTTGTCTCCATGATTTATGCCATCATTCGTAAGCCGAAAGACGGACAGATCGGAGAAGAGAAGAAAGAAGCTTAAGGATCGAATATGACTTTTCTACAGACTATTATCGTGGCCATCGTAGAAGGACTGACGGAGTTTCTCCCGGTCTCCTCGACGGGCCATATGATCATAACCCAGAACCTGCTTGGCGTCCCACAAGGAGACTCCTTCGTGCATGCGTTCACCTTCATCATTCAGTTTGGCGCCATCCTTTCGGTCGTCTGCCTCTATCGGAAACGCTTCTTCCAACTCGATATGACCCCTGCACCGGCAGGAAGCAATGCCTGGCAGCGGTTCAAACACAAGTGGCACTTCTACTGGCTGTTGCTGATTGCTTTCATCCCAGCTGCGTTCGTGGGGCTCGCCTTCAAGATGTCAGGTGTCTTGGACAAGCTGCTCGACAGCGTGGAAGTGGTGGCCGTGATGCTCGTAGCGGGCGGGGTCTTCATGCTCTTCTGCGACCGGCTGTTCAATCAGGGATCTGATGCGAATGCCGTGGACGAAAAACGAGCTTTCAAGATCGGATGGTTCCAATGTCTGTCTGTCATCCCCGGGGTCAGCAGATCCATGGCGACGATCGTCGGCGGCATGCAGCAGAAGCTGACCCGCAAGCGCGCAGCCGAGTTCTCCTTCTTCTTAGCCGTGCCGACCATGGCAGCAGCGACGCTGCTCGACCTGCTCGACCTGTTCCATGAAGACGGCAACTGGGCCACAGCAGACAACCTCTTTCTCCTGCTCACAGGATGCGTGGTGGCTTTCGTGGTGGCGCTTGCAGCGATGAAATGGTTTGTGTCCTTCCTGACAAAATACGGTTTCAAGTACTTCGGTATCTATCGTATCATTGTCGGCGGATTCATCCTGATCTGGCTCCTGACAGGCCATTCGTTGGTCATGGTGGGATAGTCAGCCAACAGAAGAACAGAAAACCAACAGATGAAGAACTTCAAGCAGGGCGAGATATTTGCCATCGACAAGCCTTACGGAATGTCCAGCTTCGGTGCCCTGGCGCATGTCCGGTGTGTGCTGAGCCGCACATTAGGTTATAAGATCAAGATCGGACACGCAGGCACCTTGGATCCTTTGGCTACCGGAGTACTGATCCTCTGCACCGGCAAATGCACCAAGCAGATCGAAGACCTGCAGCGTCATACGAAAGAATATGTGGCCGGTCTCCGGTTCGGAGCCACCACCCCGTCCTACGACAAGGAGCACACGGTCAACCATACCTATCCCTCACGGCACATCCGAAGGGAACTGATCGAGGAGGCATTGCAGCAGTTTGTCGGCGACATCCAACAGATACCGCCCACTTACAGCGCCTGTAAGGTAGCGGGCGAGCGGGCCTACAATTTTCGCCGCAACGGCGAGAGCGTGGTGCTCAGTCCGAAGACGGTACACGTAGACCGCATCGATCTCCTGTCGTTTGATGACGAACGGAAGACGGCTACCATCCGTGTCGTATGCGGAAAGGGCACTTACATCAGGGCCTTGGCGCGTGATCTTGGACGCGCACTCGGGTCAGGCGCGTTCCTGACATCACTGAGGCGCACCCGCGTCGGAGACTTCGAAGTGGATGAATGTATCCCGTTTGACCAGTTCGGAGAATGGCTGAATCATCAAGAAATCGAAAAGTAAAGGAAAAAAGAAGATAATGAAACTCTCCCAATTTAAATTCAAGCTACCCGCAGAACAAGTCGCATTGTATCCGCACAGCATCAACCACGAGCTGACAAAGAAAGACGGCACAAAGGACTCTTTCCACGTGACCCGCCGAGACGAGAGCCGGCTGATGGTGCTGCACAAGAAGTCACAGACGATCGACATGTTCAAGAAGGATGCCAAGGGCCATCCCTTGAAAGGGCAATTCTTGGAGTTCCGTGACATCGTAGACTACTTCGACGACGGCGACACCTTTGTCTTCAATGACACGAAGGTATTCCCCGCCCGCCTCTATGGCACCAAAGAGAAGACAGATGCGAAGATCGAAGTGTTCCTCTTACGTGAGCTGAACGAAGAGATGAGACTATGGGACGTGCTCGTAGAGCCTGCCCGTAAAATCCGCATCGGCAACAAGCTCTTCTTTGACGACAGTGGAACGATGGTGGCGGAAGTCATCGACAACACCACCAGCCGCGGCCGCACATTGCGCTTCCTCTATGACTGTCCGCACGATGAGTTCAAGCGCGAGCTGTTCGCACTGGGCGAGGCGCCGCTGCCGCGCTATATCATCGACAACCGGGAGAACCATCACGGCACGCCCGAAGACATGGAGAACTTCCAATGCATCTATGCCAAGAACGAAGGAGCCGTCACAGCCCCGGCGACGGGACTGCACTTCACGCGCGAGCTGATGAAGCGGATGGAGATCAAAGGACTGAACTTCTCCTACATCACACTGCACTGCGGATTAGGCAACTTCCATGAAATAGAGGTGGAAGACCTGACGAAACACAAGATGGATTCGGAACAGATGTTCGTCAATCAGCAATGCTGCCAGATGGCCAACCGCACGAAGCAGGAGGGCCACAGGGTGTGCGCCGTGGGCGTCAGTGTGCTGAAAGCGACGGAGACTGCGGTTGGAACCGACGGCCTGCTGAAAGAGTACGAAGGCTGGACCAATAAGTTCATCTTCCCGCCTTATGAGTTCGGCTTCGCCGACTCGATGGTGGTCAACTTCTATCATCCGCTTTCCACACTGCTGATGGCAACAGCCGCGTTCGGCGGATATGACTTCGTGATGGAAGCCTACGATCTTGCAGTCAAGAATGGCTATCAGTTCGGATGCTTCGGAGACTCGCTGCTGATCCTGAACGATTAGCAGCCGGCACTCGTGCCTTGCGCCTATGAATGCAAGGAAAGCGTGTCCGTGCCGGGCCAAACGGCGCTTCAGGCACGGACGCAACGAATCTTTAACCTGATGAAAGGAAAGGGGAAAACATGATGCATGCGGTCTATCTCAGTCTTGGAAGCAATATCGGCAACCGGCGGTCACTGCTCCATGAAGCCATTGAGCATATCGGCGAAGAGATCGGAACGGTCAGGCGCCAGTCGACGTTCATAGAAACGAAACCCTGGGGATTTGAAAGTCCGAACATGTTTCTCAACGCCTGCGTCTACGTGGAGACCACGCTGGCTCCCCGTCAGCTCTTGGAAGCCACTCAAAGGATAGAGCGACGGATGGGGCGTGTCCACAAGACCGTCGACCATCAATATACCGACCGCATCATCGACATTGACATCCTGCTCTATGACGACTTGCACATGCGCGAGCCGGACCTGATCATCCCGCATCCGCTGATGCACGAACGCGACTTCGTCATGCGCCCGCTAAAGGAGATATGGCAGGAGGATGACTGAGGCGCTTGCCTCCTACGGCAGTGACAGACACATCGCATGACCAGACCGAACGGCTGCCCTGCCGGGGAAAGATAAACTCGGAGCATCGTCGGCATCCTCTATGCTGAAAAATGAAAAATCCCATTATCGTCATTGACAATAACGGGATTTTATCTTGATCCTTATCGGACCGATGGCCCGACAGAATGCTCTCACAGGCTTACTTTCTCAGACCGAGCGCCTTGATGATGGCACGATAGCGGTTGATGTCGATCTTGTAAAGATAGTCGAGCAACGCACGACGCTTGCCTACCAACTGTGTCAGCGAGCGGGTTGTCACGAAATCCTTGTGATGCGTCTTTACATGCTCGGTCAGGTGAGCGATACGATAAGTGAACAAAGCAATCTGGCTCTCAGCAGAGCCCGTGTCAGTAGCGGACTTGCCGTACTGTCCGAAAATCTCTTCCTTCTTCGTCTTGTCTAAATACATGTTATCTGTCTGATTAATATTGTTGCATCATTACATTCTTCCGGCGCACAACTGCCTTAATCACAACAGCAAGCTCCGTCGAATGCATCGGGCTTTCCGAAAATGCGGTGCAAAGATAATGATAAAAAAGAAGATACGGAAAAATAGCGCATTGAAAAGACGTGATGTTAACAAATTTTATATCACCATTCAACACCTTACCTTTCCCATTCCGCCATAGTCTCATTTCTTTTTTGTAATTTTGCACCCGTAATTTTAGGAAAACAAAATGCAAGACATTAGAAACATTGCAGTTATTGCACACGTCGACCATGGAAAGACAACGCTGGTCGACAAAATGATGCTCGCTGGAAAACTCTTCCGTGACGGACAAAACAACAGCAGCGAAGTACTCGACTCCAATGATCTGGAGCGGGAGCGAGGGATAACCATTCTTTCAAAGAACGTATCAATCAACTGGAAAAATGTAAAGATCAACATACTTGACACCCCCGGACACTCCGATTTCGGCGGCGAGGTGGAACGCGTGCTCAACATGGCGGACGGATGCCTGCTCTTAGTGGATGCCTTCGAGGGCCCTATGCCGCAGACACGTTTCGTCCTTCAGAAGGCATTACAGATCGGATTGAAGCCGATCGTAGTCGTGAACAAGGTTGACAAGCCCAACTGCCGGCCTGAGGAAGTGTACGAAATGGTGTTCGACCTCATGTGTGACCTCAACGCAACCGAGGACCAACTCGACTTTCCCGTCGTCTATGGCTCTGCCAAGAACGGATGGATGGCAGGAGACTGGCGCACACCAACAGATAACATTGACTACCTCCTGGACAAGATCGTGGAGATCATTCCGGCTCCGCAACAGCTTGACGGAACCCCGCAGATGCTGATTACGTCATTGGACTATTCCAACTATACAGGCCGGATCGCCGTGGGGCGCGTACACCGTGGCGCATTGAAAGACGGTATGAATATCACCATCTGTCATCGCGACGGCACCAAGGAACGTACGAAGATCAAGGAGCTGCATACCTTCGAAGGCATGGGCCATAAGAAGACACCGATGGTCGAAAGCGGCGACTTGTGCGCTGTGATCGGCTTGGAGAACTTTGAGATCGGTGACACGATCGCCGACTTTGAGAGCCCCGAGCCACTTCCACCCATCGCGATCGACGAGCCTACAATGTCCATGCTGTTCACCATCAACGACTCTCCGTTCTTCGGACGTGAGGGAAAATACTGCACCAGTCGCCATATCAGCGAACGCCTGAAGAAGGAGCTGGAGAAAAACTTAGCCCTGCGTGTGGAATCTTTAGAGGACAGTACCGATAAGTGGATCGTCAGCGGACGCGGTGTCCTGCACCTGTCGGTGCTCATCGAGACCATGAGGCGTGAAGGCTACGAGTTGCAGGTCGGTCAGCCGCAGGTGATCTTCAAGGAAATTGACGGAGTGAAATGCGAGCCGATCGAGGAGCTCACGATCAATGTGCCGGAGGAATTCTCCAGCAAGATGATCGATATGGTGACCCGACGCAAGGGTGATCTGATCGGTATGGACACAGAAGGAGACCGTGTCAACATCCAGTTCGAGATCCCTTCGCGAGGCATTATCGGACTTCGCACGAATGTCCTTACAGCCAGTCAGGGCGAAGCCATCATGGCTCACCGCTACAAAGACTATCAACCCTTCAAGGGCGAAATCGTGCGCCGCACCAACGGTTCGATGATTGCGCTCGAGACCGGGACCTCCTATGCCTACTCCATCGACAAGCTTCAGGATCGCGGTAAGTTCTTTATCGATCCGGGAGAGGAAGTCTATGCCGGTCAGGTGGTGGGCGAACACATCCACGACAATGATCTCGTGATCAACGTGACAAAGGCCAAACAGCTGACCAACGTGCGAGCGAGCGGCTCTGACGAGAAAGCCCGGGTCATCCCGAAGACGGTGATGAGCCTTGAGGAATGTCTTGAATATATCAAGGGTGACGAATATGTGGAGGTCACGCCGAAGAACATGCGCATGCGCAAAATCGTACTTGACCACCTCGAGCGCAAACGTTCGAACAAGGAATAAGATGACCTATTTCGTTATAGAGAACAACTGTCAGCAAGGCCCGTTCACACTTGAGGAACTCCGCCTGCACCACCTGACATCGGAAACGTTGGTCTGGGCAGAGGGCATGGCCGAATGGACGCCGGCATGGAAAGTGGCGGAGCTACGCCCGATCATCAACGGAACCCCGCCTAAAATACCAGCCAGCACTCTTCAGAGCGCCCAATCCGACACCCATTCCGATTTGCCCGAAACTGAGGAGCAACCCGCTCGCAGGCCTTCCCCTCACGACGATCAAGGCGACATGGCAGAGAAACGTGGCGGAAACCGTAGCTCCCGGCTCATCGGAATCATTGCCCTGCTTGTCATCCTGCTGCTGATGGTGTTCACCAATCCGACAAAGGAAGCACATGAAACTGCCATCCGCCGCGAAGTGACGACCGTAATGGACAACCTGTCAGCCAACGACGAGGAAGACATTTTCTCGCAAGGACTCAATATGCTCAGTCGTATGATCAACCATCGGATTCTTGACGCGGCAATCGGCCAGATGCTCATCTATCACAACTACGGTCTTTTCTCAACCTGTACGATCGATTTTGACGGTCACACCCACAGAGCCTCCTTCGGATGGCTCGGCCATGTCTGGACCGTAAACAGCAAAGACATCGAGCGGAAAGTCAACGGAAGCACGATGCGCGGCAATGATCCGGGAGCAATGGATGAAAACAATGATGCTGTCAGACGGCACAACGGACAGGGCTTGGAGCCCGATGCCGGGCTGCAAGGGGATCAAGGCTCGTCCGCGGATGATGCAGACTCTGACATCGAGAAATATGTGATGCAACAGACGGACAAGACGATCCAGATGGTCAGCGAGAAGGTGAAAACGTCCATCAGGAATGAAGTGAACCAACACACGGACAGCACTTCGGCAAAGACAGCCAACAAGTTGGTGGACAAGATTCTCAGTCTCTTGGGGATATAGGATCACCCACCATGGCTGTCCAACTAAAAGGAAGCTAACAAAAAAAGACACTTCCCCTGCCGACAGGCTGTCGGGAATGAGACATATAAACAAAAGCGAGGAAGTTCCAGAAAGCTTCCTCGCTTACGTTTTTGCATGCCTGAGACATTGGGAGGTCACACCCTTTCTATCCGTTTGTCTGCAGCCAAGCAAGCAAAGATTCATATAAAAAATAGCAGAGTCTGAGCCTACGCTATCAAGAGGGCAGGGTGAACGCTTCCTAATCTTCCAAACACTGGTCCAAGTCGCGCGTGATGGCTGCCTGATCCAAGTGCTGTCCGATGAAGACGAGTTTCTGCATGCGGTCACCATAATGGTCATCCCAGTCGCGACGGAGACCGGGATTGCGCTCCATCATCTGCTCAAGTTCCTCACGTTCCATTGTTGCGTACCACTGGCCTGCATTGCGCAGACCGACCTGACGGCCCGCCTGCTCAAAGACATAGCATGTATCCATCTCGTCACGGAAATAACACATGCCCTTGCAACGGATGACATTGCGAGGCCACTTGCGGGCCACAAACTCGTCAAAGAATCCAAGATTGAACGGTCGCCGGTTGGTATAGACGAAAGTCTCAATGCCATACTCCAACGCTTCGCCTGACTCTTCATTCTCCAAATCTTCCTCCTCGCCTTCGATGGCGGCAATCCAAGCGGCCGAGGTGGCCACTTCTTCAAAACTGAAAAGTCCGGTGTTCAGAATCCGATTGAGATCTATGTCCGCATAATCACACTCAATGATCTCGGCCTTGGGTTGCAATGCGTGGATGATGGATTTGACACGTCCGAGATCATCCGCGCTCACTTCCGACACCTTATTTAATAATATCAGGTTGCAGAATTCGATCTGCTGGATGACTAAGCTCTCGAGGTCGTCCTCACCAAGGTCCTGTTTGAGCAGGTCATTGCCATTGCCAAACTCATCCTTCATACGCTTGGCGTCGACCACGGTGGCAATGCAGTCGAGGCGGCAAATGCCATCCTTGGCATACTGCGGATAGAGCTGGGGATAGACGCTGATCGTCTGGGCGATCGGAGCAGGTTCACATATTCCGCTCGCTTCGATGACAATGTAGTCGAACCGCTGCATGGCGACGATGTCACTGAGCTGTTGCACGAGATCCATCTTCAGCGTACAGCAGATACAGCCGTTCTGTAAAGCCACAAGGCTGTCATCTTCCTGGCCAACCACTCCACCCTTCTCTATCAGACTTGCATCGATGTTCACCTCGCCGATATC
>JALFRV010000191.1 GCA_022778905.1 Prevotella sp. | reverse complement strand
AATCTATTAACCTTTTGACGATGCAAAGGTAAGGCTATTTTTCGTTTTCTGCAATACCTTCACCCTTCTTTGATCCCAAAATGCCCTTTTTGTTGACCTAAGTCAAGCATTTGTGTACGCACACATCGTTATTTTGGAGGGTTTCTGCCGAATTTCGCTTTGCGGATTACGCAAATTGTTGTACTTTTGTATCGAAGAGCGGGCATTGCCTTTCCGGCCCGTCGCTCCTTTCATTTCATGCCCCTTCTGACAGAGAGGGCTATTCTGAAAACTAATGCCTATGCGCGTACTGATAGTCAATACAAGCGAGAAAACGGGTGGGGCAGCCGTTGCGTCCCTGCGTCTGATGGACGCGTTGAACAACAATGGCGTCAAGGTCAAGATGCTGGTCAAGGACAAGGAGACCGCTCGCATCACCGTGGCCCGTCTTCCGCGGAGCCCGCTCCTCCTGTGGCACTTCCTCTGGGAGCGCTGGTGCATCTTCTGGCATCTGCACTTCTCTCGCCGCCATCTTTTTGAAATCGACATCGCGAATACCGGTTCCGACATCACTTCCTTACCCGAATTCAAGGAGGCTGACGTCATCCATTTGGCCTGGATCAATCAAGGCATGCTCTCCCTGCGCTCCATCGGGCGCATCATTGCAAGCGGAAAGCCCGTTGTGTGGACCATGCACGATGCCTGGCCTGCCACAGGCCTATGTCACTATGCACGCGGATGCCCGGCATTCCGGACCGGATGCCATCGCTGCAGGCTGCTTCCGGGTGGCGGATCCGACCATGATCTCTCCCGCAGGATCTTTCTCCGCAAACAGAAGCTCTATGCGCGGAGCAGCATACATTTCGTCGCCTGCAGCCAGTGGTTGGGCGAACAGGCTCGCCAGAGCGCCCTGCTACGCGGCATGGACGTGTCGGTCATCCCCAATCCGATCGACACCCGTGTCTTCTGCCGCAAGGATAAGCGGCAGGCGCGGCATGCACTCGGACTGCCTGAAGACCGTCGGCTGATTCTCTTTGTGTCACAGCGCGTGACGGATGAGCGCAAGGGCATGGCCTACTTTGTGGATGCCTTGCACCGCCTTGTGGCAGATCATCCTGACATGAAGGATGATACCGGCGTCGTCATTCTCGGCGGACAAGCCGAAAAACTCAGTGCGCAGCTGCCCCTTGCGGCCTATCCTTTGGGCTACGTCAGTGACGAGCACCAGATCGTACGTGTCTATAATGCGGCTGATCTCTTCGTCCTTCCGTCGCTCGAAGACAACCTGCCCAACACCATCATGGAGGCTATGGCCTGCGGTGTGCCCTGCGCCGGTTTCCGCGTAGGCGGCATTCCGGAGGAGATCGACCATCGCACGAACGGCTACGTGGCCGACTATAAGGATGTCGCAGACCTCGCCCGGGGCATCCACTGGATTCTCCGCGAGGCTGACTATGAAGCCCTAAGCCAGGCGGCTGTGAGCAAAGTGACCGTCAGCTACGCCCAACGGAGCGTGGCCATGAAGTATATTGACGTGTATAACCGTGTGATGGTGCAGAAAAATTACCACATATAACCGTAACGAAGAAGCATCCATGATAAAGTTTACGATTGTTACCTGCACCTTTCAAGCTGAAAATGTCATTGGCAGAACGATGGAGAGTGTGCTCCATCAGACCTTCCGGAGGGTGGAACACCTGATTGTCGACGGGGCGTCGCGTGACCGTACCGTCACTTTGGCGCGCGCCTACAAAGAGCAGTCGGACGCCATGGCCAACGGACATGAGGTCTGTGTCGTCTCCGAACCTGACGGAGGGCTTTACGACGCGATGAACAAGGGCATCCGGAAAGCCAAGGGCGACTACGTCGTTTTTCTCAATGCGGGCGACGTCCTGCCGTCTCCGACGACCTTGGAGTTCATCTCCCGCCGGGCCGGAGCGTCAGATGATCTCCCCGGCGTGCTCTTCGGCGACACTGATATCGTAGACGATGCTGGCCGGTTCCTGCGCCATCGCCGACTGTCACCACCCGAGCGGCTCACGTGGAAGTCTTTCCGCCGCGGCATGCTTGTGTGTCATCAGGCTTTCTATGCACGAACCGATCTGGCCCGCCATTGCCCTTACGACCTGCAATACCGCTATTCGGCCGATGTCGACTGGTGTATCCGTGTCATGCGCGAGGCGTCCGAGCGCGGACTGCGGCTCATGAATCTACATGCTGTCGTGGTCAACTACTTGGACGGGGGAATGACCGTGAAGAACCATCGGGCATCCCTGCGCGAGCGTTTCCGGGTCATGTCCCATCATTATGGTTTGTTTACGACCGTGGCGATGCATGTCTGGTTTGTCGTCCGATCGGTCCTCAAGCGCTGATACCTCCCGGCTTTCTGTCTTGCCGGTTTTCCCTTTCGCGTTGCTGCCCCCCGTGGTTTCCTTGTCGCGAATGATGGCTGTTCTTTTGCTTTTCATTATTATTCGCGCGCCTAAACCTGTCTTTTTGTCATTGCGCCTGTTGGTTATCGGCTGCCGAAAGGATAGCTCTCTGCTGTCGATGTGATAGCTTTGGGTGGCCGAAAGGATAGCTCTCGGTGGTCGAAAGGATAGCTTTGGGTGGCCGAAAGGATAGCTTTGGGCTGTCGAAAGGATAGCTCTCGGCTGTCGAAAGGATAGCTTTGGGGCTTCGATATGATCGTTTGGGATGGCATAGGGCAATCGTTTCGGAGGGGCAGAACAAGTGTGCGGACCTGCGAAAAGACCGTTCCGACATCAATGAATATCGCCCGTTATGATTCACATCATAACGGGCGGTTTGTTTATTGATTGTAGTTTTAGCCGCTTAAAGCGGATTTGATTATGAATATCTGAGTATTCGGCCTGGGCGAACCTTCGAGTTTCGCGTCAGGTGATTCAGCTTGCAGAGTTGGTCGACGGTCACTCCACGCTTCTCGGCAATAGAGGTCAGTGTCTCTCCGGAAGCCACCTTGTGGTAGAGTTTCTCTCCCGAAGCGGGGATGGAGTTGTCGTTGTCAGCCAGGTCGCCTCTGACTTCGTCGGGCGAGTAGCTACCGTTGCCGATCTTTCCACGCAGGTTCGTAGCCTCTGCAGACTCACGTTCGTAGGTGCGTCTCCGGAAGTAGTAGTAGTCGGCTGTGACATCCTGTGCGCGGAAATCGAAGAAGAGGGCTGGGTTGAGTGCCACTCCGCAGAGTCTGGTTTCGAAGTGCAGGTGCGATCCGGTACTTCTTCCGGTGTTGCCGCCCAATCCGATGGGCTCGCCTGCGCGTACCTCTTCATTTTCCGAAACGAGCTGCTTGGAGAGGTGTCCGTATATGGTCTCGAGTCCGTTCGGGTGTCTGATGACGACGTAATTGCCGTAGCCTCCGCTCTCGTATCTGACTATGCGCACCTTTCCGGACCATGCGGCGCGGATGGTGTCACCGATATA
>JALFRV010000256.1 GCA_022778905.1 Prevotella sp. | reverse complement strand
CAAGCTTATCTTCAACCTCATCATCGTTGCAGTGCTCATCATCCTGAGCATCTTCGGCGTAAAGCTTGTTATCGCAGCTTCCACCGTTCTTTCCATTGCAATTCTTATCTCCACCGCAGTTGTTGTTATCGCCGGCTTCGCAGCAGACTTCGACGCAATCAGCGCAAACCTGCTTGCTCAGAACGGCCTCGAGACTGCTCCCTATGTTGACAATGTCGGCGAAGCCATCTGGCGCGGCGTTCTCGTTTACGCAGCATTCCAGTGCGTATCCATCCCTGCAATGATCGCAGCAGGCGAAGGCCTGACCCTCAAGGGCGTAAAGCGCGCAAACATCCTCGGCTGGCTCATGAACGGCCTTGCTCTTGCGGCATCCACCGCAATGCTCTCCCGTTGGTATCCGCTTCTGTCCGCACTCCAGGCAGGCAAGGTTGAGGGCTTCACCACCGCAGCTTCCGGCATCCCCAACCAGACCGTTCTGACCCTCGTCGGCATCAAGTGGCTGATGGCGATCTTCAGCATTCTGCTGTTCTGCGCTTTCGTTTCCACCAGCGTCACCCTCGTATTCACCATGATCCAGCGCTTCCAGGGCGCCTGCTTCCCCAAGACCATCAAGAACGAAAAGGCTCGCGGCGTTATCGTCGGCGTTATCGTCATCGCTATCTGCTTTGCGATCTCCCTGCTCGGCCTCGGCAACATCATCAAGTACGCTTACGGCTACGACGGCTACTACGCAATCCTCGTTATCTTCCTGCCCGTCCTGATCTGGGGTCTTCCCAAGATCAAGAAGCTTTCCGCAGAGAAGAAGGCAGAGATCGAGTAATTAATCAGAATAATTCAAACACCACCGGTCATCCGGTGGTGTTTGACCAAGGAACAGTGTCAGAAAATGAGAATAGCTATGATCGGCTCCGGCGCTGCCGGCAGCGTTTTTGCTTCATATCTTAATAAAGGCGGCGCAGAGCTTTGGCTCGTTGACCGCTACAAGGCGCACATGGACAAGGTCGCGCAGAGCGGAATGGCCTTCGTCACCCCCTCGGGCGAGGAGCTCCTCACCGGCTTCCATACCGCCTATTCAGCCGAGGATATCGGCGTTATGGACATGGTCATACTTATGGTAAAGGCCACACAAACCGACGGCATCATGCCCTCGGTCAAGCCATGCATCGGCAGCGAAACGGTCGTCGTTTCCCTGCAAAACGGCATCGGCAACGACGATGTTCTCAAAAAATATGTCCCTGCGGACAGGATCCTCTATGGCTTCGGCACGATAGGAACAGAGCTTCCCGAGCCGGGCAAATGCGTTTCAAAGCCCGAAAGCGGCGTTATAATGCGCTTCGGAGCTTCGGAAAACGATCCCGTTTCCGAAAAGGCCGGCAAGGCGCTGGAAAAGTGCTTCTGCGACGGCGGCTGCCTTGCGAGCTTTGAAAAGGATATCCGCCCCTTCGTTTGGAAAAAGGCGATATCAAACAGCGGCTACAACACCCTTTCGGCTCTCACGCGCCTGAAGGTCGGCCCCATGCTCGACTGCGAAACCGGCAGAGAGCTTATAAAAAGCGTGTGGGCAGAGGGCTGCGCGGTAGCCAAAGCGCTCACGGGCGTCGATCTCTGGGAGGAGATGCTCGAGGAGCTTGAAAGACTCAGAGAGGGCTTTGCAAAATACTATCCCTCCATGACACAGGATGTTCTTATCCACCAGCGTCAGACCGAGGTCGAGCTTTTAAACGGCGCCATCGTGCGCTACAGCCGCGAGCTCGGTATCCCCACCCCCGTCAACGGGGCGCTGACGCTCATGATTCAGACAATACAGCAAAACTACGATAAGCAGTATTGCAAACAATAATAAGTTATCAATTTTTATAAGGAGACGAATAAAAATGAAAATTGCAATGTATGGTTCCGGCGCAGCAGGCAGCGTTTTTGCTTCTTACCTCAAAAAGGGCGGCGCAGACATGATCCTCATCGACCGTTATGAGGCTCACATGAAGAAGGTTGCCGAGGACGGCATGCACTTCACCATCCATCAGGAAGAGAACGGTGCTTACACCGATTATAATTATCAGCTCAAGGGCTTCCGCACCTACACCAGCTCTGCCGCAGCGGCAGAGGCCGAGGGTAAGGTCGATGTCATCATCTACATGACCAAGGCAACCCAGCTCGAGCAGGCAATTCAGGACTCTCTGCCCGTCGTGGGCGACACCACCGTCGCTGTTTCCCTCATAAACGGCCTCGGCAACGATGACAACCTCTTCAAGGTTTTCCCGAAAGAGCGCTGCATCATCGGCTCCGGCGTTCTCGGCACCGCACTGCCCGAACCCGGCCACTGCGTTTCCACTCCTGCCGGCGGCGTTCA